>JAFABA010000136.1 GCA_023426265.1 Bacillota bacterium
ACGTTGTTGGGCACTGTCGATGGTACTACGCTGCGTTCCTATATTGACCAGATGATGACCGCCCGGTAATCTATTTTTCTTTGCCCTGCCCGCCTTACGGCGGGCTTTTTTTAGGCCGCCGATAAAGCCCTGCGGACTTTATCGGCGGGTTTTCTGTAGGTTAGAATGCCGCCCATAGCGGAATTCTCCCACAAATTCGGCGAATAAATCGCTGAAATGTGGGGGATTGCGATCCCCCCTTTAAGAATTCAGCAATCATACATTTACTATATTGACGACTATTATAAAACATAGTATAGTCAAACAAATTAAGAAAAGAGGTATATTCCATGCAGCATGTCAGCAATGGGTTCCAGGTATTCATGACGGAATCGGGCCCGGTAGGAGCCGCCTATATGGAGGCGGTATCGAAGATTTCGGAGGCCAGCGCGCTGGATCAAAAGACGGCGGAACTTGCCTACATTTCCGTTCTTTGTGCAGCGAGAATGGCGGGCGGTCTGCCGTTCCATGTGCTTTCCGCAAAAAAGCTGGGCGCGACCCGCGAAGAAATCAAAAGCGCCGTCCTTGTAGGGCTGCCCGCGGTAGGGCTTGCGGTAATCGAGGCGCTGCCCATCGCCCTTGCAAGCTACGATGAAAACTGAGGCGTGATTGTTCCCCCAACGAAATCTTGAAACATCTTGGCGGCCTATTTGCCGCCATACTGTATTCAAAAATGCTCGGAATACCTACAGGTATTCCTGTGCTTTTTTCCGTGCCTGGCGACAAATATCCTCGCCAATCCGAATTCATTCTTTCATTGGAGGAGCAGTGCCATGTCCGCAGTGGACCTCATATTATTGGGCCTTGTATACGAACACCCGCAGAGCGCTTATGACATACAAAAGCAGGTGGAATACCGCAACCTTTCCAAATGGGTGAAAATCAGTTCGCCTTCCATTTATAAGAATGTGCTGAAGCTGGAAGAAAAGGGCTATCTTACAAGCGAAGCCATACGGGAAGGCAGGATGCCGGAAAAAGCGGTCTATTCCATTACGCCAACGGGCAGGGAACATTTTTTAAAGCTGATGCGGGAAAAGGCGAATGCCGCAGTCAGTGTGCTGTTCGACTTCAACGCGGTAATCGCGAACCTGAACAAGCTCGAAAACGGGCAGGCTCTGGAACTGGCCGGAAATATCCGCGCCGGCATGGAAGCAGGGCGCGCATACATCGCTAACATGCAGCCGCAGCGGCAGCATGTTCCTTTTGTGGGCCGCGCCATTATGGAGCAGCAAGTAGCGGTTTATGACGCACTGCTCAGCTGGATGGATTTCTTTGTGGAAGGGCTTCGGGCGTGCGGCCCGAAGAATGTGGAAAGAACGGGAGAAAAAGAATGAAGCAGGAAAAGCGGCTGACCGGGCGCAAATGCTACGATCACCTGGGCGGCAGGCTGGGCGCCATGCTGCTGGAACTCTATCTGCAAAACGGGTGGATCGTGCTGGAAGAAGGCAAATCCACCGTATACGCCGTTACGCCAAAAGGGGAAGAAGCGTTCGGGCAAATGGGGCTATGCGGGATATCCGCAATGCCGGAACAGGAAAAGTAACCCATCAAAACTCGGGCTTCAGGCTGCGGGTAAACAACCGTTCCAGCGCGTCCTTTACGTCCACGTCCTCATACAGCGCGGCGTGCACCGCCGCGCAAATGGGCAATTCCACGCCGTATTTTGCGCTGAGCGTCATCAGCGCGCGCACGGTATATACGCCCTCGGCCAAGCCCTCAAACGGTTCCCCGGTTACAAACGTCTCGCCGTAGCGGCGGTTGTGGCTGTAGGGGGAAAACACCGTGGCGCCGTAATCCCCCAGGTGGCAGAGGCCGTAAGCGGAAAGCTCGCTGCCGCCCATGGCTGCAATCAGCCGCCCGATTTCCCGCGTGCCGCGCGAGGTCAGCGCGCCCTTGAGGGTGGAAAGGCCCAAACCATCCAATATTCCCGCCGCGATGCCTATGACGTTTTTTGCCGCGGCGCCGATTTCGTTGCCAACAAGATCCTGCCCGTAATAAAACCGGATGAGTTCGCTGGAGAACGCCTCCACCAGTCTCTTGGTAACGGCCTCCTCCCCGCTGTCTATCACCATACAGTTGGGCGTACCGCTGCAAAACTCCTGCACATGCCCAGGGCCAAGCCAAACCGCCGCATGGCAGGACGGGTCCATATATTCCGCTACGATTTCTGTGAGACGCTTGCCCGAGCCGATTTCGAGGCCCTTCATGCAGAGCACAAACGTCTTATTGGTAAGGCCCAACGCCTTGAGCTCTTCCATCAACGCGCGAAGCCCCTGAGAACCTATGGAAATGATGAGCGTTTCCGCTTCTGCGACCTCAGGAAGCGATGTCGTGAGCCGGACGCTTTTTTCAAGCGTCACAAGACCGTTGCCGCGGGTAAGCAAAAACTGCTGCATGCGCGAAGAATCGCTTCTGCCGTAAAGCGAAACGGAATGACCGATCCGGCCCAAATACCAGGCAATGAAGGAGCCCCATCTTCCGCAGCCGATTACGCCGATCTGCACAGTAACTCTTTTCTCCTTTTTCCTTTGCGACTAAAACGCTACTGAACAGTATAGCAGATTTTTTAGTGAGCGCCAGTATGGAGTAATAAGCATCGAAATGGTTTCTCAACATCGGCTAACATTTAAGGCGTTGAATCGCCCGCCGCTTACATCACCTTGACAAAAAACTTCCGTTGCCTTGGCGGGTCAAATTCACAGAGGAATATGCCCTGCCAAGTGCCGAGGAGAAGCCTGCCGCCGTCAATCAGCACGGTTGCGCTTGAACCGACTGTACTCGCTTTTAAATGCGCCGCGCTGTTCCCCTCCGAATGGCGAAATTCCGGCCGGTCTGGGAACGCCTTATCTAAGCCCAAGAGAATGTCGCGCACCACGTCCGGGTCGGCGTTCTCATTTATTGTTATCCCCGCGGTTGTGTGCGGGCAGTAGACCACGGCGACGCCGTTCGCCACGCCGCTTTTCAAAACAGCCTCGCGGACCTGCGGCGTAATGTTATAAAAGTCCTCTCGGGGGGTGGAGAGCCGGTATTCAAAGAGCATATTGTACTCCTTTAGCAAATGTTTTTCGGTGGCCGCAAACCTGCCGGCTACTTCTTTGCAGCGCATCCCTCAATAAACGCGTTGTTTATATCTGTGACTTGCTGCATATGCCCAAGGAGCACGTGCCCCCCGGTTTCCAGAGTCACGAGCTGGGCATTGCGGATGCGTTCCGCGGTATACGTGCTTAGTACATAAGGGGCAATGGTATCGTCCTTTGCGCTGATGATGAGGGTCGGCGCCGTGATGTTCTCCAAAGGCAGTTCCTTTAAGCTGTCAATATCCTCTCCGTCCGCCTCCCAGCCCGCATACCGCCCCGATACGGGCAGGAACACATGGGACATCTTCTCCAAGAGCTCCACCTCCCGCTCATCGCTAGAAGCCACCAATTCCTCAGAAACGCCATAAATGCTCTGCAAGCTCTTAGGCGCCAGCTTTAGCAGCATCCAGAACAGATAATCGGATTTTAGCAGCGCACGGTACACCGAATCGGGGAGGGGCAGCTCCTGTTTTTGAAAATCCGCGGGCGGCGCATAGGCGATGGAGGACATTAAAATCAATCCCTCGCATTTGTCCGGGTGGCGTATGGCAAACTGCAGCGCCGGGACCCCTCCGGCGGACATGCCCTGTACGATCGCCCGGTCTATGTTCAATTGCTCCAACAAATACGCGTAGCAGTCCGCCTGGAGCTCAAACGAAGGATCGGCGGGCAGAGACGACCGGAGATATCCAAACCGGGAAGGAATGATGAACCGGTGCCCTTCCCCCGTGAAGCCCTGCGCCTGCAGCAGGCCGAGGTCATAGCCACCCATCGTGCCATGGGAAACCAGCACAGGGGTTCCGGAGCCGATGTCCACATATTCGATGGTGCCGTAGGGGGATTCCATCGTTTTGCTGTTTGCCCTGAGCGACTTTCTGATTTGCGCCATCTCATGGGCATAAAAGGGAATGGAAACAATAAACCCCAGGGCAACCGCCCCCAGCAGGATGCCGGCCAGCAGCTTTAACGGTTTCATTTCAATGGCCTCCTAAATCTTTTCAAGCGGGAATAGAGCCAAGCCCGATGCCCGCAAAATTACAATCTGTTTTCGCCGCCGGATTTATACCTTTCCCGTCTCCTGAAAGACATTGTCGATCATCCGGTCCAATAATCTGTCGCGCGTCGCCTCGTCAAAAACATCCTCACACAGGTATTCCTCATACGCCTTTGCGTTCAAAAAAAGCACCTGCATGGGCGAAACGATCTGCAGCGCCATCAGCTTCAATGCCGCCTCGCTTTTGCTCTCCCCAAAGAATTCCTTCAGTATGGGCAGCAGGGTGCGGCTGGTGGAAAAGCTGCCGGATTTCAATTCCGAAAAAACGGCGATGGAGGAAAGCTCATAGTTTTCAAACATGAATGTGGAGATTGTTTTAATCATGCCCCTGAGCCGCTCTTCCGGGGGAACGCTTGCATCCGTCTTTTCGAACATCCGGCCCGCGATGCTGTTTAGGCATACGTCCACCGCTTTGTTCATCAGGTTTTCCTTGGACTGATAATAGTAGTTGATAAGCGCGCTGTTCACCCCGGCAAGCTCCGCGATTTGCCGGTTGGTGATTTTACTGGCGTCCTTATGTTCCAGCAGCAATGCGACCACCGTATTGAGAATTTTCTCTTTCGCGTCCGCGCCTGAATCTTTCATCTTCCCTACCTCATTACTCGTTCTCTATTCCAAGCGGCAGCCAATATTTGGCCGAGATCCGCGATTTTAAATCATAATTTAATCATGGTTAAATTATCACAAGAGAAAGCGGGTGTCAAGGAAATTTCATGATGTTGATAGCGGGTAATGGGTACTGCAGCAATTCGGGAGTCTTTGTGCAGGTCGTGGTATTGCCCCCGGGCCAAGAGAATTTCCTCTTGCAAAACCATGCTTCAAATGGTAGAATACGTTTGTTTGATTTCGACCGGCTACGGTCCTTTACGGCAAGGAGGTGTTTTAGAATGGGTAAGTATTGCGAAGTGTGCAAAAAGGGCACCATGTCCGGCAACCTTGTCAGCCACTCCAACCGCAAGACCAAGCGCGCGTGGGCGCCCAATGTGCAGCAGGTGCATGTAGTGGTTGGCGGCGCGCCGCGTAAGATGGATGTCTGCACCCGTTGCCTCCGTTCTGGCAAGGTTGTCCGCAGCGTATAAAAGATAAAAGCGCACACATGAAAAGATGCAGCAATGCATCTTTTTTATTTTGCAAAAGTAGATGCCGACGCTTTTGCGAGTTTTTCCGAAGCGGGCTGATGCAGCAGCCTAGTTCGCAAGGTGGTTTTCCCACCAGGATATTGCACCGCGATATGCTTTTTATATCCGGCAATAATCACATGACCAACCATACGATGCCCAGCGCAAGCAGCACCGCGCAGGTCAAAACCACGATAACCCACAAAGGCAATACGCATAAGAGCACGAGTATCGCCGCCACGATCAGCACAATGCCCAAAATGCTTTTGTCCCGCCTCCGCTTGCGGTGGTGTACGCAGTCACAATCTTCTATCGGTTCCCTGCCCCAACACACCTTCCAATGCAGCATTTTGACTTCTCCTCCCTGCCGCTTTGCGAAATAACCTCTGCCCCTCCTATATGAATACGGCGGGCCGTGCCAAAACGTGCCGTTCACTCCTTTTGGCGCTCATGAATACTCTAAACTATCACAGAGTAAAAAGGAGGCGGCATATGGAGCCGATTGTAGAACTCAGGGACATACGCCTCACCTACCACGAACCGCACGCGGAAACGCTCGCCATAGATCAGCTCAACATCGCCATATATGAAGGAGAATTCGTCGCAATCGTCGGCCCTTCCGGGTCCGGAAAAACCTCCATGCTGAGCATACTCGCCGGGCTTATCGTACCTTCTTCGGGCAGCGCGCGCATTAAGGGAAAGGAGATTACATCGCCGGGACAGAACATCGGGTACATGCTCCAGAGGGACCAGCTCTTCGACTGGCGGGATATCGAAGGCAACATATTGTTAGGGCTTGAGGTCAAGCGCATGCTCACGCCGGAAACGAAGGCGCGGGCGCTCAATCTTTTATCCACCTACGGGCTCGACGAATTCAAGCACCATTACCCCCGCCAGCTCTCGGGCGGCATGCGCCAGAAGGTGGCGCTGATCCGCACGCTGGCGTTCGACCCCGACCTTCTGCTGCTTGACGAGCCGTTTTCCGCGCTCGATTACCAGACAAGGCTCAAGACCGCGGACGAGGTGCACGGCATCATCAAGAGCGAGAACAAGACGGCGCTTTTAGTTACCCACGATATCGCGGAGGCCATTTCCATGGCGGATCGCATCATTGTGTTTTCCGAACGCCCGGCACGCATCAAGCGGGAACTGATCATCACGTTAAGCGCCCCGCCCAACCCCATTGCCCGGCGCAACGCGGTAGAGTTCCACGATTATTTCAACACCATATGGAAGGAGCTGGAGGTTCAATGAAAGCTGAGCCGGGCGGCAGCGCGGAGCATCTGGCTTATTTGAAAGAATTAGAACGCCGCCATACGTTTGTAGTATCGACACGGTACGCAATATTGGTTCTTTTTCTGATTCTTTGGGAAGTGGGGGCTCGGCTCCATTGGATCGACCCGTTTATTACAAGCAGCCCTTCCCGGGTGCTTGAAACGCTTTCCTCGCTGTATCAGGAAGGAACGCTGTGGATGCATATCGGCGTAACGCTGTATGAAACCGTCGTGAGCTTTATTCTGGGGACGCTATTAGGCATACTCATCGCCATACTGCTATGGTGGAGCCCCACCGCAAATAAAATTTTGGACCCGTACCTTGTTGTGTTCAATGCCCTGCCCAAAATCGCTCTGGGGCCGATCCTGATCGTATGGATCGGCGCTTCCGCCAGCTCCATTATCGCCATGGGGCTTCTGATTTCGCTGATCATCACTATATTGACGGTGCTCACCGGCTTTAATGAAATCAGCGAGGAAAAGCAGATGTTCATGCGCACCTTGGGCGCTACGCGCATACAGGTATTCACCATGGCGGTTTTGCCCGCAAGCGTTCCCACCATGATGTCCGCGCTCAAGCTGAGCGTGGGCATGAGCTGGGTGGGCGTGATCGTGGGAGAATACCTTGTATCCAAAGCGGGCCTCGGCTACTTGATTGTTTACGGTGGGCAGGTGTTTCAGCTGGACCTTGTCATGGCGAGCATACTCGTGTTATGCGCGCTTGCCGCCCTGATGTATTACGTCGTGGCGTATTTTGAAAAGAAGCTGATCCGCTGGAAGCCCTGACCGTTGACATAAGGCGGGGCAAGCGTTTTTCGCGCTTTGCCCCGCCTGACGGCTAGG
>JAFABA010000182.1 GCA_023426265.1 Bacillota bacterium
GCAGATTCATCAGCCCGCAGGCGGCCATGTTGATCTGCTGCACCTCAAGCGCTTCGTTGAGCACCAGGATCGCGTTGGGGGAATTACGGATAATATTGTCCGAGAAAGACTCCGCCTTTTCCATAAGGTAGGGAAGGCACATGCTCAGATCAGCCTTCCCCATAAGCACGGCCCTTGCCTTATCCCGGCAGGAATTATAGCCGCAGCTGCCGCAGTTGAGTTCGTGCTCCGGCTTTGTCTTTCCGATCTTTCTCAAGACTTCCTCGATTGCCCCATCTCCGAACGAACACCCCCGGACGGTAAGTAGCGGGAGCTTTTTTCTCATTTCAGGTTCCGGAATCGCGCTTATCGCAAAGTCCTTTTTCCCCGCATAGCCGGTTACCGATATATAATCAAGGAGCGTCGCCCGGTGGCTTTTGTCCATCGCGGGCCCGCCAACACAGCTTCCCGTACATGCGGACATTTCAATAAAGCAGTTATGAATATCGTGGTTCAGGACGTCCTTTATGGCCTGCACGCAATTTTCTATCCCATCCACGGATAGATACGTATAATCCGGCTTGTCGCATGCCATCGTACGCAGGATGCCTCCTGCTACAGGGAAAAGCCGTGTGCGGCTTTCGTCGTTGCGGTCCTCGATATATTCAAGCGCAACGCTTTCCTCATTGAGCCAGAGCGACAGTTCCTCAAATGTCAGCACACAGTCCACGGGACCAGGGTAATATTCGGCTTCCGCTTTTTTAGAGATACAGGGACCGATGAATATGGTCTTTGCCGTGGGATACCTGCGCTTAATGTCCATACAGTGCGCCTGCATAGGGGAAACCACATTTGCCAAAAACGGGAGCGCCTTTGGATAATGCTTTTGAATCAGAAGGTTGACCGTGGGGCAGCAGGAAGAAATCAATACGTCCTGCGTTCCCTGGGCAATCATCCGCTCATACCGGTTTTTAACTAGGGTCGCTCCTGCGGCCGTTTCTTCAACGCCTGCAAACCCAAGCTTTTTCAATGCTGTTTCCATAGACCGAATGGTGATGTTGCAATAGTTCGCCACAAAGGAGGGCGCAATACTCGCGAAAACGGGCGCTCCGCTTTGCAGCAGCTTTTTTGCAAAAGGAAGATCGTTCCGGATTTCTTTTGCGTTTTGCGGGCATACCACGAAACACTGGCCGCAGAGAATGCATTCCTCGCTGACGATATTGGCCTGAGCGTCGGAAAAGCGTATGGATTTTACCGGGCATTGCCGGATGCATTTATGGCAGTTTTTGCAGTTCGATTTCTTGAGTTTCAGGCAATCGTCCACGGATTTTTCTCCTTGCTTGCGGGATGGTACTTGGAACGGGGCCATGCGTAAGGCGGCTAGGCGGATGGGCTGTCAAGCCGCTTCAAGACCTCGCTCTCAAAGAAAGCCGTTACATTTTCGGGTTTCAATGAAAATAGCTCCTCTTGGATCTTCACGCTGACGCCATTTGTGCAGTTGCCCATGCAAAACGCCCCGCACAGTTCGATTTTGTCTGCCAGATTTGTTTTGGCCACAAGGGCTTGCAATTGTTCCACAACCAGTCTGGAGCCTTTAAGATGGCAGGAGCTTCCAATACAGACTGTGATCTTCATATGCGGCTCTCCTATCCTAGCTTAAAAGCTGTTCTGCGAGATGCTTTGACAATACCGCGAGCGAACAGGCCAGGTTTTCATTCTGCACAAGGACATGATCCGGTACTTTCAGGCGCACGTGCGCGAAGTTTAAAATGGCGAGTATTCCGCCTTCCACCAGCCTGTCGCAAACGGCCTGTGCTTCGTGATCGGGAACCGTGATGATGCCGATGCGTACCTTCAGCCGGCTGCACAGATCCAGCAGCTTATCTGCCGAAAGGACGGGCCTCCCGTTGACCGTGGTGCCGATGAGGGATTGATCAACATCAAACGCGGCGACGATGTCGAGGCCGTATTCTGAAAATCCGTTGTAGGAAAGCAACGCCCGCCCAAGGTTCCCGGCTCCAACGATAACGGCGCTGTTACTATCGTCATACCTAAGGAATTGTTCAATATCGAATATCAGGTCCCGTAAAATATAGCCAACCTTCGGCCGGCCTCCACCGCTGGCCAGCGCAAGATCTTTTCTGACCTGCACATCGTTCAAACCCAACGCATCGGCAATCGATGTTGAGGAAATATTCAATACGCCCTCTTTGGGCAAAGACTTCAGGTATTTCAAATAAACCGGGAGGCGCTGCAGCGCCTGTATGGAAATGGCTACCGTGGATCTTTTGTTATCCATATCACTCAATCCCATCATTGATATTTATTTATCGATATTTAGCTATCGATATTGTAGTATCAATAATGTATGTTGTCAATATGCCTAAGGCCGGCCGGTATGGATCACGCGAAAAACAATGGGAAGCGGGAGCGCTGCGGAGCAACGTAAAAACAAACATCCATTCATGATTGTGAATGGATGTCTGTGGCTAATACTGTGAAATCAAATTAATCGTGCTGGTGTAAACTATTATACACCCCAGTATTGCAGAGCAATTCTCTGGCCTTGGTCGATTTTTGCCCACTGTTCTTCTTCCGTCAGTTCATTGCCGCCGTCGCAGGATGCAAAACCGCACTGGTGGGAGAGGAGAAGTCTGTCCTTTTCGATAATCTTCGATGCTTCATCAAGCAACCTGGTAACACGCGCTTCATCGTCAAGTGTACTTGTTTTAGAGGACAACAGGCCCAGGACAATTTCGGTATCCGGTTTATCCTTAAAAACGCTAAGCGCCTCAAGCGACCCCGCTCGCTTGTCGTCCCATTCTAGAAAGAAGCGGTCGTATTTCAATTGCTTTAAAAACAGGTTCGCGATTTTCACATACGATCCGCCGCCCATATTGCGGGAATCATAGTTGCCGCGGCAGTTGTGCGTCCACATCTTCAGACCAAGACTATGGCCGAAGTCAATCAGCTTGTTGTTGATGTCGATAAACTCAGCGGCAAGCGCTTTGACTTCTTCCTGATTGATATTCTCGCCGGTGTACGGGGAGTTGGGGTTATCATCCGCGAAAATCTCCCACAGGCAATCGTCAAATTGCAGGATCTCCCCCCCGGCGGCGGCGTATTCCTCAACAAACTCCTTATACGCTTTAACCAGGCCTGCTTTTAGCTCCTTTGGGCTTTTGTAAACCGAATCTTGGCCGCCGATGTTATCCGACCACGATAGTTCACCGAAGATATGTGACGGCGACGGAACGCATAATTTCGTTTCACGGTCGCCCGCGATAGACGCCAGTCTTTTGAACACCTTAATAAAGTGATGGTTTTTACCACCTAGTTCGCCGGTAATCCGCAAGCCGATGTCCCTGCGCGTTTCGTATTTCGAGCAACCGTCCTTGTCACGAAAGAAGTAGCCGTGCTCAGCAATGTAACGGCTGACACCGCTGAGCCCCCAAACAAAGTCCAAATGCCACATAGACTTGGAATACTCGCCGTCGGTAATGACCGTCAATCCGTGCTCGATTTGTTTTGCGACGACAGCTTTCGTTGCCTCTGCTTCGCACTGCTCGTAGTCCTCAAAATCTTCGTAGAACGGGTATGCAACGTCATCGCGGTGTTCGATTTGCTGCTTGTATTTTAGCAAAGCTGCCGGGCGCAACAGGCTACCTACTGTCTGGAATTTTTTGCTCATCGGGAAGCCCTCCTTAAATATGCATACAGACTTAATATGAATTCATTCTATCATGCAAGGAGGCCTTATTAGTAACACGAAAAAAATATGTCGAGTTATAGCCGATAACTATATGTCGTTCTTAACGTCAACGCCATATTCGGCGACAACAGCCTTTAATTCCTCAAGATACATTGCGGCTTGCCGTGTCAGTTGAATATCTTTATGCGAAATCCAGCCGACTTCGATTGCATCGTCAACGCGGAGCGGTACTGCCGTGATATTGTCGCCGTTTAGATCCGCACTCACAATTCCCGTAGAAATTGTATAGCCGTTAAGCCCGATCATAAGGTTGAAAATGGTCGCTCGGTCGCCGACGTGTATGTCTTTCCTGGCGTATTCCGTGCTGAGTATTTCCTCTGAAAAATAGAAGGAGTTGTAGTCGCCCTGTTCAAAGGACAAGCGTGGATAATCGGCAAGGTCCTCAAGAGTCACATAGTTCTTCTTAGCCAGCGGGTTTGCTGTGCTGATGAAAACGTGCGGTTTAGCGGTAAACAGCGAATGGAATTTCAAATTGTTTTCACGGAGCAGCTTTTCTATCACCTGACGATTGAAATTGTTCATATAAAGGATGCCGAGTTCGCTGCGCAGGTTTTTAACGTCTTCGACAATCTCAAAAGTCCTTGCCTCGCGCAAGGTATACTCGTATTCTTCCGCATCGGTTTTCTTCACCATATTCACAAACGCATTCACGGCGAAGGCATAGTGCTGTGTTGATATGGAACACAGCCGCCGCGACGGTTTCTTGTTCAGCCACCGTTGTTCCAAGAGGCTCGCCTGTTCAACCACCTGCCGGGCATACCCCAAAAACTCCGCACCGTCAGAGGTTAGGGATATGCCCCTCGGCGTTCTGGTGAAAAGGTCACGACCAAGTTCCGTTTCCAAGTCACGCAGGGCGTTTGAAAGGCTCGGCTGGGCAATAAAAAGACATTCGGCGGCTTTGTTGATGGAGCCGCAGTTCACGGTTTCGATAAAATATTTGAGTTGTTGTAATGTCATTGCACTTTCCCTCTAATCGGCAATTGGATTATATAAATAATCCATAGCCATTATCTGTTTTACAAATAAAGGTATGCTAGAACTACATTGATGTTATACCAATGCTTAAAAGGAGTAGAAGTAATAATAGAACTCCAATAATTGCAATTAACACACT
>JAFABA010000083.1 GCA_023426265.1 Bacillota bacterium
AGCGCCTGCAGCAGCAGTTGCTCGATGAAGGCTGCGAGGTGGGGCTATCGGAAACGCTCAACCGCGAGCTTGTGCCCGGCGAGGCGCTGCTGCTTTCCGAAAGCCTGCCGCAGGGCTTTTTGTACCCTGCGTTCAAGCTGACGGTGCTCACCGAGGCCGAACTGTTCGGTTTCTCCAAGCACGCCGCAAAGAAACGGCATTCCGATAAGCCGCGCTTGGTGTTTTCCGAACTCAAGCCCGGCGATTACGTGGTGCACGAGGCGCACGGCATCGGCC
The DNA here is from genome assembly GCA_023426265.1 of Bacillota bacterium. Taxonomy (GTDB): domain Bacteria; phylum Bacillota; class Clostridia; order Christensenellales; family CAG-138; genus JAEYLA01. The sequence continues at coordinate 277 of JAFABA010000083.1, forward strand.
GGTTCCTGGGCGTGGAAGCGCTCACCGTGCAGGACAACACGCGCGACTACCTTTTAATGGAATACCAGAACGGGGACCGGCTGTATATTCCCACCGATCAGCTGGACCGCGTGCAGAAATACATCGGCTCGGACGACGAGCCCAGGCTATCGAAACTGGGCGGCAGCGAATGGCAGAAACAGGTCACCCGCGCCCGGAGCGCCGTCAAGGAGCTGGCGTTCGACCTTGCAAAGCTGTACGCGGAGCGGCACCAGAGCAAGGGTTTTGCCTTTTCCCCCGATTCCGCGTGGCAAAAGCAGCTGGAGGAGCGCTTTCCGTATACCGAAACGCCGGACCAGCTCCAGTGCATAGAAGAAATCAAAAAGGATATGGAAAGCAGCCGCGTCATGGACCGCCTCTTATGCGGGGACGTCGGCTACGGCAAGACGGAAGTCGCGCTCCGGGCAGCGTTCAAGGCCGTGCAGGACAGCAAGCAGGTGGCCGTGCTCGTACCCACCACCATATTGGCGCAGCAGCATTACAATACGCTTTCCACCCGGTTCTCTAGCTTCCCCGTTCGGGTGGCGCTATTGTCCCGCTTCAAAACCCCGCTGGAGCAAAAGGCCGTCAAAAAGGCTTTGGCCGAAGGCTCGGTGGATATCGTCGTCGGCACGCACGCGCTCTTGGGCAAGGAAGTCAAGTTCAGAGACCTTGGGCTTTTGGTGGTGGACGAGGAGCAGCGCTTCGGCGTGGGGCACAAGGAACAGATTAAGAATATGAAGACGAGCGTGGACGTCTTAACGCTGACCGCCACACCCATCCCGCGCACGCTTCATATGTCCATGATCGGCATACGGGACATGAGCGTGATCGAAACTCCGCCCGAGGACCGGTTCCCGGTGCAGACCTATGTGCTGGAATATTCCGAGACCCTGCTGTGCGACGCCGTGAACAAGGAGCTTTCCCGCGGCGGGCAGTGCTATATCGTATACAACCAGGTGCAGCGGCTGGAGCGCTACGCCGCGCATTTGAAGGAACTGCTGCCCGAGGCCTCCATTGCTGTTGCGCACGGGCAGATGCCCGAGCATATGCTCGAACGCGTGATGCTCGATTATATGGAGGGCCGCTACAACGTCTTATTATGCAGCACCATCATAGAAAACGGGCTGGACATTTCCAACGCCAACACGCTGTTCGTGCTGGATTCGGATAAAATGGGCCTTTCGCAGCTCTACCAGCTGCGCGGGCGTGTGGGGCGCTCCGCCCGGCTCGGGTATGCGTACTTCACATTTGAGCGGGACAAATCCCTTTCCGAGGTGGCGCACAAGCGTCTAAGTGCCCTCACAGAGTTCGCGCAGTTCGGCGCGGGCCGCGAGATCGCGCTAAGGGATCTTGAAATCCGCGGCGCGGGAAGTTTGCTCGGCGCGCAGCAGCACGGGCATATCGCGGACATCGGCTACGAATATTACACCAAGCTGATGGGCCAGGCCGTGAAAGAGGCGCGCGGGGAAATCACCGGCCCGCCGGAGGTGGATACCGTCATCGACGTCCCCATCGACGCGCACATTCCCAAATGGTACATCAAAAGCGAAGTGCAGCGGCTTTCCATGTACAAGCGCATCGCGCTCATTGCGGATCGCGCCATGCTCTACGACGTGCAGGAAGAAATGGAGGACCGCTTTGGCGATATTCCGGAAGCCACGCAGAACCTCATCGACATCGCCTACATCAAGGCGCTGGCTTCCCGCGCGCAGGCCAGCAACCTTACCGTACGGGAGGGGCTTTGCCGCCTTTCCTTCCATGCGGAAGCACAGCTCGACGGCGCGCGCCTGTTGACCGCCGCCACCAACTACAACGCGCAGCTGATCCCCGGAGAGACCACGGCGCTGGTATTCAAAAAGTCGGGCGCGGATGTTCCGGGAACCCTGCAGGCACTGCCGCCGTTTTTGGAGGAGCTGTGCGGATGCGTATAACAAAACTGCCGGAGAAATCTCCGGCAGTTTTTCATTTTAAAGTCTATAGTACGTATTCATACAGCCGGAAGTAATCGAGCCCGTAACAGCCCAATCCCAGATCAGCTCTTCCGATATACCGGAACCCGCTTTTTTCATAAAGCGCGATGGCGGGCTTGTTGTTTTCATACACATCCAGACGTACGGATTTTTGCCCCTGCTCCTTTGCCCAGGCAAGCGCAAACTGTATCAGCGCATAGCCGATGCCGCGTTTGAGATAGGCGGGATGGATGACGAGCGTGTGGATGACGATGACGTCCCGATACTCCGCATCGATTAACCACGTTTCGGTATGGTAGGCTTCTTCCGGCTCGTGGCTCAATATCACGGAACCTGCAATATTACCGTCTATCATATACACAAACAGCGTGCCCGCCTCCGCCGCCCGCTGCGCGTTTTCCCGCACGGGATATACGCCCTTTCGCCAGCCGGAGTGGTTGACGGTCGCCGCCAGATGATCGTTGATCGCATCATAGAGCGCCGCGAGCTCTTCCACATCCGCCAGAGTGCCCTTCCTGATTCCGTTGTCATATGCCATGCTTCTTTCCCCTCCCCATTCCACAGGTGCAACATGGTTTATGGTAACCGTTTCCTTCCTGTGCTGTCAATATGGTAGCAGACATGAAACAGCAGGACAGGCCTCATTCTTGAGGCCTGTCCTGCCGCTGGCGCTTATGTCCTCAACCGCTTACCTGTTGCAGTTGGAAAGACCGCTGTTCTGGAGCTGGTTCAGGATGCCGTTGACATCCACGGAGCCGCTGCCGGTGGGGCAGTTGGAACCGGAGGAATTCGACCTTGCCTGGTTCAGGGCATTGGACAGGGCGTCCTGAATTTGAGCGCGGGTATCGCTGCCACTTGTGGGACAGTTGGAGTTTGAAGAGGCTTGGGATTTCGCCTGTTCGAGCGCCTTATTTACGGCGTCCTGAAGCTGGGATTTCACGTCGCTGCTGCCGCTGGTGGGGCAGTTGGCGCTCTCTGATCCCTGCTGGGGGACGATGACGACACCCGCTACCTGGTCGGAGCCATCATCCGTCTGGGGACAGTTCGAGGAAGACGTGTAGTTTTTGACCGCTTCCTTGGCCTTAATAATCGCTTCGTCGATGGCGGCGTTGCCGGTCTTTTCCGTCGCAGCAGCCTTTACATCGGCGTCATCCTTGGTTTCGGCGGGAACGACGGCTTCTGTCGCGGTATCGGCGGGTTCTTCTTCCACCGGGGGAATGCACTTGGTATCGGCGCAGGTGTCCTTGCAGCCTGCGGTCCCACAATCCGCCGCGTCACATCCGTTATTTGCGCAATCCGCTTCGGTGCAGAAATTCAGCTGTTCGTCCGGCGTGGAGCCGGGGTTCAACTGTTCATCCGGCGTGGAGCCTGTGATACCGACATAGCGCAATACGTCCGTGCTCAGGCCACAGGCCTTGAGGGCTTCCTGAATGCTGCTGATATCGCTTGCGGTAAGCTTGTATTTCGCCAGACAATTGTTGACGGGGGAGGTGTTCGCCGTGGGACAGGTCGAGGCGGCAAACGCAGGGATGGCTACAGCAAATACCAGTAGAAGGGCAATGGATGTTGCTGCAATTTGCAAGATTCGCTTCATTGTTGTTGCATCTCCTTTTGTTTGATGTATGTATAATAACACGCTTTATGCACAGCTTCCAGTGAACAAAATATTAATATACTGCCCATTTATGTGGTTTTTATGATCTTTTAAAATGTATGCTGGCAGCGCATCCGAATTTTGGGGCGGCATGTATCGATTGTAAATATGCAAGTTTTCCTGCAAAAAGGGCCTGCATTACGCAGGCCCTTTTTTATTCTGTTCTATTAAGGATTAATACCCGAACAGGTGTACCCAGTAGGTGACGCCGTTCACACGCAGGCATGCGGAACCTGTCTTGGTGAAGCTCTCCCGCATGGCGTTCTCCCTGTGGCCCTGGGAATTCATGAACCCGTCCGCGGCGCTCTGCGCGGTGGGAAGCCCGGAGCCCTTGGCAATGTTCTCGCCGTTGATGTGCTCGGGATCGACCGTGAACACCATGGTGCCGTCCGGGCGCTCGTGGTCAAACTTCTGCACGATCTCCTGTACGCGGATCTTCGCCGCTTTGTTCAGGGCGTCCGTCGTCGTCAGCTTCTTGATGCCGGACTGCGCGCGGTAGTTGTTGATGATGCTGACCAGTTCGGCCGCCGCCGCGTCGTCATATCCGCTCTGGCTCCCGCCGCCGGAGTTTCCGGAGCCGGAGCTATTGCCGCCGGAATAGCTGCTATTTGTTAAGTACTGGCTGCTGACATACCCTATGCCGCCGTTGTAGCTGATCTTGGTCCAGCTGCCGCTGGTGCCGAGCTTAGGCACGATGGTGCCCTTGTACAGGGAGCCGATGATGCTATAATTCGTGCCCGGCCCGCTTCTGACGTTGACATTGGTGGTCGCCGCCATATAGCCGGTCTGCGTGCTGCCGCCGGAGCTTCCGCCGGAGTTGCCCGAAGAGCTTGCAGCCTTCAGATAATCCGAGCTGACATAGGCCTGTTTGCCGTTGTAGTTGATGATGGTCCAGGAGCCCGAGGTCCCGAGCTTCGCGACCGTGGTGCCCTTTGCGAGCGTACCGAGCTTGGAGTAGCCCGTGCCGGGGCCGCTCCTTACGTTGACGTTGGCGGTGGCCGTTACATAACCCTGCGCCGTACTGCCGCCGGAACTTCCGCCGGAGTTGCCCGAAGAGCTTGCAGCCTTCAGATAATCCGAGCTGACATAGGCCTGTTTGCCGTTGTAGTTGATGATGGTCCAGGAGCCCGAGGTCCCGAGCTTCGCGACCGTGGTACCCTTTGCGAGCGTGCCGAGCTTGGAGTAGCCCGTGCCGGGGCCGCTTCTCACATTGACGTTGGTGGTGGCCGTTACATAGCCCTGCGCCGTACCGCCGACGGAGCTTTCGGAAGAAGAGCCTGCCGCCTTCAGGTACTCTGAGCTGACATACGCCTTCTTGCCGCTATAGTTCACGATGGTCCAACTGCCGCTTGTGCCCAGCTTTTCTATCTTGGTGCCCTTCGGAAGCAGGCCGAGCGTAGAATAGCCCGTGCCGGGGCCGCAGCGAACATTGACGTTGGCGGTTGCTTCTACATAAGAGGCGGCAAGCACCTCGACGGTTGCGACTTCGCCCGCTCCGCTTTGCACTGCCGCCAGCGCAGGCATGGCGAACGCCATGATCAGGGCAAGCACAAGGCTGAGGGCCGCGGTTTGCAGGAAACGTTTCATTTTTTGTCCTTCCTTCCTTCGTTTTCAATATCGTAACATGGATCTATACAGAACTCCAATGAACAAACCATAAATAAACCGGTACATTTCTCTTGTTTTTCGATAAACCCCAAAATCCGATGACAGAAACGGAAAATGCAGGAACAAGATTTTTTCCTTCAAATCAAGATCGTACAGTCATGATAAACGGGACCGTCCACACCGGAACGGTCCCGTTTTTATGCAACCAATTTACTGTTTCTGCAGCATCTCGTGGATGGCGGCGGCGGCTTTCTTGCCCGCGCCCATGGCGAGTATGACGGTAGCGGCTCCGGTTACGGCGTCACCGCCCGCATAGACGCGGGGCTTGCTGGTTGCGCCGGTTTCCTCCTCCGCAATGATGCCGCCCCACTTCTGTGTGGCGAGACCGGGCGTGGTATCCTTAATCAGCGGGTTGGGCGAATTGCCGATGGCGATGACCACGGTATCCACCTCCAGCATAAACTCGCTGCCCTCTTTCGCAACGGGCCGTCTGCGGCCGGAAGCGTCCGGCTCGCCCAATGTCATTTCCACGCATTCCATGGAGACGACGCTGCCGTTTTCATCCCCGTTGATGCGGGTGGGGTTCGTGAGCACCTTGAATACGATATCCTCTTCCTTGGCGTGGTGGACTTCCTCCACACGCGCGGGCATCTCCTTTTCGCTGCGGCGGTATACGATGTACACCGTATCCGCGCCCAGGCGCTTGGCGCAACGCGCCGCGTCCATGGCCACATTGCCGCCGCCGATGACGGCGACGCGTTTGCCTATGCGCACGGGGGTATCCGTGACAGGGAAGGTATAGGCCTTCATCAGGTTGATGCGGGTCAAGAATTCGTTGGCGGAGTAGACCCCGTTCAGGTTTTCGCCGGGGATCTTCTGGAAGTTCGGCAAACCCGCGCCGGAGCCTACGAATACGGCGTCAAACCCTTCCTCCTCTAGAAGCTCGTCCAGGCTGACCGAGCGGCCCACGACGGTGTTGGTTTCGATTTTTACACCCAGCTTTTCCACGGTTGCGATCTCCTCGCGCACCAGCGCCTTGGGCAGACGGAACTCGGGGATGCCGTAAACCAGCACGCCGCCGGGGGTATGCAGGGCCTCGAATATCGTGACGTCGTAGCCAAGCTTCGCCAAATCCGCCGCGCAGGTCAACCCCGCGGGGCCGGAGCCCACCACGGCAACCTTTTTGCCGTTCTTTTCGTGCGCGGGTTCGGGCTTTATGCCTTCCTCCCTTGCCTTTTGCATGGCATAATCCGCGGCGAAGCGCTCCAGGCGGCCGATGCCCACAGGCTCGCCCTTGATGCCGCGCACACAGCGCATCTCGCACTGCGTTTCCTGCGGGCAGACGCGCCCGCAGATGGCGGGAAGGTTGTTGGTGCTTTTTAATATCTGGTAGGAAAGGTCAAAATCAGATTCGGATATGGCCTTGATAAACTCTGGGATGCGGACGTTCACAGGGCAGCCCGCCACGCAGGGCTTGTGCTTGCATTGCAGGCAGCGCGCGGCTTCCTCCTGCGCCATGGCGACGTCATACCCCAAAGAGACCTCTTCAAAGTTTTTATTCCTTACGTCCGGCGCCTGTTCGCGCGCGGGCAGCTTCTTTGGATTCATGTTGGGCATGTTACTTTACTTCCTCCCCGGTCAGGCGGCAAATATGCCGTTCCATACTTTCGGACTCCTGGGGTTTGTACATGCGGCTTCTCTGGATGGCCTCATCAAAATCCACCTGATGCGCATCGAAGTCCGGGCCGTCCACGCAGGCGAACTTGGTCTGGCCGCCTACGGTAACGCGGCAGCCACCGCACATGCCCGTGCCGTCCACCATGACCGGGTTCATGGAAACGATGGTCCTGATGCCGTACTGCTTTGTGATATTGCTTACCGCGCGCATCATGGGCAGGGGGCCGATAGCGATGACAAGATCGTACTGTACGCCCGCCTTGATCTGGTCCTCCAGCGCCGTGGTCGTAAACCCTTTATGGCCGTTTGATCCATCGTCCGTCATGATGTACAGGTTGGTACATGCGTTTTGCAGCTCGTCCACCAAAATAAACAGGCTGGTGTTGCGGAAGCCCACGATGATGTCCACATCCGCGCCGATTTCGTGCAACGCCTTCGCCTGCGGATAGGCAATGGCAATGCCCAGCCCGCCGCCGATCACGGCGACTTTTTTGCCTTCCATTCCCTCAAACTCGCTGGGCTTGCCTAAGGGGCCGACAAAATCGAGTATGTATTCGCCCTCGTTGAGGGCGCCAAGCTTGTTCGTGGTTGCGCCTACCTTCTGGAATATGATGGTCACGGTTCCCTTTTCGCGATCATACCCCGCTATGGTCAGCGGAATGCGCTCGCCGCTTTCATCCACACGCAGGATTATGAACTGGCCGGGCAAAGCTTTCTTTGCGACTTTGGGGGCGAGCACTTCCAACAAGGTGACCGTTTCGTGCAAAGGACGCTTGCGTACGATCTGATACATCCGTTTTCCTCCTTTTATCTTTCCGGGGTATAAGGATACAGTTTGAATTGTACTCTAGGCTTTGTCGGCCTGTCAAATGGTTATACCTGTATAATCAGCATTCATTTCGGGAATATTCCGGGTTTTTAAACAATATTCTCAATCCCTGATATGCATGGCAAGATGGGCGTGCTATCATGATAAGGTAGAGTGCGCCGTGTTTTTGGGCGTAAAAAACGGAGGTACCTATGCAACTGACGATCGAAAATAAGAAGATAGAAACAAGCACCGGCGAGACGCTGCTTTCCCTGATCGAGCGCGCGGGCCTGAATGACGCGCATATGGCAAAGAAGCCGCTGGCCGCGCAGATCGGCGGCGAGGTATTCCATTTAAATTATGTGCCCGTGCGGTTAAAGGACGGCGTGGAGACGCCGCGAACGGCTGTCATCAATTCCGGGGGCGCTATTAAGCTTCTGCGCTACGGGGATCCGATGGGCAGGCGCGTATACGAGCGCACGCTTTTGTTTGTGTTCATATTGGCGGTGCGTAAAAAATTCCCCGGCGCGCGGGTGCTGGTGCAGTACGCGCTGGGGCAGGGGCTGTATGTGCAGCTGGATAAAAGCCCCTCGCTCACCGAGGCGGACACGCAGCTATTAAAGGAAGAGTGCCTGCGCATTATCGACACGGATCTCCCGCTGGAGCGCGAGCGGCTGGATATTGGGGACGCCATAGAGTTTTTCAGCGAGGACGGCCAGATCGATAAAGTCCGCCTGCTGCAGTGGCGCAAATTCAGCTACTTCGACGTATACCGCCAAAGCGGGTACATGGATTATTTCTATGGGGAGATGGCCCCCTCCACCGCCTATGTGAAAGTTTTTGACCTTGCCTTTTTGCACCCCGGGCTTGTGCTGCTCCTGCCCGACCATGACGATCCGAACGCGCCCGCGAAGTACCAGCACAGCCCCAAGCTGTTCGCCGTGTTCGCGCAAAGCGACGAATGGGGACGGCTGCTGCACTGCGGCAACGTGGCGGATTTGAACGACATGGTGGCCAACCAACGCGTGCGGGAACTGGTGCGCGTAAGCGAGGCGCTGCACGAAAAGAGCTACGCCATGCTGGCCGACCGTATTGTGGAGCGCGGGGCGCGCGCCGTTTTACTATCCGGCCCGTCCTCCTCCGGCAAGACCACAAGCGCGAACCGGCTGTACACGCAGCTTCGGGTGTTGGGAAAGAGCCCCATTCTTTTATCGCTGGACGATTATTATATCGACCGCGACCGCATCCCGCGCGACGAAAACGGCGAAATCGACCTGGAGCACATCAATACGATTGACACCGCCCAGTTCCGCAAGGATCTGGAACTGCTGCTGGCAGGCGAGCCGGTGGATATCCCCAAGTTCGATTTCAAGCAAGGGAAGCGCGCGCCAAAGGGGCATCTGCTGCATGTAGGTCCCGATGAGCCGCTGATTATAGAGGGCATCCACGGCCTGAACCCGCAGTTGCTATCCGCTTCCATCCCGATGGACAGCATATTCCGCGTGTATGTGAGCGCGCTCACCACGCTCAACCTGGACGACCACAACCGAATCCGCACCACCGATATCCGCTTGTTGCGGCGCATGGTGCGGGATTTTGAAACGCGCGGCGCAAGCGTGGAAAAGACGCTCTCCATGTGGCCGAGCGTGCGGCGCGGAGAGGACAAATGGATATTCCCGTACCAAGAGCAGGCGGACGCGTTCTTCAACACCGCCCTTGTTTACGAGCCCGCGGTGCTTAAAAAGCACATATTCCCGCTGCTCAAGGCCGTGCCCGAGGAAAGCCCCTACTATTACATGGCGCGGGACCTTGTGAAGTTCCTCAACTACTTCGCGGATGCGGAGATCGAGGACGAGGTGCCGCCCACCTCGATATTGCGCGAATTCATCGGCGGCAACGCGTTCTACAGGACGTTTGACTAAAGCCAAACTAAAATGATAAAAGGCCGCATTCCGGTTTGGAATGCGGCCTCTGTTATTTTCTTACTTCCCCTTGCGGAACGGGAAACTTAGATGCCGCGCGGAGGACCCCCGTAAGTACCCGCCTTTCTGGACTTTGACGTCCGTCACGGTGACGACCGCCTTGTCGCAGGAATCGGTGATCAGATCCAGCGCCTCATGCAGGCGCTTGCGGTGGATCATCATCAGCAGCATGTAGCGGGATTCGTTCTCGATGCCGTGGACGTCCATTGTGGTAATGCCAAAGCCCTTTTCACGCAGCATGGCGCTCAGGCAATGGGCGGACGCAAGATCGGGTACGACGACCTGGACGGAGGAAAGGCCGAACGCCAGCTTTTCATCCAGCCAGGAGCCCATAAAATTGCCCAACCCAAACGCGATAGCATACACAAGGATCTTGAGCGGGTCGGATTGGAAGCCCGTAAGCACGGTGCTGGTAATGATCAGCCACAAGGTGATTTCAATCACCGCGAGCAGGCTGCCTAAAGAGCGGATGCCGCGGTTGATGAGCACGATGCGCAGTGTGGAAGTCGTGACCTCTGTCACCTTGCCCAGGAATATAAACACATATACCCATACGCTCTGTGTTTGGGCGAATGCGGTAAGCGTATTCAAGAAGTTTTCCATATAAAATATCCTCATTTTTCGGGGCGTCTTGATAGTAATATATGCCGATTATCCAAACGCCGTTGTTCAAATAGACGATGAAAATTATATCCATAAGCTTACAGAAAGTAAAGCAAATTCTTTATGAATGTGCACATATCGTCTCCGTTTCCGGTTTTTTAGAAAAGGTCGGGCCGCCCGCCTGTATTTTGCCCTGTAAAATGGTACAATAGTGGAAAGAAACTATTCAAGGAGAGCGGATATGGCATTTTTCTCTTCCATCAGTTCGGAGCAGCAGGAACGGCTCGTTTCTTTTATTACGGAGACGCTTGGCAAACAGGTTCAGGACCTGCAGGCGCTCATCCGCATTCCAAGCGTGAAAAAAGAGCCGGAGGGAAAATTCCCTTTGGGCGAACCCATTCAGAAGGCGCTGGACCACACCCTGAAGCTTGCGGAAAAATTGGGCTTCCCCGGCGGGCGGGATATTGACGGCTACGCGGGCTATATCGAGGCCGGCGCGGGCGAAGAGATGCTGGGCGTGTTGGCGCATCTGGACGTCGTCCCCGCGGGCGAAGGATGGACTACGGAACCCTTTGGCGGCGAAATCCGGGACGGGCGCGTCTACGGGCGCGGCGCAATCGACGACAAGGGCCCCACCGTAAGCGCGCTGTATGCGCTCGCGGCCATTCAGGCGGCAAAAATCCCGCTCAAAAGGCGGGTGCGCGTGATCCTGGGCTGCGATGAGGAAAGCGGCTGGGCCTGCATGACCCGGTACAAGAAAACCGAGGAGCTGCCTACCATCGCGTTTTCTCCGGACGGCGAATATCCGCTGGTGTATTCGGAAAAGGCCATACTGCAGACAAGTTTTACAAAGAAGCTTACGCACAAAACCGTATTAAAAGCATTCGCGGGCGAGCGCCCCAATGTGGTACCGGGCGTCGCGGAGGCGACTGTGCCCGCCGCCATTCGCGTACCGGACGTCAAAACGGACGACGGCTTCTCGCTTGTAACAACTGCCGGGGAAGCGGGAGCCAAGCTTGTTGTGACCGGCCTTGGCGCGCACGCCTCCACGCCGGAAAGCGGACGCAACGCGCTTTTATACCTACTAAAGTTGCTGCGCAACCTTGCCCTTCCCAAAGAGGACGCGGACCTTGTGCGCTTCCTTGCGGATACTCTCAAAATGGACGTGCACGGCGAAACAATGGGCCTTGACACCGAGGATGACAGCGGAAGGCTGACGCTTAACGTGGGCGTGCTCCGGTGGGATGAACAGGAGATCTCCGTTACATTCGACGCGCGCTGCCCGCATAGCCTGCCCGCGGAGCAAGCGCTTGACCGCCTGAAAGAAGCCCTCGCCCCCGCCGGGTTTGAAGTAAGCCACACAAGGGTCCAGCCCGGACTGCTCGTCCCCAGGGGCAGCGAACTGGTGCGGAAACTTATGGGCGTGTACCGGGCGCAGACCGGGGATACAAAGCGCGAACCGCTCGCCATAGGCGGCGGAACCTACGCGCGGGCGATGAAAAACGCAGTCGCGTTCGGCTGCGAATGGCCCGGCGACCCCATGCTGGCGCACATGCCGGATGAGTATATTTCCATAGACGACCTCAGGCGCAACACGCTGATGCTGGCCGACGCCATACTCGCGCTTGCGGGGGAGTAAGCGGCGAAAAAACGGATCAGATATAGCAAAAAAGCGGCCGGAAATTCCGGCCGCTTTGCATATGAGTAAAACCTGTTTAAAGATATCGCCGTAGAAAAAACAGGCGCAAGGCAATGCCTTACGCCCGACCACGCTGTCACATATTATAGCTTGATGATGCTGATATTGCCGATGACAGG
>JAFABA010000100.1 GCA_023426265.1 Bacillota bacterium
ATCCCGGACGGCGTAAAACGCATCGACCTTGCGCTTGTCCGCAACCAGCCGCGTTTTCTCGATACGCTGCAGGCGGTGCTTGCGGAGCTGTGCGTGGAGCGCGCTGTGGTGGCGGCAGAGCTTATGGAGGGCAACCCGGAGCTTGTAAAAGAGATCCGGGCGCTGCTGCCCGAAGCCACGATAGACGCCGTGCCGCATGATCAGTTCAAAAAGCTCACGGAAAACACAAAGGCGGTCATCCGCACAGGCGAATGCACGCCGTATGCAAACATCATCCTCTGTTCGGGAGTGAAATTCTAAAGACTATGAAGACAGTCAATTTTGGCTCGCTCAACCTCGATCATGTTTACCGGCTGAACGCGTTTGTAGCGCCCGGCGAAACCAAAGCCTGTGCCGATTATCGGGTCATGGCCGGCGGCAAGGGGCTCAACCAGTCCATTGCGATGGCCGGGGCCGGTATGGAAGTGTTCCATGCGGGCTGCATCGGGCCTGAGGGCGGCCTGCTGACGGATACGCTCAATGCAGGGGCGTCCGGACGGAACACCTTAAGACGCTGCAGGCAAGCACGGGCCACGCCATCATCCAGGTGGACGACAGCGGCGAAAACTGCATCCTGCTGTACGGCGGGACCAACGGCATGTTCACCGAAGCTTATGTGGACAAAGTGCTTTCCGATTTCGGCGAACGTGATATCGTGGTTTTGCAGAACGAAACCAACTTGATTCCGTATATCATGCACGCCGCGCATAGGCGGGGCATGGGCATCGCCTTCAACGCGGCGCCCATTGGGCCGGAGGTCCGTTCCTTTCCGCTGGAGCTTGTCACTTGGCTGTTTGTAAACGAGATAGAGGGCGGGTTTTTGAGCGGAGAAACGCAGCCGCAGGCGATTGCGGAAGCGCTTCATCACATGTACCCGGGCGCGTGCATCGTGCTTACGCTGGGCGCGGACGGGTGCCTCTGCCGCATGGGCAATGACACCCTTCGGCAAGATGCATTTATGGTCCAGGCTGTGGATACCACGGCAGCGGGCGATACGTTTATCGGCTATTTCCTGTGCGGCGTATCGGAAGGAATGGATGTATCCCACGCACTGAAGTTCGCCAGCGCGGCAGGCGCGCTCGCCGTCACGGCCGCGGGCGCCGCCAATTCGATACCCGCCCGCAGCCAGGCGGAGCAGTTCCTGCAAAGGCACGTATAAACGACCCGAGGATACCCGTATCACGCAAAAAGGAGGCGACCCCTTGCCGCCGCTGAACGTTTTGATCAAACCGGCCTCCGGCCGCTGCAACCTCCGGTGCCGGTATTGCTTTTATACCGACGAAACCTGCAACCGCGAAACGCCGGATTTCGGCATGATGAGCGAGCAGACAACTGAGCAGGTCGTAAAAAAGTCTCTCGCTTTTGCGGAGGGTTCCTGCTCGTTCGGCTTCCAGGGCGGCGAGCCGACGCTTAGAGGCCTTGACTTCTTTGAGCGTTTTACGGAATTGGTCAAAAAATATAATGAAAAGCAGGTTCCCGTCAGCTATACGATGCAGACCAACGGAATGCGCATCGACGCTGCCTGGGCGCGCTTTTTCAAAGAAAATCGCTTTTTAATCGGTCTTTCGCTGGACGGGGACAAAGCGCTGCACGACGAAAACCGCATCGACGCCGCGGAAAAGGGGACGTTTTTGCGGGTGAAAAGGGCCGCGGAGGCACTCAACGCCGAAGGGGTGGAATACAATATTCTCACCGTGGTCACCCGCCAGACAGCGCGCAACATCCGGCGCATTTACGCGTTCTTTATGAAGAACGGATTTTTCCACCAGCAATATATCCCCTGCCTCGATCCGCTGGGCGCAGAGTGCGGTGCGCAGCCGTACTCGCTGCGGCCCGAGGATTATGAGACGTTCTTGATCCGCCTGTTCGACCTCTGGTACCGGGACAAGATGGAGGACCGGTTCGTGTATATCCGCTACTTTGAAAATCTGGCGGGTATGCTTCTGGGGCAGCCGCCCGAAAGCTGCAGCCTGCGCGGGCGGTGCGCGCCCCAGATCGTTGTGGAGGCGGACGGGAGCGTATATCCCTGCGATTTTTACATGCTCGACGACTATCGGACCGGCAATTTTAATTTTGACACGGTTGCCGATATGGTAAGCCACCCGAACCAGTTGCGCTTTTCGCAGGAATCCTGTTTTGTGCCGCAGGAATGCAGGGACTGCCCGTACGGGTCTCTCTGCCGCGGGGGATGCCGCCGGGACCGGCAGGGGACGGACCTGCATACAACAGAAAAAAACCACTTCTGCAGCGCATACCGGGCGTTCTTCGCCTACGCCGCGCCGAAGATGGCCAAGCTGCTCAGAGAATGCGGACATGCGATCTGACGCATCCGGTATGTGATGCTCCTATAAAAAGGCGCCCACCCCTGCCATAGCGCAAGGCGGGCGTTTTTATAAGACTGTAAGGACACAAAAAAGTTTGGCAAAAGGCAAGAGTTATATCAAAGCCCTACTTGCTTCCCCTGTCTATTCGGCCGCTAAGAACTTGGTTTAAAACTATTTGCATGGCTGCATGAACAAATCTATCATTCCCATGGGATA
>JAFABA010000066.1 GCA_023426265.1 Bacillota bacterium
GCGGCTGCACCTACCATACACGATATAGTTCGTGGGAGAGCGTGAGGGGACAGGAGGGCGATCCCTGGAAAGCATCCGTCAAAGATCCCGCGGTGCCGCAACACCTTGGGCGCGCATGGCGGCAGGATCTTGTGAACCGCTCCTATATCACCGACGAAGAACAGCAGCCGCAGACCATCTGCTTTGATCTCGGGTTCGAATTTCTGGAGAAGAACAAAAACGAAGATAACTGGTTTCTTCAAATTGAGACATTTGACCCGCACGAGCCGTTCTATTCGATGGAGAAATACAAGGAGTTGTACCCGCATCAATACGACGGTCCTCAGTTCGACTGGCCCGAATACAAAAAAGTGACTGAGCCGCGTGAGGCCGTAGAACATGTACGGTATGAGTATGCTGCTTTGCTCAGCATGTGCGATGCCAATCTCGGCAAGCTGCTTGACTATATGGACGAAAACAGCCTGTGGGACGATACGATGCTGATCGTGAACACGGATCACGGGTTCTTGCTAGGCGAACATGACTGCTGGGCAAAATGCGTCCATCCGTTTTATAATGAGAACGCCCATATTCCTTTGTTTGTTTGGGATCCCCGGTATCAGTTGCAGGGGAAACGGCGCAACGCACTCGTTCAAACGATAGATCTGGCGCCTACATTGCTGGAGTTCTTCGGGGTGAGTATCCCAGCGGATATGCAAGGGAAGCCGCTGAATAGCGTCATAGAGAGCGATGCGAAAATTCGCGATGCCGCTTTGTTTGGTCTGCATGGCGGGCAGGTCAGCGTCACGGACGGCAGATACGTGTACATGCGGAATTATGCACGCGAAAATGAGCCGTTGTTTAATTATACGCTTATGCCCACGCATATGCGATCCATGTTTATGCTCGAAGAACTGCGCACCATGGAACTTGCAGGGCCGTTTTCATTTACGAAAGGCTGCAAGACCATGCGCTTTCGATATATCGAAAAGGGAGACAGCGATATAGAAATTCGTGAGAAATTTCCGAATATGCTCTTTGATCTTCGAAACGATCCTCAGCAAACGGCCCCCATCCAAGAGCCGGAGGTTGAAAAGATGATGGTTGCACACATGGCGCAGTTGATGGAAGAAAACGATGCCCCGGAAGAGCAGTATATACGATTGGGCTTAAATAAAACTTGAACAGTTTAAATGACCCGGTGGTACGACACGGTTGATCGTGCCACCTTTGTAAAGGTGAAGAGATAATATGCTGCCGCATATGAATTTGTTAATCAAGCCGGCATCAGGCAGATGCAATCTGCAGTGCGGCTACTGCTTTTACTGTGATGAAATGAAAAAACGGGAAACGCCCGCTTATTCCATGATGCAGGCAGATGTGCTCAGAATAATAACGCAAAAGGCGTTGGAAGCTGCCGGGCAAAGTTGTTCGTTTGGATTTCAGGGAGGGGAACCTACGCTTGCCGGATTGGATTTTTATAAGCAAGCGATAGATTACCAGCGGCAGTTTAATGTAAACAATGTGCCGATCTACAATGCGATCCAAACGAACGGAACGCTGATCGACGATGAATGGGCATCCTTTTTTGCAGACAATCGCTTCCTTGTCGGGCTGTCCCTGGATGGCTACGAAAGCCTGCATGATTTGTATCGTGAAGACTCTGCAGGAAATGGCACCTTCAAACGGGTGATGCATGCGGTTGAGCTTTTTAAGAAGCATAACGTGGACTTTAATGTCTTAACCGTCGTCACCGCGCAGACGGCGAAAAATACAAAAGAGATGTACGCATTCTTTATGCGCCAAGGGCTGGCCAATCAGCAATACATTCCCTGCCTTGATCCTTTTGAAGAAGCGAGAGGCAATTCCCGTTATTCGCTGACACCTGAGCTGTACACCCGGTTTCTCAAGAATCTGTTTGATCTTTGGTACGAAGATCGATTGGCCGGGAACTATGTGTATATACGCTACTTTGAAAATCTTGCGGGTATGATGCTTGGTCATCCTCCGGAGAGTTGTGCGATGGCAGGCAAATGTTCAGTGCAATACGCAATCGAAGCTTGTGGGGACGTCTTTCCGTGTGATTTCTATATGATGGATGCTTATAAGATTGGCAATATCATGTCGGACTCTTTCCAAAGTATGGATCAAAATCGGACGAGCCTGGGGTTTATCGAGGAAGCGCCCGGCCGATACGGGCAATGCAGGACCTGCGAGTGGTTTTACTTTTGCCGAAATGGATGCAAGAGGGAAAGAGAATTTTTGGACACCACATCTGATCGACGGATCAACTATTTTTGCGCTGCATATAAAGAATTTTTCCCGTATGCCCTGCCCCGCCTGAAAAAATGCTTGACGAGTATTAGGGATGTCCATTGAGCTTTCGGCACTTGAGGTCTCGCTGGTCAACACCATGAGCCGGGAAAAAACCGTCTGCGCGGCTACATCAACCGTTAAGGACAGCTATGACTATGCGCTGATCGACTGCATGCCTTCCCTTTGGCATGATGACCATCAACGCCCTGGCCGCGGCGAACAGTGGGATCATCCCTATCCAATTGTACTATCTCCCGGCTAAGGGCATGACGCAACTACTGCGAACCATCGCCCGCGTACGACGGCAGATTAACTTAAATCTAACCATCGACGGTGTCCTTCTGACAATGCTGGACAACCGCACGAACTTCGCAAAGGACATTTCTTTCATTTTGCGCCGGGATTACGGAGACAAGTTGGGGGTATTCAAAACTGAAATTCCCCTTTTTATCCGCGCGGCGGAAACCAGCGCGAAGGGAAAGAACATTTACGCCCGTGATCCCAGGGCAGCGCAGCCAGAGCATAGGGGTAAGCAAACACTCAGGCGTTTTTTTCGGACATAGCTTCACAAGCTAAACTTCGCGGGCTATGAGTTTCGCATTATGAACATTATACGAAACTGAGCGCCGGCGTCTTTTCAATCCACATCTTTCTATCATGCGGGAGGGGGTGGATATGTTTCCCCACATGCAGGATTAATGCTGGATACTTAGGATTCAATCGGAAACACTAATCTCAAAGATGCTTCCAAATGTTCAGATCAAAAAAGGCGAAAAGGAAAAGGAAACGGCGTAATCAATGACCGCAAAGCTCACCGAATACAACCAAAAACGGAATTTCGAACGGACCCTGGAGCCCGAAGGCGAAACGGAACATTCCGGGGAGGGCCTGCGGTTTGCCGTACAGCACCATTTGGCCCGTAACGATCATTACGATTTGCGTCTGGAATGGGACGGAGTTCTTTTGAGCTGGGCGGTACCCAAGGGCCCTTCCTACAATACCCGGGACAAGCGGCTGGCAGTACAGGTGGAGGAGCATCCCTTGGAATACAGGAATTTTGAAGGTACCATTCCCAAGGGGGAATACGGCGGCGGTATCGTCATGCTTTGGGATGAAGGCTGGTGGGAGCCATATACGGATGTGGGGAATGGACTTCGCGAGGGCATGCTCAAGTTTGTTCTCAAAGGAAGAAGGCTCAAAGGAAAATGGGCCTTGGTACGACTCAAAGCGAAAGCGGATGAGACAAAAGAGAACTGGCTTCTGCTCAAAGAAAAAGACGAGTACGCCAAAACAGACGATGGGATTTCCGAATTCACGACCAGTGTGAGAACCGGACGCACCATGGCGGAAATTGAGTCCGGAAAAGATGAAACAATTGCCCGGAACCCCTTCACCAGGGCCGACGTGCAGCTCGCTAAATTGGTAAGCACGATTCCTGCGGGCGAAGATTGGCTCTACGAACTCAAATACGACGGCTACAGGATCATCGCGTTTATCGAAGGCAACATCGTCCAGCTTATCACGAGGAATGGTCAGGACTATACGAACCGGTTCCGTAACGTCGCCAGTTCCCTGATCGACCTGGCTGCCGGAAGGGCAATGGTTCTCGACGGAGAAATGGTCATCACAGATGCGGCGGGCAAGACGGATTTTCAGGCTTTGCAGAACTATATGAAAAACCCTGCAGGTCAAAACCTGACCTATATCATATTCGACCTCCTTGCGCTGGACGGCAAGGATCTCCGGGGAAGACGCCTGATTGACAGAAAGGAAAAGCTGGAAACCTTAATGAAGGACGCCCCGAAACATCTTCATTACAGCCGGCATGTCAGAGGAAGCGGGAAGGAAAGCCTCGCCGCTGCATGTGAGGCGGGTATGGAAGGGATCATAGGTAAAAAAGCCGATTCTATCTACAGTGGAAAAAGAAGCGGCGACTGGATCAAGTTGAAATGCGATAACAGGCAGGAATTTGTCATTGGCGGATATACGCTTTCCGATAAAAAAACGAGCGGAATAAGTTCGCTTCTCCTTGGTGTTTATGATGGAGAGGAATTGGTCTATGCCGGACGCGCCGGCACCGGCCTAAGCGAGTCCGATACGGAAGAGCTTGAGGGAAAATTTGAAAGCTTAAAGAGAGTGCGGACTCCTTTCAAATCCGCTCCAAAGCCCAAATCAAATGAGAAAATTACCTGGCTTGAACCTGAGTTGGTGGCGGAAATCAAGTTTGCCGAATGGACTGAAGATAATCTGCTCAGGCAAGCAAGCTACAAAGGCCTGCGGACGGATAAGGATCCCGGGGAGATAAAAAAGGAAAAAGCGGATGGTGAAATACAGCCGCAATCATCTGCCAAAGAAGTGGAGAAACCAATGCAAGCGAACGCCAACAGCATTATCGTCAAAGGAGTAAGGATTACCAACCCGGGCAAGGTGTTATTTGACGATCCTGAAATCACCAAAGCGGATGTGATCCGATATTATGCAGAGGTGTCGGGGCGCATGCTGCCGTATGTAAGCCATAGGATACTCAGTATTGTGCGCTGCCCCAAGGGAGTATCCCAGACATGCTTCTATAAGAAGCATCCGGGGCCGGACAGCAAAGGGATTGTCACGATGCCTGTTTCCAACAGCGATGGGGAAACGGAAGAGTACTTCTACCTTGAGAACGAATCAGGGTTGCTGTCCGAAACGCAGATGGGCACGCTGGAATTTCACATCTGGGGAAGCCGTGTGGATGCGCTTGAAAGGCCTGATATGATGGTGTTTGACCTGGATCCGGACGAAGGAATGGACCTGGCTACGGTGCGCCGGGGCGTGCTGGACATGAAAAGCATACTTGCCGAGCTTTCGCTTAAATCGTACCTCAAGACCAGCGGCGGCAAAGGGTACCATGTGGTCGTCCCTTTAACGCCCGCCGCTTCGTGGGACGCATTTCACGATTTTGCGAGGAGCGTTGCCGAAGTGATGGAGCAAAAATGGCCCGACCGGTATACAAGCAACGTCAGAAAGGCGAAACGCAAAAACAAGATATTCATCGACTGGATTCGAAACGGCAGAGGCGCCACAAGCATTGCCCCCTACTCCATAAGAGCGAGAAAAGGGGCCAGGGTATCCATGCCCATCGCATGGGACGAACTCGACGCGGTCGCTCCCGACGGCATCACGATGGCGGACGCGCTTTTACGGATCGGCGGCAATGACCCATGGAAAGATTTTTGGGAGAATACTCAAATGCTCAAATGAGCAAACGATGGCCATGACAGCAAACAGAATCATGCGGGCGGTTTTCTTTATCCTTGGGATTTCGTTTATGATTAAGCGAAAATAAGCTCAAAGAAAGATCCATCGTGAATTACTCCGTTCCATAAATGGTTCCCGCCTGCGGATATTTTTCTAAAAACGCCGCGTTTGCCGCTTCAAGCCTCTCACAATATGCTTTGTATGCCGGGCTCAATATCATGAGATTCGGAAGAAAGATATCATGATAGTGGCTGTTTTTCTGGAATTCCAGCATTAAATCCGTCATCTTTCCTTGCGGGGACTGCTTGAATTCCTCGGATGTACGATAAACGATGTATTCATCAACCTCTAGATTCTGGAAGTAAGCGTTCGGGTCGCGGATAGCTTCTTCCATAAGTAGGTTCATAGCATCCTCGTACTTCTCAATGTCAACATTTTCGTTGAGCTGTATGGCCTGTTCTAAATAATTACTCAGTTCGTTCGGAATGGACGCAACCACATTATCCAGATACGCAACTATTTTGTCATAGGCGGCACGCTGTTCTTCCGTCTTAATTGGCTCTCTCAGAAAGCGTCCGAAATGCAATGAAAAATATAATCCGTAATTTCCCGGGAAGGCCAGAACCATTCGTTCCTGAACAGTAAGACATTCTGCACCAAACTGCTGCAGGCGGTGAAAGCTGCCTTCAACATCATAGCTTCTGATTAATTCGTCAATGCAGGCCTGCGTTACCTTGAGCTTTTGCATTTTAAGTTCATTCAGGCGCTTATACCGAGCGAGCGCCACCTTCTTATCCTTGCTGTCTATAATGACACGGATGTCTTGAATGCCAATGCCACACTTGCGCAGCACGGATAGTTCTTTTAATGTAGCAATCTCCGTAGCGGTATAATCCCGGTATCCGTTATCAAGTACCTGCGGCTTGATGAAGCCCCGCTGCTCATAATACTCAACTGCCTTTTTGGTCAGGTCACATACCCGGCATACTTCCTTAATCAACATGTACAGCCCTCCCTTTACAAAATACTATAAGCCATCCCCTAAGGGGGCAGTCAAGCGTTTACAGGGCTCGCCTTTAGTTGGCCAGACCCGTTGCGGTGCTTTTTGCACGGCCCTCCGTAAACGGGTTGAAATGCTGTGCAAAGAGCTGCGGGAACGCGCAAAGAATATCAATCGCACCCTGATCGCCATATATACTTTTCTTGCGGGGACGAAAACACGTTCTAGCCGAATAAGGGGGTATTGCCTCCAGTACTGACAGTGCCAGTTGATTTGCCGGATTCGACCCATTTCCACGGTGGCCTCTGTCTGGGCTTGTAGCTTTGCTAGTTTACTGTGCCTGAATACCTCTGTCGCTCTGACGAGGCGTAGCTTTGAGGAAACCGACGAGTCGAGTCGCCATAAGAGAACTTTCGATGCGAGTCGGAAGTTATTTCTCTTTGCGTTAGAGGCAATGACATCATCCGTTTAGGTACGAGCCCACATTTTTCTTCGATTACGTTTTGTTTACATCTTGCTAACCTATAAAATTGCAGCATTATGTTAAAATTACTTGATATATCATGTTGTTTTCGGAGGTAAAGCATATGTCCGCTAAGATACTCGTTGTGGAAGACGATAAAGCCATATCTGATTTTATCGCGATCAATCTTCAATATACGGGATATGAGTATACTGTTTTATCAAACGGGAATGATGCGGTAGCATTGCTTGAAGAGGACCATTCTTTTGATTTGGCGCTTTTAGATGTCATGTTGCCTGGGATTGATGGCTTCGAATTAATGAATCGTATCAAGAAATATAACATCCCAATTATTTTTTTAACGGCGAAAACGGATGTTGCATCCAAAATACAGGGCTTGAGAGGCGGCGCGGAAGATTATATCATCAAGCCGTTTGAGATCTTAGAGCTTCTGGTTCGAATAGAAAAGATCCTGCAGCGAACGGGAAAGTTCAATGTTGTTTTGCACTATAAAGATATCGTCGTCAATATCAGCGACCATCGCGTGATACGGTCCGGAGAAGAGATTTCTTTAAAGCCGCTTGAGTTCGACCTCCTGGTCATGCTGATTAAGTATAAAAACAGGACAATTCCCCGCGAAAGGCTGCTCAACGAGATCTGGGGGGTGGATTTCATTGGCGGAACGCGGACGGTAGACGTCCATATTGCCCAGCTCCGCAAAAAGCTTAATCTGTATGATGAAATAAAATCCGCTTCCAAAATTGGCTATCGTTTGGAGGATGTATGAAGCTTTGGCTGAAAATATCTCTGATCTGTATCGCTGTGCTGCTGTTGGTCGTCGGGTTATGCAGCGCACTGCTCATTCTCATCTCAAAAAACAACATCTTGCAACTCACGCAAAACAGCGCTTTGGCAGAGCAAGCCAGTTTGCAGGCATCCTTTAAAGGAATGGTTGGTTACTATGGCAAGGACGATATGACGCCTCTTGCAAAACGCTCGCTGGCAAAGTACTGGTTTTCACAGATGGCATCCGGTACGTCTGTTTTGACTGAAAACGACGATACAGTCTATTCAAGCCTGTCCATTCGGCCCCAGGAGCTATTGCCGCTGACACAAACGGGCGGCCAGCAGTATTACATAGGGGAAACCGACGGAGTCAACGTCCTTATTGTGGGAAGTCAGGTCAGCATTCTTTCCGAAAACTATTCGATATATACCGTCAGCGATATCACATACGTATATGACAGCGTCAATCGGATGATCATCGAATTCGGCGCCATCAGTCTATTATGCATTGTTGTGGGCATGGCTTTGATCATTCTTCTTGTTCGGTATGCGATACGGCCGCTGAAAACACTGGGGGCCTCTGCGCGCCGCATCGCCAAAGGCGAGTATAGCGAGCGCGCGCAGATCAACAAAGCCGACGAGATTGGAGTATTGGCGCAGGATTTCAACATCATGGCGGAAGCCGTGCAGTCCCATATCAACGAACTGAATGAAAACGCACACAGGCAGAACCTTTTTATCGGCGGGTTAACGCATGAGTTTAAAACGCCCCTGACTTCTGTGATCGGGCATTCGGAAACGCTTCTTTTTACAAAAATGCCGGAGGATATTGTTGAGAATTCGCTTGCGCACATTCTGGAGCAATGCAAAAGGCTGGAGAGGCTCACCCAAAAGATGCTGCGCCTGATTACGCTCCAAGAGGATATTGAACTGTGGGAAGAATCGGTTTCCGAGTTGCTGGATTCCGTAAAGAGCAGCGTAGACGAAGGGCTCAAGCAGCGCCATATGAACCTGCAGGTTTTTTGCGACGTCGATACCCTGCCTATGGATTTTGATTTGATGCAAAGCCTCTTGATCAATCTTGTCGACAATGCGGCAAAAGCTTCCCAAGAGGGGCAAACCATTGAAATGCGGGCTCACGGCAGTACCATAACGGTAAGGGATCATGGCGCAGGGATACCAAAGGACGAACTATCCCACATATTCGAGCCTTTCTATAGAGTCGATAAATCCCGCAGCAGGCAATCGGGCGGGGCCGGATTGGGGCTTGCCGTGGTACAACGAATCGCGCAGGCTCATGGCGCGCAAATAACCGTTGACAGCATTCCCGGAGAAGGGACGACGGTGAATGTCATTTTCCCCGTTTACAAATAGATTACATCTCCATGATTTCTTTTCTGGCCGTCTATAGCATGATAAACAGGAAATCAATAATTGGAGAGGTAATCAGAATGAAAAGAGCTTTTATCATTTCCATTGCGGCTTTGCTGCTGCTGAGCATGGCGGCATGCCAAGCCACGCCCGACAAAAATATCATTGTGGGCAAAAGTCTTGATGAAATGATAGACAAGGCGACGCAAACGCCACCGGCTGAAGAGGCCCAAATGCAGGGCGGCACCATTGCCGAAAAACTGGGCGCAAAGGATACCTATACGGCAGAACTCGTAGATGCAAAAGGAAAAGTGAGCATCCACGTAAATGCCGATGTGCAGATCCCTGATGCTGCCGGCGTTTCCGTGCAAAGAGTGGGCAGGGGCGCATTTACTCAAGATCAGGTGGACGTGGTCATGGATATGCTCATGAAGGGGGAGGCGTTTTCCGGCGACGATTTTAAGCCGTCAAAAAGTGAAATTCAGCAAAAGATACTCGAGACTCAGGCGGCAAAAAATCAGGTATCGCCGGATAACAGTAGCGGCAAAAAAGTTGGCCGATTCGATTGGGATGCGTTATTGGCGGACCTGCAGAAACAGCTTGAAGCAGCCCCCGACACAAGCGAGCGCATACCGAGCACAGGACAGCTTGAGCCCATGGATCCGGAGATTGACTTTAGTTCGGGAACCAAGCTCTATGCTTTGGCCCAATCCGATGAAGCCGGTTATGAAAGCTTAGGTGTCTACAATTATGACGAGAGTGCCAACATCCTCGAATACACCTCGGAAAAAAACAGCTTTTCAAAAAATATGGGTTATTTCTGGACAAAGGAAGCTGTGGAACAAAATTCGTATACCGGCATTGAGTCGATCGAAAGCATTCCGGATGTGACAATAACTCTGGAGCAGGCAAAAGCGCAGGCTGAAGCGTTGATCGGCGCATTGGGCGTTGAGAATCTGGTGTGTTATTCAGCCGGCAAAATGTATGGCGGCAGCCCGGACATGACGGTGGATCAGTCACAATATATCAATCCGCGAAAATGCGTCTGGTTCCTCCGCTATACGCGCAGCGTTAACAACGTTCCAGCAACTTATACCGTTTGGGACTGTATAAAGGTTGAGGAAGATACCCAGTCTGCCCCGTGGGCTTATGAGGACATGACATTTGCGATTGACGATACCGGTATTGTAGGCTTCAACTGGCGTTCGCCATACGCGGTTGCTGATGCCGTTACTGAGAACTCAAACCTGATATCCTTTGATGAAGTCACGGATATTTTTGAGACAATGTCCTTGGTGGTTAACGCTTGGGACGGTATTGCGGCCTATAATCCCAACCTGACTGCCGTGGACATTACAGTGGACCATATCGAGTTCGGCCTGACTAGAATTACGGAAGAGAATAAGCGCGATTCGGGGCTTCTGGTGCCCGCGTGGGATTTCTTTGGCACGCTGACTCAAATTCACGAAGTGGACGGGGAGATAAAGAAATATGATGACGGCCCCATCCCGATATTGACCATTAACGCGATCGATGGAAGCATTATAAACAGAAACCTGGGATATTAAAGCCATTTAAGCAGACAAAGGCTGGATTGATGGAGCTAAAAAAGCCTCTGTCTGCTTTCCTTTACCCTTTTTAAGGCAATAACGCAGCGGGCGGGTAGCAGGTAGGAAAATGACGTATTCTATTTCTTCAGATATAAAACGCGCGCTGAGCGCCAAAGGGTTCCTATTCGGAATTGCGGGGATGGTGTTGATGCTGGCCGTCGCATCCATCAGCGCCATTTCGTCCATTCAGGGAGTGCTGTCTAACGGATTTCACGCGCAGCTGATGCTCGCTGCATTGAAGTCGGATGATGTGACGCTGGTATTGCCGATACTGTGCACGCTTCCGTTTGCGACGGCGTTTGTGGACGATATCAAAAGCGGCTTTATCAAGCAATACTTGCCCAGATCGGGCGCATCCGCGTATATAAAAGGCAAGATTTTCGCGAGCGGCCTCTCCGGCGGGCTCGTGCTGGTGGCTGGGCTCTTTATCGCATATGGCATTTCAGCGCTGGTGTTTACGCCGATGGAAGCCGCGCTCAAGCCGGATCAGATCGCAGAGCCTTATTTCGCGGAAATCATCACAAAAACGTTGACGCTTTTTTTGTCAGGCGCGTTTTGGTCGCTTACAGGCTTCACATTGGCCTCCATGACCATGAGCCGCTACATGGCGTACGCGTCGTCGTTCGTGGTGTATTATGTGCTGATCATATTGCATGAACGCTACTTTGCAGACTTTTATGTGCTGTATCCCAAGGAATGGCTGGCCCTGTCCGAGCCGTGGGTGCTCTTAAACCTCGGGGTCTGGATACAGTTGCTGATGCTGTGTGCTGTCGTCGGCCTGCTGTTTGGCATGACGGCGAAAAGGAGGCTCGGGAATGTATAGAGTAAGGCAAATTTTTTCGGTGGCCGCCTATAATTTTCGCAGCTGGCGCAGGAACCCGCGCATCATTATCACATTCGCGCTCGCTTTTATCCTTTGCTTTTTGCTGTCCGATAAGGTGGTCAAGTTCGCCCAAGGGTATGAGGCGACGATGCAGATCGTGGAAGCGTTCGTTTGGACGTTTGAAGACAGCAACTCGATATTGCTCTCATCGCTGCTTCTTGTCCTGCTTTTTGCGGATATGCCTTTTATCACTACGGGCACCCCGTTTTATCTTCTCCGGATAAACCGCAAGACCTGGCTGGCGGGGCAGATGCTCTACATCACCATAACAACAGGTTTGTATATGGTGTTCATACTTGTATCGACGTCGCTCATCTGCATGAGCAATTCGTTTGTCGGCAACATGTGGAGCGAGACGGCGGCGATACTCGGCTATTCGGGCGCGGGGCAAACGCTGCTGCTGCCGACCGAGGTCAAGACGATGGAGATGAGCACGCCGTATGAGTCCATGGCAACGATCCTCCTCCTGATGCTGCTTTATTCGCTGCTGATGGCGTCTATCATGCTGATATTCAATATCCGCAAGGGGCAGCGGGCAGGCGCGGTCAGCGTATTTGTGTTCAGCCTCATGGGGCTTATCTTGAATCCTGAGCTGATCAATTCGGTGCTCCAACTGCCGGAGCGGCTGATGTATAAAGCCAACGTGGCGTTCGGGTGGCTGTCGCCGCTGAACCAGGCCACCTACCATATGCACAACTTCGGGTACGACCTGCTGCCCAGGCTTTGGCAGACATATGTGATATTCGGCATTTTGATTCTGGTGTGCTTTGTGGCGGCGTTGCGATCGGTTCGCCGCTATAACTTCAACTTTACAGGGACGGAGAACGGATAATGAATATCGCAATCAGCGTGCAGAACGTGACCAAGAAATTCGGGGAGGAAACGGTACTGCACAGTGTTTCCCATGATTTTGAGGAAGGCCGCATCCACGGCATTGTGGGCAATAACGGCAGCGGCAAGACGGTTTTGATGAAATGCATCTGCGGGTTTCTGTTGCCCACAAAAGGGAAGATACTCGTAAATTACAAACAGGTGGGAAAGGACTGCGATTTCCCCGAAGATATCGGCATCATCATTGAAACGCCGGGTTTCCTTCCGGGTATGACCGGAATGAGAAACCTCCAGATACTCGCGTCGCTCAAAAGAAAAGTCTCCAATGCGGTCATCAGGGATACCATTGAGCGCGTCGGGCTTGATCCTTCCCTGAAGAAGCCTGTAAGCAAATATTCTCTCGGCATGCGGCAGCGCCTTGGCATCGCTCAGGCGATCATGGAAGACCCGTCGATACTGATACTCGACGAACCGTTCAACGGCCTTGACAAACACGGTGCCGCGCATATGCGCGAGTTGATCAAAGACCTTCAGGAGCAGGGCAAGACTGTGCTGCTCGCCAGCCATAACCAGGTGGACATCGATGAACTGTGCGATACGGTGTGCGAAATGGACGCGGGCGTCCTGTCGGTGGTAAGAGAATGAGCGAAATCATTAAACTGGAGAACGTGATCCAGACGGCGGGGAACAGCTTGCGGGCGGTAAATGGCGTAAGCCTTTGTGTTCGGGAAAGAGAACGCGTTATGGTCTGCGGCGGGTTCGGCAGCGGGAAAAGCGAACTGATGTATCTGATAGCAGGCATGGATAGGCCTAATTCAGGAACGGTATTTGTACTGAATCAAGCGGTACACGAAATGGGCCGTGGCGAAGCCGCGCACTTCAGGAACCGGCATATTGGGATTGTACAGCCCGGACCCGGCTTCATGGAAGGGCTGAGCGTTGCCGAGAATATTTCGCTGCCTCTCATCGTACGAGGCGTGAGACCGGATCGCCGGAGAGCGGCGGTTGAGGACCTGATGGAAACGCTTAAAATCCGGCATGTGGCGCATGCACATCCGGCGCAGCTGTCAACTTACGAAGCGCGGCTTGCCTGTATTGCGCGGGCGCTGATTACAAAGCCCCGGATATTGATATTAAATGAAATAACCGCCTTCTTGTCCGAAAGGGAGGCGAAGAAGATCATCGGAACAATCGGTGAGATCCCTCAATCCGATGACTATACGATGCTATGCTTCGCCGATGAGACAAGCGCTGCGTTACAGATGAGCAGAACAATTCAGCTTAAAAACGGAAAGATTTACGAGGATAGCATATGAAAAAACTCAGCATGACGCTTTTAACTTTACTATTGATCATCCTATTGCCTGCCGCGGCGCTGGCCGAAGAAACGGCGCAGCCAACGCCGCCCGCGGAAGCCCAGCCGACAGCAACGCCGCCGGCAGCGACCCCTCCAGTGGAAACGCCACCGGCAACGACGCCGCCTGCACCAACGCCATCGGCAGAGCCGGACCCGACACCGACGCCGCCCGCAGGCATAACGAGCTTCGAGATCGATAACATCCACATTTTCGACGGGATGGACAGGGCTTATAAAGATGGCTATAAGCCGACTGTGAAAGATGGGAAAGCAACCGTAGTTTTGCCGTTACTCTCAAACGGCAGAATACTGGGCAATGTCATCAAGGTAACGCCCGGTCTGGGGGATCCTGCGTCTTCGCCCTTTGTTTATAGCAACTACCAGACAACAGTGGCCCGCCAGCAGAATTCGGTGGCGGGCGGCGGGACGGTACCATCGTTTCTGATCCGGTTTGATTTCCCGCTCGCTTCCGGAAGGACCAACGGGGTCTATCCCGTTACGATTGACGTTCAGGCGCAGGCCGCAGACGGAAGCCCGGTTCAGCAGACGTTTACCATATATATTACAATCACCGACGGAAAAAATCCGAATGCTACAGCGCCTGTACCGGGGCCGGAGACGCCGACATCGGAGCCCAAAGTGATCGTCAGCAATTACGAGATCAATCCTTCCCCCGTATTGGCAGGAGGAGAGTTCACTGCAAAGATCACATTGAAAAACACGAGTGAGACAAAATCGGTCCAGAACATGACGGTAACGGTGTCGTGCGATTCTCCCAGCCTTTTGCTGAAAAACAGCAGCAACACGTTTTACATCAGCAAGCTTGGCAAGGGGGCGGAAACGAGCATTGAGCTGACTTACAAAACCGGCCTTGAAACCGTGCCGCAGCTTTACAATATCATGCTGGCGATCCAATA
>JAFABA010000146.1 GCA_023426265.1 Bacillota bacterium
GTAAGAACATTGCTTAACAGCAGCAGCAGCGCGCCGACAACGCCGAACGTGGCGAGCATGGTCCCCATATTTGCGCTGAGCATCTCATCCGCCAGATGAAACGGCGCGCTGATGTCCTGTTCCCAATATAAAACACCCGCGCTCACGCCAAGCTGCACGGGTGCGCTGCACAAAAGCATATATGCTTCCCTCCGCTGCACGATGCGGTAGGCGGTCCCTCCGCGCGCGGCGTCAAGCAGCGGGTTTTCGGCAAGCGCCTGCGGATAGATCTGCCGCCCGTCGCTTGCGTACAGCCTGGCCGAAGCGAATTCGCCCGTGCCCGCATTCTCCATAACGGAGACAAGCACGTCTTCCTCGCTGAAAAAGCCGTATTCCTCCGCCAGGGACGAGACCACCGCAGTGAGCAGCGTCATTTTATCCAGTACCCTTGTCTTTTCCTGCGCGAGCGCAGTCTCAAACGCGGCGGAGGTCAGCATGTATCCCCACGCGGAAAACGCCGCGATGATCACGAGCATGGCGCTGAAAAACACCTTCCATGCGAATTTCATGCATGCGCCTCCAGCCGGTACCCTACTTTATACACGGTTTTGAGCTTGTCCTCCCAGCCGAGCTTTTTGCGCAGGCGCTGCACATGCAGGTCCACCGTGCGGCTGTCGCCCAAAAAACTCATATCCCAGACGCGTTCAAATATCACATCCCGAAAAAGCGCGATGTTCTTGTTCTGCAGAAACAAAAGCAGCAGGTCGTACTCCTTGGGAGTAAGCTCCAGGGGCTCTCCCGCGCGCAGCACCACGCGCGATTGGGAGTAAATCTCGATCTCCTCAAAACGAATGACTTCGTCCGCCTTGTGATGCCGCCGCATCACCGTATCCACCCTTGCAAGGAGTTCCGCCACCGCAAAGGGCTTGAGGATATAATCCTCCGCGCCCAGACGGAGGCCCTTTACCCGGTCCTGCACATCCGTCTTTGCCGTAAGGAATATGACAGGAACGCCCGTAGGCGCAATGTACTCCATCAGCGAAAAGCCGTCCACCTCGGGCAGCATGACGTCAAGCAGCACAAGATCGTACCGGTTCTGCTCGATAAGGTCCGCCGCCTCTCTGCCGTTATATGCGCACACGCAGGCATAGCCGCTGGTTGTCAAATTCATTTGGATGAGCTCGGAAATGGGCTGCTCGTCCTCCACGATGAGTATGGTATACATCGCGGCTTCCCCCTTTGTTTGTTCCGCATAGCGTAACGAATGGCTGTATCTGAATTGTATCAGAAAAGCAAGGTTTACAAAATATGAAAGGCGGAAGCCGGATGGGCCGGCTTCCGCAAGGATCAACAAGCCGTTTTTCAGGGGCTTCGCCCCCGAACCTCCACAGTTCGCAATGGTCGTGCCACGTTGCGGCAAAGCCGCATCCTTGCGCTTCCTTGCTCACTGGGCTTATGCCGCGCTGTATCTGCCACAGGCAGCGCGCGGTTGCGCTACATCCCTTGGGAATCCCTTTCGTCTAAAACGCCCTAAGTAGGGCGTTTAGGGATGGGTTTTTAGGGCCGTTACGGCCCTAAGCGGGGTTTGGGGGGACGTAGCCGAGCGCCGCCTGTGGCGGAAGAAGCGAGGAGCAGTCCCAGTGAGCGCGGGAGTACAGAATAAATTCTGTGCGACCATTGCGAACTGTGGGATGAGCCCCAACATAACCTAAAATTTGCAAGACCGACCTAGAACAACCCCGTGATCTTCCCCGTCTCGTCCACGTCGATGTTTTCCGCCGCGGGCACCTTCGGAAGCCCGGGCATCGTCATGATATCGCCGGTGAGCGCGACGATAAAGCCCGCGCCCGCGCTTACCTTCAGGTTGCGCACGGTAACGGTAAAGCCCTCGGGCGCGCCCAGAAGCATGGGATTATCCGAAAAGCTGTACTGCGTCTTTGCCATGCACACGGGAAGATGGCTCAGGCCGAGGTCACTTAACTGCGCCGCCTGCTTGTTCGCGCTGGGCAAAAATTCCACGTGCGCGCCGCGATAAACCCTTTTTACGATCGCGCTGATCTTTTCCTCAATGGAAAGCCCGGCGTCATAGCAATAGCGGAACGCGCTCTGCTGTTCGCACAGCTTGACGACTTCTTCCGCCAGCGTCATGCCGCCCTCGCCGCCTTTTGCCCAGACTTCGGACAATACGGCGTTGATGCCCAATGCCCGGCACTGCTCCTGCACAAGCGCAATCTCCGCCTCCGTATCGGTGGGGAAGCGGTTGAGCGCCACAACGCAGCCTAGTTGAAACACCTCCCGGATGTTCTGTACATGCCGCAGCAAGTTCGGAAGCCCGACTTCCAGCGCCCTAAGATCTTCCTGCTGCAGCGCACTTTTTTGCGCGCCGCCATGGTGTTTGAGCGCGCGTATGGTGGCGACGACCACGACGGCGGAAGGAGTGAGCTCCGCAAGACGGCACTTGATGTCAAAGAATTTTTCCGCGCCCAGGTCCGCGCCGAAGCCCGCCTCGGTAATGGCATAATCCCCCAGCTTGAGCGCCATTTTGGTGGCGACCACGGAATTGCACCCGTGCGCGATGTTCGCGAACGGCCCGCCGTGAATGAGAGCGGGTGTACCCTCCAATGTCTGAACGAGGTTGGGTAGGAGCGCGTCACGCAAAAGCGCCGCCATCGCGCCCTGCGCGTGGAGGTCGCCCGCGGTGACGGGGCGGTTTTCATACGTGTAGCCTACGATAATGCGCGCAAGCTTTTCTTTGAGCATGGAAACGCTCTCACTTAGGCAGAGCACCGCCATGACTTCGGACGCGGCGGTAATGTCGAACCCGTCCTCGCGCGGCATGCCCGCGACCGTGCCCCCCAGGCCGCAGACGATGTTTCTAAGCTGCCGGTCGTTCATATCCATGCAGCGCCGCCAGGTGACGCGGCGGGGGTCTATCCTGAGGGCGTTGCCCTGGTAAATGTGGTTGTCGATCAGCGCAGCCAGGAGGTTGTTGGCAGCCCCTATGGCGTGCAGATCCCCCGTAAAATGCAGGTTGATGTCCTCCATGGGCACCACCTGCGCGTAGCCGCCGCCCGCAGCGCCGCCCTTCATGCCGAACACCGGCCCAAGCGACGGCTCCCGCAGCGCCACGCAGGCCCGCTTGCCCAATTTCGTCAGGCCGTCCGCCAGGCCCACGGTGGTGGTTGTCTTTCCTTCGCCGGCCGGGGTGGGGGTGATGGCGGTGACGAGTACGAGCCTGCCGTCTGTACGATTTTCATTCATCAGGTCAAGGGAAACCTTTGCTTTGCTTTTTCCGTAAGGGGTCAGGTGCTCCGGCGCGATTTGCGCGCGCTCCGCGATCTTCTCAATGGGCTGGAGCTTTGCGTTCTGGGCGATTTCGATATCGGATGGGATATGCATGATTATTCTTTGCCGCCTTTTCTTCCTTCCCGGCATTGTATCATTTGAACCGGGATTTTATTTTCATCATATATGGTGAACCAAAAAGGGTGCCTGATACTAAAATAATATAAATTCCGACCGCTGTACAGCCTGTGTTGAGGTGCGCGCCGTCTACATTGAACGAATATATGATCTGCAATATCGCCCGCAATTAAAACAGGCATATGTTACCAGGGTGTAAACTGTTTTCGCCCCAGGGTGCAAAACCGGGGGCGCATGCAGTATAATAAACAGGTCCCTACTTTCAAACATTCAGGAGGTGCTCTATGCGCTTTGCCAAGGTACATGGTCTTGGGAACGACTTCCTGTTGATCGACGCCATGCAGGCTCCGGCGCGTGATTATACCGCCATAGCGCCCGTTCTTTGCCACCGCCAGACCGGCGTGGGCGCGGACGGGCTTTTGATTGCGCTTCCTTCCTCCGTTTGCGATATCCGCATGCGCATCGTCAATGGGGACGGCAGCGAGGCGGAAATGTGCGGCAACGGCATCCGCGCGTTTTCAAAATACGTCTATGAGTACGGGCTGGTGAAAAAGAAAGCGTTCACCGTGGAGACGCTCGCGGGGGAAATGAGGCCGGAGCTGTTGCTGGACGAAGCCGGCTTGGTCACCGGCGTGCGCGTGGATATGGGAAACCCCCTGTTTGGCTGCGCGGAGGTGCCCGCAATAGGCGAGGGCGAATGCCTCAACCGCAGGCTGGTCGCTTTAGATAAAGAATTCACCTTCTCCTCCGTGCGCATGGGTGTGCCCCATACGGCGGTCATGGTGGACGACCCGAAGACATTCGATCTTCGGACCTACGGCCCGGCCATTGAAAAGCACAGGATATTCCCGCAGCGTACCAACGTGAATTTCTTTCGCGTGATCGACCGGGATAACATTGAGATGCGCACCTGGGAGCGCGGCGCAGGGGCAACGCTTGCCTGCGGCACGGGCTCCTGCGGCACGGCAATACTTTGCTGTAAAAACGGCCTAACCGGCCGCTCCGTGGACGTACACCTGGAGCTTGGGGTATTGCATATCGATTGGGCGGAGGACGGAACGGTGTATATGACCGGCCCCGCGGAAATCGTGTTTGAAGCCGACTTCCCTGAGGAAAAGCTGTGAACAACGCTTCAGCCAGCCGGCCGGGAGAAGGCTCCGCCATGCCGCCCGTCGTCGTCATCGGCGGGATGAACATGGACGTGCTGGGCAGGCCGCACGCGCCGCTGACGCTGCGGGATTCCAACCCGGGCAAAGTAACGCTGCGCCCGGGCGGCGTGGGCCGCAACATCGCTTGGGGCGTCGCGCGGCTTTCTATTCCGGTGGAGCTTGTAACCGCCGTAGGAAACGATACCTTTGGCGCGGCCCTTTTAAAAAGCTGCCGCGAGGAGGATATCGGTACCCTGCATACCATCATTGCGCCGCGCGGTACCGGCACCTACCTTTGCCTGCACGATGCGGACGGCGACATGCTCTGCGCCATCAAC
Organism: Bacillota bacterium; assembly: GCA_023426265.1. Lineage (GTDB taxonomy): Bacteria > Bacillota > Clostridia > Christensenellales > CAG-138 > JAEYLA01. The sequence continues at coordinate 4,889 of JAFABA010000146.1, forward strand.
CAGATGGAGGCCGTGGAAACGCTTTCCCCGGAGATGCTTGCGCCGCTTATTCCCGTATGCAACGCCGCGCCGCTCGTGGCGCTGGACGCGAATTTACCCGCAAACACGCTTTCCTTCTTAGCGGAAAACATAACAGCGCCGCTTTTCATCGATCCGGTGAGCGCGCACAAGGCAAAGCGCGCGCTGCCCATACTCTCACATGTGTATGCCATAAAGCCCAACCGGCTGGAGGCGGAGGTTATGACCGGGTTTGACTGTTCCACGCAGGATGGCGTATGGCGTGCGGCGAATTTCTTTTTGGAGCGCGGAGTCAAACGTGTTTATATTTCCTTGGGCAAAGACGGCGTATATTATACGGATGGGCGGGACCGAGGCGTAATATCTTCCGGGCTTGATGCAGACGCGCCCATACGTGATTTTACCGGCGCGGGAGACGCCATGACGGCGGGATTGATCTGGGCCGAGCTTCAAGGCCGCTCGGTTATAAACTGCGCGCTGGCGGGCATACGGGCCGCAGGCGTCCGCATTTTGAACGGTACGCTCGACGCCTCCCTGTTCCACAATTTTTTGGACCCGCATGAGCATTTACATGAAGGAGAATAAGCTATGACCAAAAATCCCCTGCTTTCCATCAGCCCCAAAGTACAGCGGGCGCTCGACGAAGGCCGCCCTGTGATCGCGCTGGAAAGCACCATCATATCCCACGGCATGCCCTACCCGGAAAACGTGAAAACCGCGCTCAACTGTGAGCGCATCGCGCGGGAGGCGGGTGCGGAGCCAGCTACAGTCGCGGTACTCGGCGGCAAGCTGTGCGCCGGGCTAAATGAGGAGCAGATCGACGCTCTGGGCAAGGCGGGGGCATCCGTCGCTAAGGCGAGCAGGCGCGATCTTCCCATACTTTGCGCGCAAAAAAAGGACGGAGCGACGACGGTGGCCGCCACCATGATCATCGCGGCCATGGCGGGCATTCGCGTGTTCGTCACCGGCGGCATCGGCGGCGTGCACCGGGGTGCTGAAACCACCATGGATATTTCCGCGGATCTTGAGGAACTGGGCAAAACGCCTGTCGCCGTCGTCTGCGCGGGCGCAAAAAGCATTCTTGACCTTGGACTGACGCTTGAATATTTAGAAACAAAGGGCGTGCCCGTCATCGGCTATGGCACACAGGAGCTTCCCGCGTTCTTTACGCGCAAAAGCGGTTTCCCGGTGGACTACCGCATGGATACGCCGGAAGAAATCGCGGCTGCTATCCGCATGCAGCGCGATCTGGGCTACACTGGCGGCATGCTCATCACAAACCCCATACCGGCGGAATATTCTTTGGATGCGGGCGTTATGCAAAAAGCGGTCGATCAGGCGTTACAGGAAGCCAAAGAGCAGAACAT
>JAFABA010000180.1 GCA_023426265.1 Bacillota bacterium
CACGGAGCAAAGCGATCTGTTGAACCTTGATTCTTATTGTCATTTTTGCTATCATCAATGCTTGTGTGCCTGTCAATAAAACAAAAGGAGTAACCCCGGTAATGCAAACCAATGAGACGAAACTTACCACCGCAGATCCTTCCGCCCTTGGCTTGTTTGGCCTCGCTATGGTCACTCTGGTCGCTTCCAGTCAAAAGCTAGGGTGGACAAACGGCTTATCCCTTGTGCTGCCCTGGGCCATATTCTTAGGCGCGGTTGCGCAACTGTTTGCCGCCGTCGGCGACAGCAAGCGCAACAATGTGTTCGGCACCACCGCGTTTGGCGCGTATGGCCTGTTCTGGCTGGGCGTGTCCTTTACCTGGCTTGTAAAACTGGGCGCATTTGGCGCGGCTTTGCAAGCGGATGCGGACGGACATCAGCTGGGCGTCGCGTTCTCGGGGTATCTCCTGTTTACGCTCATCATGACGTTTGCATCGCTGAAAACCAACAAGATGCTTACAGTAATATTCGTGCTGATCGATCTTCTTTTTATCGGCCTCACGTTCAGCACGCTGGGCGTCGCGGAAGGCTTCATGCACATGCTCGCCGCCATTTCGGAGCTTTTGATCGCACTCGTATCCTTCTATGGCTGCGCTGCCAATGTGGTGAACGCCACATATGGGCGTGTCGTCCTGCCAGTGGGGGCAAGCTTCCGCAATTAACGAATAGAAAAATCCGCTGATAAAGTCTGCGGGGCTTTTTGCGGCGCGGTTAAGCCGCCTGATCCATCGGATTGGGCGGCTTTTCACGCTCTTGAGTCTGTAATATATTGGAATTATATTCTGCGCTTGCCAGTGGGATTCGTTTGGGATTATCATAGGAATATACCTATCAAATGCGGCAGCGAGGATAGCACAAAATGAAGCATATTTTCAAACGGCTGGCGGTTCTTCTGGGAGTATTCCTGTTGCTGCCCGCGTCCGCGCAAGCGGCCACGGGAGTCCCGCAGGAAGCGATCGACGCGCGGGAAAGCGTGTTCCGTATTTTTTGCGAGGATGAAGAGTGGGAGTATTCCGGCTCCAGCTTTGTAATCTCAGCGGATGAGTACGGGACCTATATCGCCACCAATTACCATGTGGTGGAGGATGCTTTTGAAGATACCATCGTCATTGTGCTGCATGACGGGGAGGAATTGCCGGTTGAAATCGTCGGGTACGATCAAGATGCGGACTTATGCATTTTAAAAACGGCGGAGGCCATTGAGAACGTTGCGCCATTAAAGCTTGCGGCGGATGAGGAAATCGGCGTCGGCCGCGCCGTATACACGCTGGGGTTCCCCGGGGCGGGGGATTACCTGCTGGACGAATATGCCTACGCCGTGGACGATATTACCTTAACGGACGGCATTATCAGCGCCGTCAAGCATGTTACGGTAGATGGCAGTGAGATTACAATGCTTCAAATGAACGCAACTATCAATTCCGGCAGTTCGGGCGGGCCGCTGCTGAACAGCGGAGGCGAGGTTCTGGGTATCAATTCATTGCAGATTGCCGAGGCAAATGACGTATACGCGGCCGTCAGCGTGAGCCATCTGAGGGATCTGCTGGAGGAATACGATGTCTCACTGCCTGTGGAGGAGGAAAAGCCGCAGGAGGCTGCAACGGCCGATACGGCGCAGACAAACGAAGCGGACGGCTCCAAATTGATACAGGTACTCATTGGGGTGGTTGTTGCGGCTTTACTTGCCATAGGAGTATTTTCCCTGGTGAAGTTCCGGAAAAAACCGCTTTCCCTTGATGTGCTGATGCAAAAAAGGCTTCAGCCCTACTCCATGGAGGAAGCGAAACAAAAGCTTCAGCCAATCGTCAACAGCCTTGTTCCCCCTCATATTCGAGGCGAGGCGCATGGGAGCATCTATCCCGCCAATATATTTGTGGACCAATTCGGAAATCTTACTTTGGGAAAACCCCATAAACAAAGCGGCGTAAACAGACAGATGGCCCCTTATATATCCATGGAACAGTATGCCATGGACGGCACCGTGGGCACTTATTCAGACGTATACGCGCTTGGCGCGGTATTGTACTATCTCATCACAAGAAGAGAGCCGGAAACGGTGCTTGCCCGCCTGCAAAACGATACGCTGCAGGCGTCGCTGGATGAATCCTTTGTTACGGAAGAGGAGCGGGCGGTTTTATTGACTGCTCTGGCGCTGAAAAGGGAAGAACGCCCGCATGATGCGGGCGCATTTTCACATGCGCTTCAAATTCAAAATCAGATGTCCATACCCTTTCAAAATCAGACATCCATATCTTTTCGAAATCAGCCGCCCACACCCGTTCCAATGGATCCCGCGCAGGCCTATTATCCCCGCCGAAATCGCGTGCGGGGCAACATATCAAGGCCCGCAGTGCTGATTACCTGCGGTGTCCTGCTGGTTGGCATTTTTGGCACCATCTGGATGGTCAACGGCATTCGCTACCGGCAGGCGATCAGGTATTTGGATCAGGAAAATTACGCGGCTGCGCGCGATTCGATTACCGGCACCCTCATGATGTATCAGGACACAAAGGAACTGG
>JAFABA010000226.1 GCA_023426265.1 Bacillota bacterium
AAGCCTGCTGATGGTGCTTGCGGGTTACGTGATCTGGGGCGTGCTGCCGCTTTACTGGCATACGCTTTCGGGCATCGACCCCATCGTCATTTTGTGCTGCCGCATCGTGATGTCCGCCGTATGCACCACGCTGCTGCTTTTGGTAACGGGGCGCTTAAGCGAATTGTGGGCCGTGATGCGGAACAAACAATTGATGAAATTCCTCATCCCCGCCGCGCTTACCGTCACCGTCAACTGGGGCGTATATATTTGGGCGGTGAGCGCCGGGCACGTGACGGACTCCAGCCTGGGTTACTACATGAACCCGCTGGTGGTATTCCTGTTCGGTACCCTTATATTCAAGGAGCGCTGCGGCAAAATGGAGCTGTTTGCACTTTTGTTTGCGGCGGCGGGCGTGCTTTTGAGCACGCTGCAATACGGCGCGTTCCCCTATATCGCCATTACGCTCGCCGTATCCTTTGCGCTCTACGGCATGTTCAAGAAGTTCGCGCATGTGGACGGAACCGTCAGCATCGCGGTGGAAACGGTCGTACTCTTTCCCGCTGCACTGCTGTTTCTGATCCTCTCCCCGGGAACTCAGGCGGCGATTGAAACCGCGACGCCGCTGCAGTATATATTCCTGGTGCTGGCGGGCATCGTTACGGCAGCACCGCTTATTATGTACACCCAGGGTGTCAACGGCCTGCCCTTTATTACGATGGGCTTTTTGCAGTATGTCTGCCCCACGTTGATGCTGATACTGGGCGTGCTCATCATGGGCGAGCCGTTTACCGTGGCGCAGGGCGTCAGCTTCGCGTTTATCTGGGCGGGGCTGATCCTGTTCAGCATCGGCATGATAAAAAGGGAAAAGAAGCAGGCAGCGCTGGAAGCAGCGGCGGAGCAGGGCTGAGACGTTATTGCAGGGGCCTTGCCCCTGCACCCCACCCAAGGGATATGTCCCTTGGGAATTACTTTTCTCTAAAGCACTCTAAATAGAGCGCTTTAGGGGATGGACGCTTAGTGGGAGGTTTCGCCCAACCCTCCAAAGCAGGGACGGTATGAAGGAAGGGGGTTGGGGATGGGTTGTGTAGCCAAAGGCTACACATCAATCCTTGTAGGATCCCCGAATGTATCATTCGGGGGCACGTATTTTCCCCAACACAAAAAATATCGCGGCGGCCCGCGGGCCTAGTGTACGAGGCGCCTCCCGCCGAGGACGCGGCGCTTTGAAGCGCCGATATCTTGAAGCCTTCAATCGTTACCGGCACCACGATAAAACGCCCCGTGCAATATGAACTGCACGGGGCGCTTACTGTTGTTTCTTACTTCTTCGGCGTGATCACGACTCGGCGGTTGGGTTCCTCCCCTTCGCTGTGGGTGGTCACATAGGGGTTGTTCTGCAGCGACGCGTGCAGCACACGGCGCTCGTAGGGGTTCATGGGCTCCATGGCGATGGGGCGGCCGGTGGACTTGACCCGGGCTGCCTGCCTGCGGGCAAGGCGCACAAGCGTATCCTCCCGCTTGCTGCGGTAATCCTCAGTGTCGAGCGTAACGCGCAGGTATTTTTCCTGCTTGCGGGTACGGTTGACGACCAGGGAGGTCAGGTACTGCATGGCGTCCAGCGTTTCGCCGCGGCGGCCGATCAGCAGGCCCTTGGTGTGGCTGTCTATGGACAGGCGTACGCCGTTTTCCACTTCCACCGCGCGTACATCCGCTTCCACGCCCATATTTTTAAGTAAGCCGGATAAAAACTGGCCCGCGGGGTGGTTTGCAGCTACTTCCGCGCTATACGCATACTCTTCGGCGGGCGGCTGCGGCGCTACTTTAGGTTCTTCCCGCCTAGTTTGCGGGCGGTCTTCCCCGCGGCTTTCGTTCGGCCCGCGGTCGCGCCTATTGTGTTCCCCGTTGGGCCTTTGCTCCCGGCGTTCCCCGCCCTGGGGTCTATTCTCGCGCTGTTCGCGCACTCGTTCGGTCTTCTGCTCCCGTTCTTCGAATACGCGGGACTTCTGCGCGGGGACTTCGTCGTCCTGTTCGCGCTCGGTCAGGCGCACGCGGGCAAGCTTTGCACCGATGCCGAATAGGCCCTTGCTTTCGTTCTGCAACGTTTCAATCCGCACTTCGTCGATGGAAAGGCCCAGTTCCTGCAGGCCGTGGAAAACAGCTTCATCAATGGAGCGGCCGCTAAATTCCCCGCTTTTCATGATTTTCCCTCCTCCGGTTTAGACGCTGCGAGTTCCTTCGCAAACTTCCGGTTCACTAGCATGTTGGTAAATGTAGATACCACGTTGCTGATCGTCCAGTAGATGGCGAACGCCGTATTGTTGGTTAAGCAGAAGAATGCGGACATGGCAGGCATGATGTAGAGCATAGCCTTGTTCGTACTCTGTGCCTGGGCTGCCGCGCTCGGCTGCCCGTTGTCCTGCACCGCGGGCTTGGGCTGGTTCTTCTGCATGATCCAGCTCGAGAGGAACGTGGTGCCGCCCGCGAGTATCGGCCAGATGAACCAGCCGTTGTATACGGTCTGATACTGCGCGACAAGGGGCGCAACCAGATTATTATAAGTATCGATCGAAGCCTGCGGAATATTCTTCGGATCCGCGATGATGAGCCCGAGCTGCTGGAACGTCGCGAGCGCATCGGGATGCTCCTGGAAGAATATGAGGTTCTGCAGATTGGGGATGGCTAAGAATTCCTTGGCGCTCATGACAACTTCCTTTAAGCCGTTGTCCGGCATCCAGATGTTGTGCACCCACAGGAAATTGAAATTCTGGAACAGCGGCGAGTTGCCGGTTTCATGCAGCTGCAACAGCACCTTGATCATCTGCTCGTAGCCCCAGAAGCGGAACGCGGCGATGAAGCAGAAGAACAGCGGCATCATCATCAGCATGGGCAGGCAGCCGCCCCACATGCTCACGCCACGTTCCTTCATCAGCTTGGACTGCGCCTGCTGAAGCTTTTGCGGGTCGTTCGGGTATTTGCGCTTGAGTTTATCAATTTCCGGCTGCACGGCCTGCATCTTCATGCTGGATTTGCGGGACTGGATATCGCCGAATATCGTGGCGCCGCGAATGACCACGGTGCTGATTAAGATCGTCCAGAAGATGCTTTCGACAGTGACGTTCTCATACACCCATCGCATGGCCATTAAAATCCAAGTTGTTAAAAAGAAATCTCCTTGCAAGTGTGTGTCCTCCTTCAAGCGAATCTTGTAGTGGTCATTTCCCCGGGCGCGTCATGCCGACGCTCTGCATGCCCGATTATGGCATGCCCCATACGGGGAAAAGGATAGGGAAAAAGAAACATGAGGACCTTGTCCATTTATGGGACGGGATCATACCCGCCCTTTGAAAACGGATTGCAGCGGAGCAGGCGCCACAGGGCAAGCAAGCTTCCACGCAAAGCGCCGTGTTTTTCGATGGCGCCATAGGCATACTCGGAGCAGGTCGGCAGGTATTTGCAGCGGTTTTGGGGCAGTGCCGGAGAAATATATTTTTTGTAGAGTTTCAGAAGGGCCAGAAGCATCCGCTTCATAGGACGTCCGCCCCCTTATCGGCTTCTTCCGCCTGTACCCGCCGGGCTTTCGCGTTTTGATATAGCTCCGCCTTTTTGAGCATTTGCAGCATCGTCTGCCGCAAGCTCAAAAACGGCTCGTCCAACACGCTGGGCCTTGCAATGAATATCAGGTTGTGCCCGGGAGAGATTTCGTTCAGATAGGGGGAAAGCGCTTCGCGCAGCCTGCGCTTGACGCGGTTGCGCTGCACGCTGTTGCCGACCTTTTTGCTCACGCAAAAGCCCACCCGTACATGCGTTTCGGCCTGCAAGACACTGTTTTTCGGCTTTTTCGGCTTGCGGCGGTCGCGCACATATACAAGCGTAAACAATCGGCAGCCCACGGATTTTCCTACACGGTACGTAAACTGAAAATCCCTGTTTTTTTTGAGCGAGTACAAGCGTTTCAATCTGCGCGCCCTTCCGGCAAGACCAAATCCACCCGATAGAGTGGGTAACGCCAATCATGCCAACTGGTGAAACGACCTAAGCCGGGCGTGACCCGGCTTTTTTCGCCGCCAACAAAGTCCTGCGGCCTTTATCAGCGGGTTTTCTACGGTACAAATAAGAACAGGCGGACCGGACGCCCGCCTCCAAATCTGTGGCCCTGCGCCCCCGGCGCTGCGGCGGGTACACCCGCACGTTACGCGCTCAGGCGCTTTCTGCCCTTTAAACGCCTGCGCTTCAATACATTGCGGCCATCGGTGGTCTTCATACGCTTACGGAAGCCGTGCACTTTGCTGCGCTGCCTCTTTTTAGGCTGGTACGTCATGAACATTGCTTTGCACCTCTTTTCTATGGATGGTAAACCGGGCGAGCTTACCAGATGTAGTATACTACCCGGCAAATACTCACAAAATATGGAGCAAACGCCCTATTTCCGGGCGGTTTCGCCCATTGCCTGTATAAGTATAGTGGAAAAACGCCCAAGCTGTCAAGCACTTTACCTCGCCCAAAAATTTGATCACACAAATGTCACGCCAACTACATTGCGCTGTATTGCTTTTATGGGGTACAGCGGCTAAAATGTTAGAAAAGGCCGTTTATTTCAGCGGCCGGAGCGTGAAATGCCGCGCTTGAGGTTAAAGGAGGTTGCTTCATGTCCGCCTACCGTATTACGACCGATTCCACAGTCGATCTAAGTCCTGCGCGCCTTAAAGAATTGGACATGCCGTATGTCGCCCTTCATTTTCTGTTAGAAGGCCGGGACATTACGGACGATATGACGGAAAAGACCGCAAAAATGCTCTATGACGCCATGCGGGACGGCAAGGTTTCCACCACTTCCCAGGCGACGGTGGAAAGCTTTGTGGATCTGTGGACGCCTATATTGCAAAACGGCGAGGACATTCTGTATATCGGGTTTTCAAGCGCTCTTTCCGGCACCGTCAACAGCTCCCTGCTTGCAAGACAGCAGCTTTTGGAGAAATACCCGGAACGCAAGATCCTCATTATCGATTCGCTGTGCGCAAGCTCCGGCGAAGGAATGCTGGTGGAGCATGCGGGCGCGCTCAAGCAAAGCGGCATGGGGCTGGAGGAACTCTACCGGGAAATCGAAACCCGTAAGATGAAGGTACACCACTGGTTTACGGTGGACGATCTTGTCTACTTGCGCAGGGGTGGCCGCGTTTCCGGGGCCGCGGCGCTTTTCGCTTCGCTTTTGAGCATTAAGCCCATTCTCAATACGAACAGCGAAGGCAAGCTCATCCCGCGCGAAAAGATCAAGGGCAGGCGCGGAGCAATCAAGCGCATGTACGAGTTGCTGGTGGAAAAGATCGACCAGGCGGCAACGCCTTTTGTCAACATCAGCCATGCGGACTGCTATGAGGACGCGTTGCAGCTAAAGCAACTGATACAGGAAGGGTACCCGAAGCTCCCCGTCAACATCTATTCTGTAGGCGCGGTCATCGGCTCCCACAGCGGACCGGGCACGCTCGCACTGTTCTTTATGGGCGCGCCGCGCACAGTCTGACGATTCGGATAGTCCGCGCCGGTTGCCGCATGCCGGGAACCGGCTTTTGCATGCAAAAGCAGAAAAGAGTATAAGGAGAACACATGTACAGAATTACGACCGATTCCGTAGTGGACCTGACCCCGGAACACATGAAGGAACTCGATGTAGCATTTGCGTCGCTGCGCGTACATATCGGCGAAACGGAACTTTTGGACGACATGCGCCCCGAAACCATAGAGACGCTGATGCAGGCGATGCGCGAAGGCAAAGTCGCCACTACCTCCCAGGTGACGGAAGCGGACTTTATAAACCTCTGGACGCCCATGCTGGAGGCAAAAGAAGACGTATTGTTTATCGGCATGTCAAGTGCGCTTTCGGGCACCGTGAACAGCGCGCATATCGCAAGACGGGAACTATTGTCCCGTTACCCCGAGCGGAAGATACTCGTCGTCGACTCGCTCGCATTGAGCAGCGGCGAGGGCGTATTGCTGGAGGAGGCCGTACAAATGAAGAACAGCGGCATCACGCTCGAAGCCTGCTATAAAAAGCTGGAGGAGCTAAAAAGCAGCCTGCAGCTGTGGTTCACGCTTGCGGACCTCACCTATGCGCGGCGCGGCGGGCGCCTTTCGGGCGCTGCGGCCGCTGTGGCAAGCCTGTTGCACATTAAGCCCGTGCTGTCCATTGACCGCGAAGGCAAGGTGATCACGCCTGAGAAGATCAAAGGGCGGCGCGGAGCCATCCGCCGGATGTACGAGCTGCTGTGCGAAAAAATCGACCTTGCGTATAAATATGTTCACATCACGCAGGTGGAATGCCTGGAGGAAGCGAAGGGCCTTGCAAAAAGCATTCAGGAACGCTTCCCCGAACTGCTGGTCCGCATCTATACGGTGGGCGCCGTCATCGGCACGCACGGCGGGCCGGGCACGCTTTCGCTTTCCTTTATGGGCAAGGGCGTAAGGTAAAAGGTAT
>JAFABA010000022.1 GCA_023426265.1 Bacillota bacterium
GTGGAGGCGCTCAATCGGTTTTCCGACCCCGTCATGGTGGAGGATATCAAAGGCCGCGCTTCCGCGGGTATGGATATCGGCGGAACGCTCATCGGCATGCACCTTCATCCGGTCGTGGTGCCGGTACACACGCAGCACAGGCGTGTGGGCGAGGCGGTATTGATTATGGCGCGGACAAGACCCAAGTACATCGGCGGACCCCGCGCGCAGTATGATGAAGATCGCAGGTGAGTCCTGCACACGGGAATAATAATTTGGGGGTGTCACAGCGAAAAGCGTGGCATCCCCATATTTTTTATTGATTACCGCGAACATCGACTCTGACGAATGAGCTCAACTCATCAACAAGGCCCTTTACTGTCATCCTGAGCGAAGCGAAGGATTTTGAAGCACGGGGTTATAGCAAGAGTCAGATTCTTCGCCTTGGCTCAGAATGACAAATAAATGATGATGGCTTGGGCTTCCTCTAATGAGGGAGCTGCCGGCTGAAAGCAAGCCGACTGGAAGATCTCTTTTTCCAATTGCAACAATCTCTTGTCAAAAAAATATCGATAAATTATTGACAATCAGACGAATGCATCATAAAATGATTCTGTAACTGTCTCATCTGATACAAAAACGCGGGGTAGATGTAAAATGAAAGAGACGAAGCCGCTCTCAAAGGCAAAGCGCGCTCGCATTGCGGAGCGACTTTTGGGCTGCTTCTTGTTTCATGGGTTCTCGCAGAAAGAGATCGAGGCCATGCTGTCCGAGCCGGAACTTGCTTGCCGCCGCTACACAGCGGGGGAGATGATACTTTCCCCCGGATGCGGCGTTCCCGCGCTTATGATATTGTTAAAGGGCTGCACCGTGGTCGAAAAGCGGGCGGGGGAGGGCATGCTGCGCATGAACGAGCTTTCGGCAGGCTCCCTGTTCGGCCTTGCCTGCCTGTTTTCCGATGCGGAGGCGCATACGTTTCCAACCAGCGTCACGGCAAAAAAGAGCACGGAGACGCTCATCATTCCGGAAAGCGCACTGCGGCGCATGATGCAAAAAGATTTCCGGCTGACGGAAAACTATATTCGATATTTGACGGGCCGGGTGCATTTCCTCAATGACCGGATCGAAGGACTGATCTGCCCCTCCGCGGAGGAGCGGGTGCTCTTATACCTGACGCAGCACGCGGAGAACGGCATGCTTACGCAAGGGATTACCTCTCTTGCGCAATCCTTGGGTATGAGCCGCGCTTCCCTGTACCGCGCGCTATATAAGCTGGAACAGGAAGGCCGCATCCATCGGGAAAAACGCTGCATCGCGTTAACGCCTATGCATGCAGATGAATGATACGGGTTTATGATTAAACTTTTGGAGGAAACGATGCGGAAGAACAGATTTTTAAACATCATGCTTGCGGGCTTTTTGGCGGCAATGCTTGCAACCGGCTGTGCTGCGCCTGCGGCGGACACCCCGGAAGCCACGGCGCCCGAAACGCCTGCGGCGACGGCCACGCCTGCTCCCACCCCCGCGCCGGAAAAGGCGAAGCTCAATGTCGTCGCCCTCAAGGGCCCTACCGGAATGGGCATGGTGCAATTGATGCAGGCTGATGAACAGGAACAGACGGCGGTGGACTATGCCGTGGCTTTCGCCGCAACGCCGGATGAAATCAGCGGCAAGCTCATAACGGGGGAAGCGGATATCGCGGCGGCGCCCATCAACCTCGCGGCGGCGCTCTACAATAAGACCGAGGGCAAGGTGAAAATCATTGCCGTCAATACGCTGGGCGTGCTGTATATTCTGGAAAACGGGGACAGCGTGCACAGCATAGCGGACTTAGCGAACGTCAAGCTTTATGCCACGGGTCAGGGAGCGACGCCGGAGTTTGTGCTCAATTACCTGCTGGAGAAAAACGGCGTGCTGGGTAAAGTGGAAACGAGCTATATGGCCGAGCACGCAGAGCTTGCGGCGCTGATCGCCTCCGGTGTAGGGGACGTAAAAGTGGCCATGCTGCCCGAACCGAACGTGACTGTATCTTTGCTGAAGAATAAGGAGCTGAGAATAGCCCTTGATCTCACCGAGGAATGGAATAAGGTCTCCGGCGGCGTCCCGCTTGTGCAAGGCTGCATCGTAGCCCGCTCGGAGGTTTTGGAAGAGCGGCCCGAAGCGGTGGCAAAATTCCTGGAGGAATATGCGGCCTCCACGGCATTCGCCAATGAAAAGCTGGACGAAGCGGCCGCGTTGATGGAAACATACGGCATACTTCCCAGCGCCGCCGCGGCCAAAGCCGCTATCCCCAATTGCAACATCGTATGCATCACGGGGGAGGACATGAAGGCAAGCGCTCAAAATATGCTGCAGGTGCTTTTTGACGCCGACCCCAAGAGCGTGGGCGGCAAGCTGCCCGGGGACGAATTCTATTATGTGCCTTAAAGATAACGCTTCCCGTCCTTAAGCGTAGGTTTCTTTTGTTTCTTTTCTTTGCAAAAGGAAAGAAGATTCGTCTTCCATGGGGTATGTGCATGAAGAAGCTGTTACGCGGCGTTTTGACCGCATTGTTCTGGCTGCTTATATGGCAATTCGTCAGCGTGGCGGTACATTCCGCGCTGCTGCTGCCCTCGCCGCTCGAAACCTTAAATAGCCTGCTGCGGCTGATGCAGCAGGCGGAGTTCTGGCGCAGTACGGTATACAGCATTTTTCGCATATTGGCGGGGTACGCGCTTTCGGTGGCGGCGGGCACAGTGCTCGGTATTCTAACGGCGGGCTCGGAGCCGATTGACATTTTGCTTCGTCCCATCCGCAGTATCATGAAGGCGACGCCCGTCGCAACATTCGCGCTCCTGATGGTGCTTTGGCTGCACGAACAGCTCGTGCCCATGTTTGCGGCGTTCGTCATGGTGTTGCCGATGGTCTGGGCAAACGTGCAGGAAGGCATACGCGC
>JAFABA010000035.1 GCA_023426265.1 Bacillota bacterium
ACGGACGCCGCCAGAAGAAAGCTGATGGTGGAGGCGGAGGCTCTAAAGGCCCGCCGCAACGCCGTAAGCGCGCAAATCCCGCAATTAAAGCGCGCGGGGGAAAGCACGGACGCGCTGATGGAGGAAATGAAGAAGGCCGCAGCCAAAATCAAGGAGCTGGACGCCGAGATCGCGGCGCTTGATGAAAAGATGGAGGCATTCCTCTATTCCATCCCCAACGTCCCGCATGAAAGCGTACCGGTAGGCGCAGACGACAGCGAAAACGTGGAGGTCCGCAAGTATGGCGAACCCCCGAAATTTTCGTTTGAGCCGAAGCCCCATTGGGAATTGGGCGAACAGTTGAAAATACTGGACCCGGCCACTGCGGGGAAGGTGACCGGCGCGCGCTTTACATTTTATAAAGGGCTGGGCGCGCGATTAGAGCGCGCGGTCATCAATTTTTATTTGGACACGCACACCTGCGAAGGCGGGTACACCGAGGTGTTCCCGCCGTTCATGGTCAACCGCGCGAGCATGACGGGCACGGGACAGCTCCCGAAATTTGAGGAGGACGCGTTCAAGGTGGCGGGTACGGAGTATTTCCTGATCCCCACCGCCGAAGTGCCCGTGACCAACATGTTCCGGGACAGCATACTTGACGCCGCGGGGCTTCCCATCAAATACTGCGCGTACAGCGCGTGCTTCCGCGCGGAAGCGGGCAGCGCCGGGCGGGATACGCGGGGCTTAATCCGCCAGCATCAGTTCAATAAGGTGGAGCTTGTGAAGCTCACAAAGCCGGAGGACTCTTACGAGGAACTGGAGAAGCTGACGCTGGACGCGGAGCTTGTGCTGCAACGGCTCGGCATTCCCTACCGCGTGGTGGCGCTTTCTACCGGCGACCTGGGCTTTTCTTCCGCCAAGACGTACGATATCGAGGTTTGGATGCCGAGCTATGGGCGGTATGTGGAGATCAGCTCCTGCTCCAATTTTGAGGATTTTCAGGCCCGCCGCGCCAACATCCGCTTTCGCAGGGACTTAAAGAGCAAGCCCGAACTGGTGCACACGCTCAACGGCTCCGGCGTGGCGGTGGGGCGCACCGTAGCGGCAATATTGGAAAACTACCAGCAGCCGGACGGCAGCATAAAAATTCCCAAGGTGCTGGTGCCGTACATGGGCGCAAACGTCATCGAATAAAACGGCTCCAGAGGCCATACCTTTCAGGCTCCGCATTCCATTCATCGGAACGGAGCCTTTCCGATATTTAAACGAGGAGGAGCGGGCATGTTTTTCGACACGAAGTTTCTGCGCAACGATGAAATTATCCTTCGCCTGGTGAAGACCGCCCCGGCGGATTCGGAAAAGGGGTATGTTCCCGCTTACTATTTTGATATCTGCTCTGCGCGCACCGGCAGGGCCATGGGCAGGTGCGACCTGCGCATCGGCCACACGGAAAACGTATACTACGGCGGCAACATCGGTTATTCCGTTCAGGAGGAATACAGGGGCCACCACTATGCGGGCAAAGCCTGTCTGCTGCTTTTTGAGCTTGCAAAGCTGCACGGGATGGAGTATCTCTACATCACCTGCAACCCGTGGAACATCGCCTCCCGCAAGACCTGCGAATATGTGGGCGGCGTGTTGGAAACCATTGTGGACCTCCCTGAGGATAATGAAATGTACAAAAAAGGCGACCGCAGGAAGTGCATTTATAGGGTGCCACTTTCGTAGCCACGCCTTTAAAAATATCATTCTGTTTTATGAAAGGGATGGGAGTATGGGAAATATCGTTTTATTGGTAGTGGACGTGCAAAACGCGCTGATGAATGAGCATCCGCATCAGGAACGGCGCGTCATAGAAAGCATCCAAAAGCTCCTTGACGCCGCAAGGAGCCATCAGAAGGAAATCGTCTATGTCCGCCACGACGACGGACCGGGCACGGAATTTGAATACGGCACGGACGGCTGGCAGATATACGAAGAAGTCGCCCCCAAAGAAGGCGAATTCATCGTGGAAAAGCGCTACAACAGCGCATTCCACAAGACCGGCCTCAAGGCGTATCTCGACAGCAAGCAGGTGGACACCATACTTCTCACAGGCATGCAGACGGAGTATTGTATCGACGCCACGCTGCGCAGCGCGTTTGATCTTGAATATACCGTCATCATCCCGGAAGGAACCAACACCACGTTTGACAATGAATATTTATCCGGCGAAAAGCTGTACGAATACTATAATTTTAAAATCTGGAACAACCGGTACGCCAAAGTGGTGACGCTTGAGGAAGCGGTCAGGCTTTTGGAGAGTTAGTTAATCCTTAAGCAAGTTTGTTTACACTTGAAAAGGCGGGCTTACACCCGCCTCACCTCATCAGCCTCTTTACTGTCATCCTGAGCGAAGCGAAGGATCTTGAAGCACCTATATTAGGGTGTATAACGGGAGCCAGCTTCTTCGCCTTCGGCTCAGAATGACAGACGGCGAAGTTTATCAACACGCTAAGGCGGGCTTGCGCCCGCCTTTCTTCATGCAACCTTTACGAAATTACCGCTTTCCCGCCCATATACATCCGGAGCGGGGCCGGAATATTCACCGCGCCGTCTTCATTCAAATTGTTTTCGAGAAACGCGATCAGCATGCGCGGCGGGGCGACGACGGTGTTGTTGAGCGTGTGCGCGAAGTAGTTCCCTTCCTCCTTGTTCTTGACGCGGATACCCAGGCGCCGCGCCTGCGCATCGCCAAGGTTGGAGCAACTGCCCACCTCGAAATATTTCTTCTGCCGGGGAGACCAGGCTTCCACGTCCACGCTTTTTACCTTGAGGTCTGCAAGGTCGCCGGAGCAGCATTCCAGCGTGCGCACGGGGATATCCAGCGTGCGGAAGAATTCCACCGTATATTCATACATTTTTTTAAACCATGCAGCGCTGTCCTGCGGCTTGCAGATGACGATCATCTCCTGCTTTTCGAACTGGTGAATGCGGTAAACGCCGCGCTCCTCGATGCCGTGGGCGCCGACCTCCTTGCGGAAGCAAGGGGAATAGCTGGTAAGCGTCTGCGGGAGCTCGGCTTCTTCGAGCGTGGTGTCGATAAACTTGCCGATCATGGAATGCTCGCTGGTGCCGATCAAATAAAGGTCCTCGCCTTCGATTTTGTACATCATGTTTTCCATTTCCGCAAAGCTCATGACGCCCGTCACCACATTGCTGCGGATCATAAAGGGCGGAATGCAGTAGGTAAAGCCTTTCTCAATCATAAAATCCCGCGCATAGGTCAGTATGGCGGAATGCAGCCGCGCGATATCGCCTTTGAAGTAATAAAAGCCGTTGCCGCTGGTTTTGCGCGCGCTGTCCAGGTCCACGCCGTTTAAGTTCTCCATAATATCGATATGGTAAGGGATTTCAAACGCCGGAACCTTCGGCTCGCCAAAGCGCTCCAGCTCCACGTTTTCGCTGTCGTCCTTGCCTATGGGCACGGTCGGGTCGATGATGTTGGGCAGTACGAGCATACGCTCCCGGATGGCTTGCTCAAGTTCCCCTTCCCGCACGCCGAGGTCCGTAAGCTCCTGGCCGATTGCGGAAACGTCGGCCTTGACGCGCTCGGCCGCTTCCCGTTCGCCCTTCGCCATGAGCCCGCCGATCTGCTTGCTCAAGACGTTGCGCTGGTTGCGCAGGCTATCGCACCGCACTTTGACGTCCCGGTATTCCCGGTCCAACTCCAGCACCTCGTCAAGCAGGGGAAGCTTGTGGTCCTGAAATTTCTTTTTGATATTCTCCCGGACAGTTTCCGGGTTTGCCCGTACGAACTTGATATCAAGCACTTGTCTTCTCCTTTTATTGCTTGTTTTCATAAAAAAGCGCCCCGATCCAATGCAAAAACAAAGGATTGGGACGAAAATTTTCCGCGTTGCCACCCAAATTGCCAGGAGTCTATCCCGGCCGCTCGATTATGCGATAAAGGGCATACCCTTTGGCATTTCACGCCAACGGCTCAAAAAGTGGACAGGCATTGTACCTTACCGGTTTTCACCCGCCACCGGCTCTCTGAAAAAGGGAGCAATGCCATTGCTTTTGTCAACGCCTTATATATGCCGCTGACAAAGTCCTATGGCCTTTATCAGCGGCTTTTCTGTAGGTTAAAAGTGCGCTTTCGCGTACTTTTTCCGCAAATCTGACGCGCATGTCGTCAGGTTTGATTAAAGCATGGGGGATTGCGATCCCCCACACCCCCAAGGGGTGGGTTTACCAGAGCTAATCGGGCGGTATCCGCCTATATTTGAAACGTTTACTTGGCCGCCGCCTGATAGGTGGGCGCGTTCTTGGGCGCTTTCCCCTTGACGACCTTATGATAGTAATCATAGGTCATCACGGGAACGCCTTTCTCTACGCACGCTTCATCCATGCACCCATCGTATACATTGGCAAAGAACACGGTGTGGGTTTCCACGTCATAGCTGTCCACGATGTTACAGAACAGGTACCCCGCGCATTCCGCCTTGAGCATGGGAAGCCCGTCATGGAGGGCGTACTCCAAGCCGTCAAACTTATTGACGTTCGCGCCGGAGGAGTACCCGAACCTGCCGATGGTCTTAGGTGGCGTGGCTTCCGTGAGTATGGAAACGGAAAACTTGCCCGTATCCCGCATCAGCCTGTGCGTATGGTTGTTCTTGCTCATACTCACGGCGATCATGCCTTCCGCCGTGACCTGGAACACCGTGTTCGCGATGCATCCCTGCGGCGTATCGCCATCCATCACACCGATCACATACAGCCCGTAAGAAAGCTTAAACAGTACAGCAGGATCCAATGCTCGTCCTCCCTTGCGGCGTTACTTTCCGCCGCCATGTGCCTGCCATAAGCCGCCGACAGCCTTTTCTTATGCGCAGGCGTATGCTAGACTTATTATAACCCATACCTATTAAAAAGCAAACGCTGCGGGAGGCAACATGTATTACAAGGAATATGGAGCGACCGGATGCTTAGTCTCCGCCATCGGCTTTGGCGGCATGCGTTTTTCGGACGAAGACGTAAAAAACAACAATCTGGAAGCGTGCGCCGAGGTCGTCCGCTATGCGCACGAAAAGGGGATCAATTATTTCGATACCGCGCCCGGCTATTGCGACGATAAAAGCGAAACCATCATGGGGCTGGCGCTAAGTACGCTTCCCAGGGACAGCTATTTTATCAGCACCAAGACAAACTTCTACCAAATTGACAACCCGGCGACGGAAGCGGGCTTTTTCAGGAGGCTGGAAACGAGCCTGAAGCGGCTGCGGGTAGATACGATCGATTTCTACCACCTCTGGTGTATGATCTCTCTCACGCAATACCGGAAGCAGTGTGACGCGCTCTACGGATATTTTTTGAAAGCAAAGGAGCAGGGCATGATCCGCCATATCGTATTCTCCTCCCATATGCCGGGGAACGATTTGGCGCAGGTGATCGGCGAAGGCCTGTTTGAAGGCATGCTCATCGGCTACAACGCGCTCAATTACCGTTACCGCATAAGCGGCCTTACGGCTGCGCATGCACGCAACATGGGCGTGGTGGTCATGAACCCGCTGGGCGGTGGGGTAATCCCGGCAAGCCCTCAGCTGTTTTCCTACCTGACCGAAGGCACGCCGTATAACGCGGCGCAGGGAGCTTTGCGTTTTGTGGCGGGGCACCGGGAGGTTTCCGTGGCCCTTAACGGCATAACCACCAAAGAGCAGGTGGATGAGGCGATTTTCGCGGTGGAAGGGCTCGAAGAACGCCCTGCCGATGTGCAGACCGCGCTGCTGCCCGCATCCGGCGGCGGCGAAAACGCACTGTGTACGGGCTGCGGCTACTGCGACAGCTGCCCGGTTAGCATTCCCATCCCCAAATTCATGGACGCGTACAACCAGAAAATTCTGACCAACCGGAGCCCAATCTCCCGCTTGCAGAACCACTGGGCGATTAAGCCGGACACAGCAGCGGACTGCATCGCATGCGGGCAGTGCGAGGGGTTATGCACACAGCATCTGCCCATCATCGAGCGGCTTCGCGAGATTCAAACATACGCCTCCACCAAATAATCTGGAAATACTTATCTAGCAATAAAAAATATTGAAAATGGGACCGAAATGGGACCGGTCTGAGGATGAATTGAAGCAGCGCGGTGCTATGCTGAGTACAAACAAAGGCAAGGGAGGCGACGCGCAATGAAGCAATTCACCAAATTGATATCCCTGTTCGGCGGGATTGTTTTGCTGTTCGGCATCGCCTTGTTCGCAACCAAGGGCATTCTCAATAATGCCGCCGCGCAAGGCGGTGCGCAAACCGTATTGGCGGGCCCACAGACGGAAAATGTATCCAGAGCCGTGCCCGCGCCGGTGGACGATGAGATTGTCACCATAGAAGAGGATTCGGTGATTACCGAAGAATACAAGCCCGTGGAGCGGCAGACGATTCCCATAGGCCCCGGGGCGCGGCCCACCGCCGCAGAGGCCGGCACCGCTGCCGCGGCGAAAATTCTATATCAGGCGGGCATTGCGTTTTTGCGGGAGGAGGGAAACGCGCGCATTGCGCGGGAAACACTGTCCAAACTTCAATCCAATACCGTGACCATAAGCAACAAATCAGAAAGCCCGGGAAGCGAAGCGCTCTCCGAGGTTTTTTTTGGCTTTTTGGGGGCCACGGACGATCCCGCCTATTCCGATTGCGGCGTGACGTTTTCCAACGCCGAAGGGGTGGCCTACACGGCTTCCGCTTACAGCCGGATGGACAACGTCATGGCGGAACATTCCGTCACCATGGAATTGAGTGCGGACGTCATGGTAAAGACGGAATGCACCGCCGTTACGACATACTCTGAGCGGGAAGACATAACGGTTTCTTCCTTTGTCGTAACCCGCCAGGGTGAGGAGGGCACGGTCACCGAAACCTACAGCACCACAAAATCCGAACCCAAATAGTAGTATAATCGGCCTGATAAGATATAAAGAAAAAAGCCGCCCAGTCCAAAGGACTTTGCGGCTTAATTTTTTCGACGGCGCCCGCCTGCAACGTACGCGCTTTGTAATCAAGCGGCGTGCGCGTAACAAAGAAACTGCAGGCCAGCGCCTGTTTTTAGTATACGCCTACTTTAGCGCGCTTATAACCACCCCAGGAACCCGCCAGGTAATCTTATGACCGCATTGAAACCGCAATATCGCAGCGCCGCCGCTTTTCGACAAGGAAAGCCATGGCTTAAGCCGCGCTTTCGCGCTTTGTTTTCTTCCTATGCGTTTCGTGCCCAGAAAGCCGCATAATGGCTTGACAAATAGGTACCCGCAGATTAAAATAATAACGCTATCCTCATGCGCGGGTGTAGCTCAATGGCAGAGCTCCAGCTTCCCAAGCTGGTCACGTGGGTTCGATTCCCATCACCCGCTCCAGCAAGGATAGCTTTTGAAAGAAGCCCGGCGCCGTTACAAATATTTCGCGGCGGGTAAAGTCTAGGCACAGCGCGACGTTTACTGCGCGCATGTGCGGCACAACAAAAGAGGAGGAATATTTGTAATGGCAAAGGCAAAATTCGAGCGTACGAAACCGCACGTAAACATCGGCACCATCGGCCACGTTGACCACGGCAAGACGACCCTGACGGCGGCCATCACGATGGCGCTTGCGCAGTCCGGCAACGCGG
>JAFABA010000208.1 GCA_023426265.1 Bacillota bacterium
GCTTTTTACGGCGTTTTCAGCCAATGCACGCATACGCCGCTGGATTTTCACGCGTTTTTTCTCCTTGACCTCTTCCCACGAAGCCGCCGCCACGGCGGATTTAAAGGAAAGCACGCGCCTTGCGCCCCAAAAGCGCAGACTGTTTGCCATAGTTCCGGTCGTATGGGATAATCCCCCTCCAGCCGTGGTGGAAATGGTGACGCCGATTTTGCGGAACATGGACGGATTCGGGCGGTGTACCATCCACATGTAACTAAGATGGTCCAGAAATGCTTTCATCTGCCCAGATACGTCAAACACATAGACGGGCGAAGTCAGCACAATGAGATCCGCCGCGGTCAGCGCTTCGACAATGGGTTGCATGTAGGTTGCGTGAGGGCAGTGTTCCTCTCCCTTAAAAAAGCAGTTGAAGCAGCCCATGCAAAAATGCGGCATATCCCTGGGCAGCGTAAACTCGGTCACCGTGAAGTCGGTGTGTTTGCGCAGTTCCTCAAGGAACAGTTCCTTGCAGTGCCACGTGCTGCCGTGGCGGGCGTTTCCGTTAACGACGGCGACGTTCATTGATTTTCCTCCCCTTCCGTTCCCTGAACAGCATATGTCCGCACAAAGTGGTCAACATGGCGCAAAAACTGCGCCTTCGCTTCCGCATGGCCTTCGGGCGTAGCGTCAAATTTATAAAACAGCAGGAATATGGGCGAAGAAAACGCCAGCGCGAGCATGTACGGGTCCGCCCTGCGAAGCAGGCCTTCCTCAATCAGCGCGGCAAACAGCTCGGTTTGGTAAGCAAGCGCCGCTTCAAATGCGTTTTCACGATAGCGCTTTGCCGTCTCCTGATCCCGATATTGTTCAATGGTGAGCATTTTCCGAAGCTTGACGTTCAGCTCATCCGTAAAATAATAATCAAACAGCGTCTCCGCCATATGCGTAAACTGTTCGGGCGTGATGTTGCGGTAGAGGCTGCGGATATGCTTATCCACCACGTAGCGCCTTTCCTCGTTGGTCAGATCAAGGGAATGCCCTACTTCCTCCCCCTTTGCCGCACAAAAGTCAAAAATGGAGTAGTAGATGTCCTGCTTGTTCTGAAAATGGTTGTAGAGCGAGCTTTCCTTGACGCCCACCGCCCGCGCGATATCCCGCACGGACACGGCATCATATCCCTTTTGGCTGAACAAATCCAGCGCGGCAAACAAAATTCTCTGTTTCGTTTCCATGTGTCTCCATCCGTTAACTAACGTTCGTTAGCAATACTAACAAGCCTTAGCACCTTTGTCAAGGGATAATTGCATAAATAAAAAGGGACCAACGGCCCCTCAGTGTATCAATAAACCTCAAACCTCGTCGTCTGTCATTCTGAGCTGAAGGCGAAGAATCTGGCTCCCGTTATACACCCTAATATAGGCGCTTCAAGATCCTTCACTTCGCTCAGGATGACAGTAAAGTGGCCGATAGCCTGAGGGGCCAACGGCCACTATGCGTTGCATGCTAGCAATGCTACTTCTTTTCAAGTAAGTCAATGATCCGGTACAAGCACAAAAAGAGCACGGATACTCCCAACAATGCAAATACACCAAGCAAGTAGCTATATTCACTTTGCGAGCCATGAAAAAGGTAGCCATCCGTGACGCCTGCTATAAAATGGAGTACCGTTATGATCAATGTAATTGCAGAAAAGCCTGCTGCAATTTTAGAAATATTTTTCTTCAATGGTACCTCACCAATGGATTTCTGTTTTGTTCGGTACAAAGACTGGCGGCCCGCTTTCCTAACTTTGCATCAGCCCGGCGGCCAGGCCAATTCCCTGCCGCCCAACAGGTGCATATGGATGTGCGGCACCGATTGCCCGGCGTCCGCACCCGTATTGTATACCAATCGAAAACCGGTCTCCGCCACGCCCAATTCCACGGCGACCTTCTGCGCCACGCGGAACATGTGGGCTAAGAGCGCATCGTCCTCCGGTTGCAGCGATAGCACCGAAGGGACGTGCTTCTTGGGAACGATGAGCACATGCGCGGGCGCCTGGGCGTTGATGTCGTGGAATGCGAGCACCTGGTCATCCTCATACGCCTTTTTGCTGGGGATCTGCCCCGCGGCGATTTTGCAGAAGATACAGCTTTCTTCCATTGCAATGCCTCCCTTGTTCGTATTATTTCGTCAGCGCGCCGATGAGCGCGCCGTCTTTCATGCCTGTAATGGATACCCGTTGGAGCACTCCCGCCCTGCCGCCGGGGTAGCGTACGCGTACGTAATTGCCCGCGTAGCCTTCACAGATTTCATCATTCGTCTCCTCGCCCAACACAAGCTGGACGGTACCGATTTGCGCCAAGAGATACTCCCGCTCCATCCGTTCGCCCAAAGCGATCAACTCATGCGCGCGGCGCTCCTTCACGTTTTTTTGCAACTGCCCCGGAAGCGATGCTGCCACCGTGCCGCTCCTTCTTGAATACGGAAACACATGGATACGGGAGAACGCCATGTGTTCCGCGAACGCCAGCGTTTCCCTGTGCTCCTCTTCCGTTTCGCCGGGGAACCCGGCGATGATATCCGTGGTCAGCGCGCAGCCGGGAAAAGCTTTGCGCAGCCGGTCCGCCGCCGCTTCATATTCTTTTGGCGTATACCTGCGGCGCATGCGGGAAAGCACGCTTGCACTTCCGCTCTGCAGAGAAAGATGGAACTGCTGGGCAAGCTTCTCCTTTGGCACGTCAAGCAGCGCCGCAACAAAAGCATCGTCAATCAGCGCCGGTTCCAGCGACCCAAGCCGGATACGCCCTATCCCCGGAACACAGCCCACAGTACGTATGACATCCTCCAAACTAGGTTTATCCGGAAGATCTTTGCCGTAGCTCATCAGGTGGATACCGGTCAAAACGACCTCCCGCGCACCCGCCTCGCCCAAACGAATGAATTCCGCCTCGACTTCAGCAAGCGGACGGGACCGTACCGGTCCCCGCGCATAGGGGATGATGCAGTAGGCGCAGAACCTGTCGCATCCATCCTGAATTTTTAACTGCACGCGCGTACGCGTGCTCTGCACCACGGTGGGGAGGGTTTCAAATTCCTTGGCATAGCGGATATCTTCCACGGTATCGCGCTGTTCCTGCAAATTTTCCACCAGTTCCACCAACTGCGCGCGGTGCTGCGTGCCTACGATCAGCTGCACGCCAGGCATGTTCTTGACTTCCTCCGGCGCGCGCTGCGCGTAGCAGCCCACAACGGCGATGACGCCCGCGGGGTTCCTCGCGTGGGCGCGCGCGATCATCTGGCGGGATTTTTTATCGCTCACCTGCGTCACGGTGCAGGTGTTCACCACGTAAACGTCAGCCGTATCCTCAAAAGGCACGGTTTCGTAGCCCGCCCCTTCAAACAGCGTGCGCATGGCGTCCGTTTCCTGCTGGTTGACTTTGCAGCCCAGCGTATAAAATGTGACCTTTCGCATCAGCCCTCCAGCTCGTAAAGCGCCATGGCGAGCATGGCCATGCCCGCGGTTTCGGTGCGCAATATCCGGTTGCCCAGCGTGACGGTTTTCGCGCCGTTTAAACCGCTTTGTTCCACTTCTTCTTTCGTAAAGCCGCCCTCGGGGCCAATGAGTATGGCGATATCCTGCGCCGTAGTGCCCTGTAAGGCCTGTTTGAGCGTGCGGGCATGTTCCTCCTCATAAGCATGCAGAACAAGCCCATGCCGCCCGTAGGGGATTTTTGACAGCATTGTAAGCGGCTTTACTTCCGGCACGATTCCCCTGCCGGATTGTTTGGCCGCCTCATACGCCACGCGCTGGTAGCGGGCGCGCTTCTTTTCAAAATCCGCATCCGGCTTCACTACGCAGCGCTCCGTCACCATGGGTACGATGGCGGTAACGCCAAGCTCCACGCATTTTTGAATGATCAGTTCCAGCTTGCCCGCCTTGGGCAGCCCCTGGTACAGCGTGACGGCATGCGCAGGCTCCGTATGCACGGCATATTTCTCGAAAAGTTCCGCATGAACGGATTGCTTATTCAGTTCCGTCAGGCGCGCCGCGTATTCAAACCCCTGTCCGTCGCAAATGCGGATTTCGTCGCCCTGCTTCAGGCGCAGTACGCGCGCAATATGCGCGACATCCTCGCCCGTGATGTCGGCAACGTTCCCCTGTATCGCGCTTGTGTCTACAAAAAACCGTTCCATGCTTCTCCCCCTTGCCTTAGCCGTCCCAGCGGGCCAGGAAAGCGACCCAGCCGGAAGCCTCTGTGCCCTCCGGGGCTTCCTCCGCCGCACGCATCCGCTCTACCACGGTAAACCCGGCTTTTGTGAGCGCTTCGGATACTTCCTCCGCACGTTCGTCAATGATTCCTGAGGTAATAAACAATCCGCCGGACTTCATGAGCGGCGGTACGAGCGGCGCAAGCGCAATGATGACGTTCGCCACGATGTTGGCGACCACGATGTCATAGCCTCCACCCACCGCTTTTCTTAAGCGTTCATCCGCAAGGAAGTTTCCTGTGCGCACGCCGCAGCGGGTAGCGTCAATGCCGTTTGCCGCAAGGTTTTCCCTTACCACGCGCTCGGCCACAGGGTCGATATCCACGCATTGCGCGCTTCTTGCCCCCAGCAGAAGTGCTGCGATCGCCAAAAT
Source organism: Bacillota bacterium (assembly GCA_023426265.1). Classification (GTDB taxonomy): domain Bacteria; phylum Bacillota; class Clostridia; order Christensenellales; family CAG-138; genus JAEYLA01. Next base: position 4,604 of record JAFABA010000208.1, read on the forward strand.
ACCGCTGCCGCAGCCGATATCAAGCGCCGCGTCCTCATTCTTTACCCGCTTGTCCAGCAGCTCCAGGCACATGCGCGTGGTATGGTGCGCGCCGGTGCCGAACGCCATGCCGGGGTCCATGAACAGCACCTGACGCTCCCGTTTCAAGTCAGGCGCTAACGTATCCCGTTCCCAGGAAGGACAAATCAGCAACCGTTCCCCAATAGGAAGGGGTTTATAATACTGCTTCCAGTTGTTTGCCCAATCCTCTTCATCTATAAGGCTTTCCCGTATGGAAAGCGGGCCGGGGTCCTCTGACCAGTCCATTTGCCTTAGCGCCGCCACGGCGTCCCGCGCGGCAAGTAAAAGCGCCTCGTTTTCCGGCAGTTCCGCAATATACGCCTTCACGCACGGGCCATTTTTGCCGGAAAGCGCAACAGCGTCCGCAAAATCCCAATTGGGTGCGGCATGTTCCAAAAACGCAGCGACGCTTTCGCTGCTTTCCTCTATGGCAAGCTGCTCCAGGCCGATGGCGGTAAGCGCCGCCGCAACCTGATCCAGCCCCGCGTCCGTAGTATAAACCGCAAATTCAATCCACTTCATTTTACACTCCCCCGTTACCCGAAAAAAGCCGCCTGATCGTCACTCAAGCGGCAAAATAAACTATGCAGCCATATTACGCGGCAGGTTGGGTGTCGTCAGGAACTTCCGGCTCCGTATCAGTATCCGTGTCCGTTCCCGTGCCGCCCCCCACGGGCGCGTTGGTTTCCGGTATCGTTCCGCCCGCGATGGGGACCGCGCCTTCGGGTATGGGTACCGTAAGCGGATCGCCCGTGCCGACATGCCACTCCGCGTCATTGCCGCGGTACCGGTCTTCATACAGTTCTTTGGTTTCCGCGAGCTCGCCGTTCACGTACTTTTCCAAATACGCCTTGGCTCTAAAGCCGTCATGGGCCTTGATTTTTTCCAACTGGTAGCCTGCGGGTATGGTGGAATCATCCACATATTTGATCTCAAGCCGCGGGGTGGTTTCTATCACTTCGCTGCGCGCCTTGTAGGTCACGCCATCGGGCAGCGGCTTGCCGTACAACGAAACGGTGATGTTGAGATACCTGCTGCTATCCGGGTCCGGCGTGATGTAGGCGAATATGTAGATCGGCGCGCCGGTATCGTTTTTAAACTTCAAATCGATGCCGCTGGTATCCACCGTGGCATCCAGGCCCTTGGGCACATACGTGGAAGGGATGGAGTGCGCCTTTCGGTCCGTAATTGGGATATTGCCGCACAGCAGCGCGTTATAGAGCGTGGTGCTCACCTGGCAGATGCCGCCGCCAGCCTGGAGCGTATACTCCTTGCCGCCGCTGATGCCGTTGGCTTCCTTCCAGCCCGTTTTTACCGTGCGCGGGCCGACCCAGTCGTTAAAACTCCATACCTCGTCCGGCTGCACGGTGTAGCCGTTTATGATGCCCGCCGCCTTCTTGATATTGAATACGCGGTTCTGCACGACTTGATCGGAGCTGCTCTGCGGGAATTCCGTTGTAAACGTGGCGATGCGCTTGGTATTCTCCAACAGGAACTCCAGCGTCATGGTCGGCGTTGCGGTGTCGAATACAGGGGTGACCGCGGTCTGGTATTGTCTTTGCTCCATGGCGGAGATTACGGCCTGCGCGGTCTGCTCGGCGTTGAGCGTCAGGCCGTTCTGGCCTTCCACCGGTTCAAAATTCTGTTTGTTGCCTTCCCCCAGCGTGGGGATCAGGTGCGGCTCCACCGGGGCCTTGTTCGCCTCGGAGGCGATTGTAATGAGGCGGTTGGTAACCGCGGTAACGTCCGGCGTAAAGGCAATGGAAAATTCCTTCCCCTGCTCCAGCTCCTCACGTTCCTCGGCGTTTTCGCTCAATGTGCCCTCGCGGCCAAACCCCATAGCCTGGGTGAGCACTTCGTCCGTATTCGCGGTAAGGTTCATATCTGCGGCGGTCAGCGTCCAGCTTTTGTCCTCATGCTGCAATGTAATGGAAACGCTGTTTAACCGCTCGGTCACCGCCTGCTCCACAAGCGGTTTTGCCTCTTCCATCTGGAGGCCGCTGACGTCTACACCCTCCACGACAACACCGCTTAAGAACTTGGTGTTGCTGTTCATGTATTCGGTCATGGTGGCGTCTTCCTTGTCGCCCCCGGTCAGCAGCAGCACCCCCGCCACTGCGACAACAAGCACGGCAAGCACGCCCATTCCCAAACGCAGCAGCTTCTGGGACCGCGTAGGCCCGCGCTTCTTCCTGCTTCCGCCGGAACCTCCGCCCGTTCTTGCACCTTGTTGCGGCGCGGTTCGGGTGGACGGCGTGCGCGGCGCGCCGGCATAAGAGGAAGCCGTATAGGTCCGGCGCATGGAAGACTGCGCCTGCTGTTTCATATAGTTTGGCAACTGGGGCCCATCATTTCTTGAGACGCCTCTCTGGCCCTGCCTGATTTGATCCATTTCGTGCTCCTTCAACCCAAAATCCACAAAACTTGCCGGGCATCCCCCGTACGTATCCACATTATACACCAATTCCCCGCCCAATGGAAACAGAACTCATCCTTCCGGGGAAATGTTACAAAATGTTTGCATCTTTTATACCGCATTTGCTACAATATCCCTTGCACCTTTGCTTATTTCCCAATTGAAAGCATTCTAAACGGTCGCGGAGGAATAAGGAGCCGATATGTTCCATATTGTATTGGTCGAGCCGGAGATCCCGCAGAATACGGGTAATATTTCGCGTACCTGCGCCGTGACGGGCAGCGTTTTGCATCTGGTGCGCCCGCTGGGATTTGCGATAGACGATAAAAAATTAAAGCGTGCCGGGCTCGATTACTGGCACTACCTGGATATCCGTTACCACGACAGCTTTGAAGAACTTGAACGCGAATACCCCGACGCCCGTTTCTTTTTGTGCTCCACGCGCGCAAAACAACGCTATTCCGACGTACAGTATCGGGACGGAGATTTTCTTGTGTTCGGCAAGGAAACGGCGGGCCTGCCGCAGGCGTTGTTGGACAGGCGTACTAAGGACGCCGTACGCATCCCCATGGGAACGGGCCTGCGCTCATTAAACCTTTCCAATGCCGCCGCCATCGTTGTATATGAGGCGCTGCGCCAGACCGGGTTTACGGGGTTGCATTAAATCCGTATCGACCGTCCTATTGGAGGGCGGGCGCTTTGGCCGTTCGTAGATTATTCGGAGATTATTTGTGAAATTTCCTTGACAGCGCGGACCGGGATTTGCTACACTGTTTCAGGTGTGTTCGGTAAAGTAGGCGTCATGCGGCCACAGCCCCGGAAGCAAGACGTACAAGCGTCACCAGAGCCACATCGACATTCTGATATTTTCGTTTAGGAGGACGCCATGAAAACCTATATGGCAAAAGGCGAGTCTCTCCAGAGGAATTGGTATGTTGTGGATGCAGAAGGCATGGTACTTGGCCGTCTGTC
>JAFABA010000048.1 GCA_023426265.1 Bacillota bacterium
GGCGGCGTGGTGGAATGCTGCGCCATCGGCATTGAACCTGGTAAACTGGGGCGCGGCATGTTCGGCGGAATAGAGAGCAGGCTTGCGCCCGCGCTTTTCGGCATACCCGCCGTAAAGGGCGTGGAATTCGGGCTGGGCTTTGCGGCCGCGACGCTGAGAGGATCGCAGAACAACGACCCGTTTGCGGTAACGGATGGATGCGTCTTGCCTGCTTCCAACAACCACGGCGGCGTGCTTGGCGGCATATCCTCCGGAGTGCCGCTTCTGTTCCGCGTGGCGTTCAAACCTACCCCCTCCATTGCGAAGCCGCAGCAAAGCGCAAATATGGAAACCCTGGAGCCCGTGACGCTCACGATCCACGGGCGGCACGACCCCTGCATCGTCCCACGCGCCGTGCCGGTGGTGGAAGCCGCCGCTGCCTGCGTGCTGCTCGATATGATACTTTAAACTTTTCATATAAAGGAGCGTATTTTGAATGATTGAGGCTCTGGATACCGTTGCCGATGATGCTTTAAACTTTTCATATAAAGGAGCTTAACCATGGATCTTCAGCAAATCAGGGACCGGATAGACGAGGTGGACAACGGGCTGATCGCGCTGTTCCGCGAGCGCATGGAGCTTTCCCGCGAGGTAGCGCTTTACAAGGAACAGAACGACATGCCCATACTCAACAAAGCGCGCGAGCGTGAGGTGCTGCTGCGCGTTTCCCGCCTGGCGGGGGAAGAAATGGGCGCCTATGCAAGGATGCTGTTCTCAAGCCTGTTTGAAATGAGCCGCTCCTACCAGCAGCGGCTGATGACCAAGACCGGCGCGCTGACGGAGCTGTTGCACGCCGCGCAGATGCCGGTGGACGCCACGTTCCCCGCAGCTGCCGTGGTGGCCTGCCAGGGTGTGGAGGGCGCATATTCCCAGCTTGCGTGCGACAAGCTGTTCGCCGCCTCGGACATCATGTATTTCCGCACGTTCGAGGCTGTGTTCCAGGCGGTAGAGAGCGGGCTGTGCGAATACGGCGTACTGCCCATTGAAAACAGTTCCTCCGGTTCCGTCAACGGCGTATACGATCTGCTGCACAAATTCGAGTTCTCCATTGTGCGCAGCGTCCGGCTGCATGTGAACCACTTTTTAATGGCGAAACCCGGCGTCAAGCTTGCGGATATCAAAGAAATCTGCTCGCACGAGTACGCGTTGGACCAATGCAGCAACCTGTTTGACCAATTCCCGGGCGTAAAGGTCACGGCGGTCAAGAACACCGCCATCGCCGCGCAGACGGTGGCGCAATCCGACCGGACGGATCTTGCATGTATTTCCTCGCATGACTGTGCAAAGCTCTACAATCTTTCGATATTAAAAGAAGGAGTGCAGAACAACGCCAACAACTACACGCGCTTCATCTGCATCAAGCGGGACCCGGCCATTTACCCGGGCGCGAACAAAATCAGCCTGATGCTCTCCGTCCCCCACAAGCCCGGCTCGCTGTACAGCATGATCTCCAAATTCTCCGTGCTGGGCCTGAACCTCACCAAGCTCGAAAGCCGCCCGATCTGGAGCAGCGCATTTGAGTTCCTGTTCTACCTGGATCTGGAGGCGTCCGTGTGGTCGCCTGCCGTTATGGAACTGTTGGAGGAATTGTCCCAAACCAACCCTCATTTTGCCTTTTTAGGCAGCTACAGCGAGATATACTGATATGAAATACGGTCTAATCGGCGGAAGGCTTGCGCACAGCCATTCCCCAGCCATCCATGCCACGCTTGCGGATTACGAGTACGTGCTCTATCCGCTTACGCCGGACGAACTGCCGGGCTTTTTGCGCAGCCCGGATATCGGCGGCCTGAACGTGACCATCCCCTACAAGGTGGAGGTCATGAAATACTGCGCGGCATTTACCGGGGAAGCGCAGCGTATCGGCAGCGTGAACACCTTGATCTATGATAAAAAACGCCGCATCATAGGCTGCAATACGGATTACGACGGATTTTTGTACCTGGTGGACCGGGTCGGCCTGACATTGCAGGACCAGAAGGTCGTCATACTGGGTTCCGGCGGCACCTCCCGCACGGTGTACGTAGCAGCGCAGGACGCGGGGGCGCGGGAGATCGTTACCGTATCCCGGCAGGGGGAAAACAATTACCAGAACATTCACCTGCATGCCGACGCGGATATTTTGGTGAATACCACGCCGGTGGGCATGTACCCGGAGCCGCATGGATGCCCGGTCAATCTTGACATGTTCCCCAGTCTCAGCGGGGTACTCGACGTCGTCTACAATCCGCTGCGCACGCGGCTCATTCTTGCCGCACAGGAACGCAGAATCAAAGCCGAAGGCGGGCTTGCCATGCTGGTGGCGCAGGCACACGCGGCCGCGGAGCTGTTTTCAGTCAAGCGCATTCCGCAGGAACGTATCGAGGAAATTATTGAAACGCTGACAAAAGACCTTTCCAATATCGTGCTCATCGGCATGCCGGGCGCGGGGAAAACCGAAATCGGCAAAAGGCTTTCTGCGCGTACCGGGCGCACGTTCATAGACACCGACGCGCTCATTGAGCGCGAGGCGGGCATGTCCATACCGGGCATATTCGATCTGGAGGGCGAAGCGGGTTTCCGCGCGCGGGAGGAGGCGGCCATAGCCGAAGCCGCATGCGAGGGCGGCCGCGTAATCGCCACAGGCGGCGGCGCGCCCATGTTCCAGGAAAACCGGACGCTGCTCAAACAAAACGGCCGCATATTCCATATTGAGCGGGATTTAAAGACGCTTCCGACCAAGGGCAGGCCGCTTTCCAAAAACCTTGCCGCCATGTATGAAAAACGCGCGCCGGTTTACCGCTCCTTTGCGGAAAAGACGATCCGGAACGCGGGCACGGTGGACGATGCTGCGGACGCCATACTGCGGGCGTTTGAAAGGCAGTTTGGGAGCATATGACAATGCAACCAGGGTTTGCTCTTCTGACCCTTCCATACGGCAACGGAAGCCTGCACCCCGTCGTTTTTACGGGGGAGGACGCGCTTTTGCTCGTTGACTGCGGATACCCGGGAGCTTTGCCGCTTTTGGAATCGGAGCTCAAAGCGCATGGATTTGATCCATCAAGCATTACACATCTGATTTTGACCCACCACGATTTCGACCATATGGGCGCCGCAGCGGCACTCAAGCGCCAATATCAGCACATCCGCATACTGGCGCATGAGCTGGAAGCGCCTTACATCAGCGGGGGACTGGAGCCGCTGCGGCTCACACAAGCCAGGGTGATGCAAGATACGCTGCCGGAATGCGAAAAGGAAGACGGCCTTGCTTTCATGAAGCTGTTAAAGTCGGTGGAACCGATAGCGCCGGATGTCCTGTTAAAAGACCGGCAACGGCTGCCTTACTGCGGCGGGCTTACCATCCTTCATACGCCGGGGCATACCATAGGCCATATTTCCGTCCTGGCCGAGGCGCTGGGCGTGATTGCGGCGGGAGATGCGGCGGTACTGCAAAACGGCGCGCTTATGATAGCCAACCCGGACTTTGCGCAAGACCGCGCGCAGGCCGAGGCCTCCCTTGCTTCAATTGCCCATATCCCCATGATCGCCTGCTGCCATGGAGGGCTATATAAAAGGCCGGAATAAAGCCCGATTTCCGGAATACGATGGTTCTACCTTGCTTGTTTGAAGGGGAGAAATATGTTTCGGCCTAAAATAGAACTCGATCTGAACGCGCGGTTCTTTATTTTGCAGGCGGCGAGCGCCGCCATTTGCTGCGTTGGCGTCAGCTTCATTGCACCCGTGCTGATGGGGTTTGAGTACGGGCCGCTGGAGATCGGCGTGGCGATGACATTGGCCGCGCTTTCCAACATGTGCGCAAAACCCCTTTGGGGATACCTCCACGACAAATATTCCTGTTCCAGGCAGACGGTGCTCTCCGCGATATTCGCGGGCTGCCTGTTTTTTACGGTGCTTGTGCTTTCGAATGGGAACAGGCTGTTGACGCAGCTTTCCGTGATGGGCATTGCCATTACGATTTCCTCCATGGTCAGCTTTGTAGACTCCTGGGCCATGCGCCTCATCAGCGAAGGTTACAATCTCAGCTACGGCGCCACGCGCAGCGGCGGTTCGTTGATGTATGCCTTGACCGCCGCGGGGTTCGGCGTGGTCATGAACACGTTCGGCGCAAAGCCCGGCATCATAGTCCTTGCCCTGCTGTATGCCGTGCTGGTTCTTTCTGCGCGCAATATCCCGAACCCGCAGCAAAAGCTCAGGGGTGCGCCGGACAGAACCCTCAAAGAAGGCATTCGGTATCTCTTACACAACCGCCCATATGTGGCGCTGGTACTGACGTATTTCGTGGGCACCATCTGCATCTGCGCTTCGGACGGGTTCCTCTCCCTGCGCATCGCGGAATTGGGCGGCTCCGACGCGCACATCGGCATAGGCATGTTTGTGCAGGCGATGTCGGAGATCCCCATGATGCTGCTGTATCAACGCATAAAAGCCCGGTGGAAGGTCGCCCCGGGCACCATTGTAGCCGTGTCGTTCGTGTTCTATTTCGTCAAGTGCGTATTGCTGGGGCTTGCCCCAAGCGTAGAGGCCGCCATTTTGATCACCCTGCTCAACGGCCTTTCCTTTGCGCTGTTTGTTATGTCCATTGTAGACTATATCCTCATTTATGTGGACGCAAGCTATCTTTCCACCGCCTATCTCATATTCAGCGCGATCGGCTCGGGCTTAGGCGCGGCGCTTGGAAATTATATGGACGGCGCAATCGCGGAGACTCTGGGCGTAGGCAATATGATGCTTGTGGTGAGCGTAACCGCGCTGATCGCCGCCGCTATCGTCGGATTCTTTGGGAAATCCAAGGCCATTGTGCCGAAGGAAGAACTGCTCTCTG
>JAFABA010000109.1 GCA_023426265.1 Bacillota bacterium
TTCATGCGCTGCGGAGGAGGGAATGAGCAGTGCGGGCTGATCGATGTTGACGTTCGGCTCCGCTGTAAACGGGATGTAGATGCCGGAAATCCCCGCCCAGCTTAAGCCGGTGGACAACAGCACCGTCTTAGGGCGCGCGGCGCCAGAGCCAATCTGCGGCAAAACTGCATTCAGATTGCGGTACGCCTTTGGAATTTCATCAAAGCATTTTTGTATCCCGTCAGGCAATGTGAATACGCCGCGCGCGTCCTCCGGAACCTGTTCACGAAGGCTGTTTGCGCGCGCCGCAAGCGCTGTGCACAGGGCGTTAAGCTCTGCACCGGCCGCTCTTTGACGTCCAGCGCAAGCCGGTAGCGAAGCCCCGGGCGGGAATAGTTCAAGCCCCAAAGCACATAAAACCCGTTAAAAAGAAGACCTGCAACAAGCAGCAGCGTCAGTACAAAATGGGTGAACTTCAGCCATGTGATGCGCCTTGTAAAAACACACACAATCTTAACGATGGCGAGTGCAGGGATACCGAGTACAAGCGAATACAGCAGCCACTCCGCAACCGAAAACGGAACGATGCCGGATACCGTGCGCAGTATGGCATTTACAACGGGATAAATTCCTTGCCCATAGACGCGCTCTATAAACAGCGGATTGCGGGATGCAAGGCGCGGCAGTACAATGGCAAGCGGAAACAGCAGCAGCCAAAGAAGCCGCCAAAGCTCACGCTTCCATTCTGCGGGCAAGAAACGATGCAAAACGTTCTCTTTTTTCTCCATGTGCCCAGTATACCATGAAGCGAAGCGGATATGGTATCCTCTTGCGCATGTGCGTTCGCCCCAAAGGGCGAAAATCGCACGCGCAAAAAATAGTCGTATAATACCGTGTTGCGGCTGTTCCAATATTGACATTGTGTCAAAAACAAGTTCTTTCCTTGCCGGCAGGGGAATGATATACTGATAACGATTACGGGAGGCGATCCATTTGCAGGTAGGCATCTCCACGGCGAGCCTGTTCAACCGGTATGAACTCGAGGATGCCCCGGCCCATATGAAAGCCATGGGGGCGTCCATATGCGAGATATTTTTAAACACCTTTTCGGAATATGAGGACGGGTTTGTTCAGGCGCTCAAAAAGCGCGTTGACGAAAGCGGCCTCCAAGTATACAGCGTCCATCCCATGGGCACCCAGTTTGAGCCGCAGCTGTTCTCCGTCTATCACCGGCAGCGCGAGGACGCGAAAAAGATATTCGAGCAGGTGCTTCAGGCGGGAAAAACATTGGGCGCGACATGTTATGTCATGCACGGCCCGTCCGGGTTAAACGGCGCCGTAAGAAATATGGACCTGGCGCGCATCGGTCCCATCGTGCAGGAGCTTTGCGAAATAGCTGCAGCGTATTCCCTGACGCTTGCGTGGGAAAACGTAAGCTGGTGCCTGTTCCATACGCCTTCCTTCGGGCTAAGGCTGCTGGAAGCGACAAAGGCGGACGATCTTCGGTTTACGCTCGATATCAAGCAGGCCGCGCGAAGCGGCTATGCGCCCGAAGAATATATTGCGGCCGTTGGAGAATACCTCGTCAACCTGCATGTCTGCGACTATAAGCGTACGCCGGAGCGTATGATACCCGCTTTGCCGGGGGAAGGGGAATGCAATTTCTTCACGCTGGGGCGGGCGCTACACGCAAAGGGTTATACCGGCCCCGCGTTTATAGAGGTCTACAGCGATATGTATGCCGATGAGAAGGACTTAAAGCTCTGCTATGACTATGTTAAAACGTGTTTCACATATCATTTATGATTCATTTTGGGAAAGGACGAAAGCAAATGAGCCGCTACTTGGACAAACTTTGGCAGGAACAGATGCGCATCCGGGTGGACTTTAACAACATGATGGAGGAAATGCTGGGCGAAAAGGGCATTTCGTCCTCCGAAATCGAAGCGCTTTCCGGGCAGCTTCAAAAAGCCGCGCAAGCCATGGAGCAAAACCGGGGGAGCATGAAATGGCGGGAACTTCCTTACAATCAGGATGAGATCGTTGCGGATATTTTGGAGACCGCGGCGGGCTTGCAGTCCTGGTGCGAGGATTTTGTGGTGCTGGGCATCGGCGGCAGCGCGTTGGGCCCCCTTGCGGTGCAGCAGGCGCTCAACCATTTAAAGTACAATGATCTCCCGCGTGAAAAACGCGGCGGTCCGCGCCTGTTCGTGGAGGACAACGTGGACCCAGAGCGCATGCAGGCGCTGCTCGACGTGATCGATTTAGATAAGACCGTGTTCAACGTCGTCACAAAATCCGGCGGCACCAGCGAGACCATGTCCCAGCTTCTGATCGTTTCCGATCTCATTGAAAAACGCCTTGGCAAGGACGCGCTCAAAAAGCATATCATTGCCACAACGGACGAGAAAAAGGGCAACCTTATCAAAATTGCCAAACAGCTCGGGCTCAAGACCTACTACGTGCCCGACGGCGTGGGCGGCCGCTTCAGCGAGCTCTGCCCGGTGGGCTTGCTCGCCGCCGTCGTCTGCAACATCGATATTAAAGAATTGCTCGCTGGGGCGGCGTATATGGACAGCGTCACAAGGGAGAAGGACGTCTGGCGCAACCCCGCCTACATGCTTGCGACATTGCAGTTTATTGCCATGCGGCGCGGCATGAATATTTCCGTCATCATGCCATATGCCGATTCCTTGAAGCTCATTGCAGACTGGTATGCGCAGCTTTGGGCGGAATCGCTGGGCAAGCAGTTCGACCGGGATGGCC
>JAFABA010000145.1 GCA_023426265.1 Bacillota bacterium
CTTTTGCTGGTTCCTCAAATTAATTGCGTTCGTCTTTTTTTCTCGCACTATATAGTTTTCAAGGTGCTTTCTTCGCTTGTCTTTACCCTTTCGGGCGGGACAGCTTGTTTATTGTAGCAAACCTATCTACCTCTGTCAACACCCTTCTATCAGTTTTTTGCATATCTTTTTATAACCCGGTTTTTGCAGGAGTCAACGTCTGCTTTACCTGAATTTTAAGAATTCTTTATGTACTCTTGCCATTTGCCACATTCGTCCGAATTGTTGCCACAGACGTACCATTGCAACGCCATACCCGTCTGTTTTAATAAGTCCAACAAATAACGGAGGTGATGGCAATGGCACAGAACGTATTCCGCCGGGTAGAAAAAAAGTATCTGATGGACGAGGCGAGTTACCGGGCGCTGATGATGCGCATCCGCCCTGAACTCACGCCGGACGCGTTTTTTACCTATACCATCTGCAACATCTATTACGATACGGCGGATGACACACTGGTACGCAGCTCCATCGAAAGGCCTGCATATAAGGAAAAGCTGCGTCTAAGAAGCTATGGTACGCCCGGGCCGGAAGACAGGGTGTTTCTTGAGATCAAGAAAAAGTGTGACGGCGTTGTCTACAAGCGGCGGGCGGAATTTGCGTTTCATGAAGCGGAACGGTACGTAAGGACCCGGCATTACGGGGACCCCAAAGGGCAGATCATACACGAGTTGGACTATTTTCTGTCTTTTTACCGCCCGGCCCCCAAGCTCTATCTTGCCTATGACCGCGAAGCCTATGCAGGCCTGGCGAACCGCGAACTGCGCGTTACGTTTGATACTTCCATCCGCAGCCGTACGGAGGCGCTGTATCTTGACGCGGGGGATTGGGGCAAAGAACTGCTGCCTGCCGGATATCGGCTAATGGAGGTCAAGACCGCGGCGGCGCTGCCGCTCTGGTTTGTCCATGCGCTGAGCGGATGCAAGCTCTACCCGGTATCGTTCTCCAAATACGGGAACATTTATAAAGAAAGCCTCCGGGAAGAAAGGAGCGTACACGCCCGTGTTTGAAACGGTATTGGCCGACGCCTCCACCCTGACCATAGGCTCAGCGCTTTTGTGCACCGCGGTTTCCCTTGCGCTTGGCCTGGCCATAGCGTATGTATATATGAAGAAAGGCAGCTATACCAAGAATTTTGTGATCGCGCTTGCGCTGCTTCCGGCCCTTGTCCAGGCGGTAGTGATGATGGTCAACGGCAACCTGGGGACAGGCGTTGCGGTGCTCGGCGCATTCAGCCTGGTGCGGTTTCGCTCCGTGCCCGGCGGCGCGCGGGAGATCGTGGCGATATTCTTCGCAATGGCAGCGGGCCTTGCAGCCGCCATGGGATACCTGACGTTTGCCGCCGTTATAACCGGCGTCATCAGCGCGGTGATGCTGCTGCTGTCTTCCACGCGCTTTGGTGAAACGCCGGAAAGCGAAAAGGAGCTGCGCATCACGATACCCGAGGATCTGGATTACACCGGCATATTCGACGACCTGTTCGCCGCCTATACCAGGGAAGCGAAGCTCGAACGCGTCAAGACGGTGAACCTTGGCAGCATGTACGAACTGAAATACAAAATACGCCTGCGGGACGTGAAGCAGGAGAAGCAACTCATAGACGAACTGCGCTGCCGCAATGGCAACCTGACCATCATATGCGGGCGGGAGCCCAGCGGAGATGCGCTGTAACGGCGCAACAGAAAGAGACGGTGATCCATATGGATAAGAAAAGAAGCCCTTGCCGGCGGACATGCGCAGCCATTGCGCTGCTGACAACGCTTGCATTGACCAGCTGCGCCAGCGTCGGACAAGCGCCTTTGCCGACAGCCGTTCAGACGCCGGGGCAAGCGGCGGAAAACGCGGTTACCCCTGCCGGCTTGCCGGCGGGAAGCGTCACAATGGAAGATGCAACTATCGAGGAAACGGACGCCTATGCCGATTGGCAGAGCGGCGCGTATACGGAAATCGTGCTTTCTGCAACGGGGTATACCATCAGCGGACAGGGTGCTTCCGCAGAGGATACGATCCTGACCATCTCGGCTGCGGGCACATATGTGCTCACCGGCACGATGCCCAATGGCGCGGTAGTGGTGGATGCGGAAGACGACGATGAAGTACGCATCGTGCTCAACGGTGCAAGCATCACTGCAGCGGATGGCGCGCCTCTGTTTATCAAAAATGCGGATCGGGTGATCCTTTCCCTTGCGCCCGGAACCGAAAACAGCCTGGAGGATGGCGTAAGCTATACCTACGCGCCGTATGACACGGCAAAAGAAGAGCCTTCCGCCGCGCTGTTCGCCAAGGACGACCTTATCATCAACGGCACGGGCAAGCTCAACGTCACCGCGAACCACAACGACGGCATTGCAGGAAACGACGATATCAAGATCGTGGAAGGCGTCCTTCATATTGCAGCGGTGGACGACGGCATCGTAGGCAGGGATATGGTGGCTGTTGAGACTGTGGATCTTACCGTTCAGGCGGGCGGAGACGGCATTAAATCCACCAACAATTCCGACACGGGTAAAGGATTTATTGCAATAGAAGACGGCACATTTGCTATTACCGCGGGCGCGGACGGCATACAGGCGCAGACGGAGCTGTATATCGCAGGCGGGGAGTTTGACATCGTTTCCGGCGGCGGGGCATCCTCCGAAAATACGCCGCAACAGACGCAGGGGCCGGGCAGCCGGGCGCAGGCCAAAAACGCATCCGTGGACGAGGACGGAAGCTACAAAGGGCTTAAGGCGGGAAGCTTCCTTACCATAAAGGACGGCTCGTTTACCCTCGACAGCGCGGACGACGCGCTGCACACCAACGGCAGCATGGCCATATCGGGCGGCACGCTCATTCTCTTAAGCGGGGACGACGGCCTGCACGCCGATCAATCCATCGCGGTCTCCGGCGGGATGCTTACCGTTTCAAAAAGCGTAGAGGGAATCGAAGCCTTTGTTATCGACATCTCCGGCGGGACGCTTACCATTACCGCCTCGGACGACGGGCTCAACGTGGCGGGCGGCAACGACTCCTCCGGCGTTCAAAACGGGCGGGACGGGTTTGCAAACCTTACCGGCGCAAGATTTACCATCTCCGGCGGAGATATCACCATCAACGCCGCGGGCGACGGGCTGGACAGCAACGGCAGCGGCTATATCACCGGCGGCACGGTATATGTAAGCGGCCCCGAAAACAGCGGCAACGGCGCGCTCGATTACAACGGCGAATTCCTGATTACCGGAGGGACTCTGGTAGCCCTGGGCAGCGCGGGAATGGCAGCAGTTCCCTCCGACGGCACCACACAGCCGTCCATTGCGGGAAATCTTTCAGCCATCCAGGCGGCAGGCAGCACGCTGACGCTTACGAACGCGGATGGGGAGATCATCGTCTCCTATCCTTCGCCCAAGACATACCAGAACATCGTCATCAGCTCCCCGCTGCTGGAACAGGGCAAAGCGTATACCCTTCTGGTAGATGGAACGGCAGTGCAGGAGCTTACGCTAAATGACACCCTCACCACATTCAACTTGAACAGCAACACGGGCGGCTTTGGCCCTGGAAACGGAGGCGGCAGAGGCCAGGGGCAAGCACCGGGCAGAGGCGCACCGCAGCAGCCGGGCGGCGCGCCGCCCAACGCACAGCAAACTACGGGAGGTGATGCGTAGCGGATAACCAGCCGAAAGTTTCTTCATTCTGTTATCCTCAAAAAGACGTCCCGGCGTTACGGACTGCCGGGGCGTCGCCTTATCCGTTGCGCACCGTCATTTCCCCGCAGAGGTCGCGGGACATGATGGCGCGGACGTCTTCCATCTTGTCGCTTTGACCCAAAGCCCACATCAGCTTGGTGACGGCGGCCTCCGTCGTCATATCGTTGGCGGGGAGTATGCCCGCGTCGCTTAACGGGCGGCTGACCTCATAAAGCGCGGGTGTACTTTCCTCATATAGGCATTGGGAGCAAAGCACGACAGGCATGCCCTCCTGCAACAGGCTGATAATGGCGCGGGTGTGGTCGCGCCGGATGCTGTGCACGCCGCCCAGGCCAAACGCTTCTACCACCAAACCCTTGTATCCGCAGGCGGGCAGCGCGCGAAACAGCGTGGGCAAAGCGCCCGGGACAAGCTTTAAAAGCGCGACGTTCGGATCGATAGAATCATTATAGGAAAAAGCGGCATGCTCCTGCGGCGGGACAAGCGGCAGAAACCGGCCTCCCGCGCATACGCCGGCATAAGGCCGGTTGATGCTTTCAAACGCGTTTCTCGAAGTGGTGCGGACCTTCACTGCCCGGCACCCGAGCATCACGCTGCCGCCAAACGCCACGTATATGCCGCCGGGCAGCGCACGGGCGGCGAGTATCGCATCCGCAAGATTGGTTCGCCCGTCCGAATCCGGATAAAACATGGGATACTGCGCGCCGGTAAGCACCACCGGAATGGATATGCCCTGCAACATAAAGGAAAGCATGCTGGCAGAATAGGCCATGGTATCGGTGCCATGGGTAATGACAACGCCGGCGTACTCATTTTTCGCCGCGAATATCTCACGCGCCATCAGACGCCATTCCTCAGGCTGTATATTGGAAGAATCGAGCGCAAACAGGTCGCGGCAATCGATATCGGAAACAGGCTCGCTTAAAAATGTCAACAGCTCGGCGGCGGGCATCTGCGGGGAAAGCCCGTCCGGCGTCGGCAGGCATGCAATTGTGCCGCCCGTACCCATCAACAAGAGCTTGTTCATATTGGGGCTCCTTTTTTATTTAGAGTATACCACGCGGGGGCGGGAAACAATATATGCTGCCAGACTTCCCTGATGAAACAGGAAGCGTTTTGCATGATGGAAAGTATTTTCTTGCAAAAATCAAAAAATTCCGCTTGCCAGACGTTCTGTTTTCAGGTAAAATATTTCAAAATGGGTGATTTTCGACTACTGTCCACTGATTTGCAGCAAACCTTACATCCAGAGTGATATTGGGCCCGGCTTCTATAATTTATGGTTATAACAAAGACGTTATAATACCAAATAACTGGAAGGAGTAACCAAACAGAAAATGAAAGACTATTGTGAAAAACTTGGCATCATCGCTCCTAAGGCCGTGTACCGCAACCTTTCGGCCGCAGTGCTCACCGAAAAGGCGATTGCGCGCGGCGAGGGTACGCTCTCTGAAACCGGCGCTCTGGTCATCTATACCGGAAAATACACCGGCCGTTCCCCGGACGATAAGTTCGTGGTCGATGTGCCCTCCGTTCACGACGAAATTGAATGGGGCAAGGTCAACGCTCCCTTCGCGCCCGAAAAGTTCGACGCCATATACGGCAAAATGATGGCCTACCTCCAGGGCCGTGAAATCTTTATTTTCGACGGCTTCGCGGGCGCCAACCCGCACTACTCCACCAGCATCCGCGTGGTGAATGAAATGGCGGTCCAGAACCTGTTCATCCACCAGCTGCTGCTTAGGCCCACCGAGGAGGAGCTCGCTTCCTTCACGCCGGATTATACCATCATCGCAGCGCCCGGCTTCAAGTGCGTTCCCGAGTTGGACGGCACGCATTCCGAAGCGGCGATACTCGTCAACTTCGAAAAGAAGATGGTGCTCATCGCAGGCACCGCTTACTCCGGCGAAATCAAGAAGTCCGTATTCACAATCATGAACTACCTGCTGCCCAAGAAGGGCGTGTTCCCCATGCACTGCTCCGCCAACATCGGCCAGGACGGCGATTCCGCCCTGTTCTTCGGCCTTTCCGGCACCGGCAAGACGACGCTTTCCGCCGACCCGGAGCGCAAGCTGATTGGCGACGATGAGCACGGCTGGTGCGACGAAGGCGTGTTCAACTTTGAAGGCGGCTGCTACGCCAAGTGCATCAACCTCTCCAAGGAACACGAACCCCAGATCTGGGACGCCATCAAGTTTGGCGCTGTTGTTGAGAACGTGGTGATGGACCCCGAAACCCGCAAGTTCAACTTCGACGACGACAGTATCACCGAAAACACCCGCGTGGGTTACCCGGTGGAATACATCCCCAACTGCGTCATACCCGGCGTGGGCGGCCAGCCCAAGACCGTGATCTTCCTCACGGCGGATGCGTTCGGCGTACTGCCTCCCGTTGCCAAGCTCGGCAAGGACCAGGCCATGTACCACTTCGTTTCCGGCTACACCGCACGCTTGGCCGGTACGGAACGCGGCGTAAAGGAGCCGCAGGCCACATTCTCCACCTGCTTTGGCGCGCCCTTCCTTCCGCTGCGCGCTTCCGTATACGCGGAGCTGTTGGGCGAATACATCAACAAATACAACGCCAACGTTTACCTGGTGAACACCGGCTGGTCCGGCGGCCCTGCGGGCGAAGTGCCGCGCATGAGCATCAAGTTCACCCGCGCCATCGTTTCCGCCGCGCTCAACGGTAATCTGGAAAAGAGCGAGTTCGTGCTTGACCCGAACTTCAACGTGCTGGTTCCCACCTCCTGCCCCGGCGTTCCCGCCGAAGTATTGAATCCCAGGGAAGCCTGGAAAGACAAAGCGGCTTATGACGCCAAGGCGAAGGACCTCGCCGGCCGTTTTGCGAAGAACTTCCAGAAGTATAAGGATATGCCCGCGCATATCGTGGAAGCCGGCCCCAAGGGCTGAACGATCTGATTGGAAAAGCCCGCGGCAGATGCCGCGGGCTTTCTTTCTCTATTTGAATCTGATTGCCTGCGTTCGCAACGACGGGTTTATTCTACATTGAACGCCGCACCTTCGTTCGGAAACAGACGCTCCGTTTGGGAGGGGCTTTCATTCCAAAGGTTTCTTCTTTTCATGAAATATAGAACATTGTCGGATATGCCCGAAATCATTTAACATTTTTTGTGTTAGAAATCGATTCATATGATAAAATTCGTCAAAATAACAGCAATCCTTCCTGATTTCTTCCTCGACTCCTGCGCGAATTTACACTAAACTGTTACAGGGAGGTGATGATAAAATTGCAGGATTACGAGACGCTCTATTTCCAGCTGTTCAACAAGATCACGGACGTCATTCAGGAGCTACAGGATGTGCAGCGGCAGGTCGAGGACGCATACATCGGAATGAACTCCAAAAATGACACAACGCCACCTTTGCTGTATTATCCCAGCAAGAGCAAACGCGTTCCAGCCAGGCGCGATCGGGCAGATTGCCGTTGAACATAAAAAACGCCGCGTATGCAATGCAGAGGGCGTTTTTTTATTTTTGGTTTTCAGATTGTGCACCTCCTCCCTTTATAGTATTATGGAAGAAATTTTATTTAAGGGGGTATTTTGATGCAGCTTACGTCAAAAGAGATAACATTGAAGGGCGGCACCCGCTGCCTTTTGAGACCCCCCTTGCCGGAAGACGCGAAACAATTCCTCTTTCTTATGAAAACCACGGCCGCCGAAACGGTATTCATGCTGCGGTATCCGGAAGAGATCACCTTAACGGTAGAGGAAGAGCGGGATTTTTTGCAGAAAAATCTCGACGCTCCGCGGAGCGGGTTCCTATCCGCCCGGGTTGACGGCAGGCTCGTTGGCAACGCCTCTTTTACCCCCGTTGGTCCACATCTGAAGGTCTTACACCGTGCCGCCTTCGGCATCGCCATAGTGAAAGAATACTGGGGATGCGGCCTTGGGGAGGTTTTGACCAAAGAGATCCTTCTTGCGGCAAAATCCGCGGGCTATGAACAGCTGGAGCTCGAAGTGGTGGCAGACAACGCGCGCGCAATAAAGCTGTACAAAAAGTGCGGATTCGTCCGCTACGGCACACGTCCCAATGCATTTTTATACAAGAACGGCGGCTACTCGGATGAGCACCTGATGGTGCGCAAGCTGTAACCGCCGTCTATGTGTTTTTAGTTCCCGCTGCTACAGCTTCATCGCCAGCGCCAGCTTATCCGCCAGGAAGGACATCTGATCCAGCGCTTCCGTGTTGGGCTTGAGCCTTGCGCGCACGGTGCCGGCAACCTGGTACCCAAGGCCGATCAGCCGCTGCTCCACCATGGGCACCGCTTCCCCGCTCCAGCCGTAGGAGCCGAATACGGCCGCGGTACGCCCGCGCACCACCGGGACGGAGACATGCGTGAGCGCCATCCAGACCGGCGCCATGGCGTCCGCATTGACGGTGGGGCTGCCGATAGCCAGCACGTCCGCCCGATGGATATGCGAAGCGGCCTCGTTAGGGCTCAAATCGGCAATATCCTCCATATCCACCTCCGCGCCGCGCGCGCTCAAATCCTCCTTCAGCTTTTCCGCCAACGTGCGCGTATACCCATAACAGCTTACATAGCCGATAAACACGCGTTTGCCATTGAGCGGCGAATGCTCTGCCGCCCATTCGCGGTAAAGCGCAACGGCCTCCTGCGGATTTTGATCCAGCACCGGCCCATGGGAGGGCAGTACAACGCGGATGGGAAGATTCAATTCCGTGAGATGCGCGACGGCGCGCGTTACATGCCCCGCAAACGGGCGCATGATGCAATCGAAATAGAACCTGCGCGCGTCTTTAAAGCTCTCGTCCGTCCGGCTTTCCAAAACGTGTTCGGGGGCAAAGTGGCAGCCGAACGCGTCGCAAGTAAACAGCGCGCCCGACAATTCCTCATAGGTAAATATGGTATCCGGCCAATGCAGGAACGGGGCCGGGATAAAGCGGAGCGTATGCCCGCCAAGGTCTACGGTATCGCCTTCCTTGACAACGTCGATGGGAAGCTCCTTGTTCGCGATATGCGGCAAGTATAAAGAACCGGGCTTGGAGCAGAGAATGCGTGCATTGGGCGCAAGTTCTATAAGCTCCGCCAGGGAGCCCGAATGATCCGGCTCGGTATGCTGCAATATGATGTAATCGATTTTGGCAGGGTCCGTCAGCTGACGGATCAAATCCAGGCTCTCTTTTAAGAAACCGTCCCTTACGGTATCGATCAGGGCGGCTTTTTTGCTGCCCTGCACAAGATATGAATTATAGCTGGTACCGTATTTCGTTTCCATGATGACGTCAAACCGCCTGAGCCTTTCATGGATCGCCCCCACCCAGTGGATCCCGTCTGATATTCTTACCGGCGCATCTGGATGATTCATGCTTATCCCTCTTTTCTGCTGGACGCTTGTACTTAACCTTAGTATAAACGCCTTTTCAATGAAAAAACAGGCGGCATAAGTTTTTATGCAATATGAAATCCTTGCTGCTAAGGCAGGGGTTCAATTCCCCTTGCCTTAACAGAAAATTCACACGCCTGGCGCTTGACAAACGTGGGCAGGCGGATTACAATATATCCATAATCGGTCAGCCGACCGACAAAACAGCGAGGTCTTTATGGCGCAGAAGAACGCAGAAGTGGAAACCACGCGGCAGGGCATACGCCAGACTGCCTCCGCTCTTTTTATGACCGGAGGCGTGCATGCCACAAGTTTGGCCGATATCTCCAAGGCCGCAAAGCTTTCTAAGGGCACGCTTTATTATCACTACCCCACAAAAGAATACCTTGTGCTGGACATTGCAGAAGAGCATTTCGGCCGTATGACCGATAACATGTTTGCCTGGATCGACTCTTTGGCGGAAGGAATGCCCGCGCAGGATGCCTTGCGCAGCCTGACAGAGACGCTGCTGCAGGACCCGGATTCTATGCGCCTGCATTTTGCCCTGATGAGCGAGGCGCTGCGTGAGGAGGGGGCTTTGCGCAAGCGTGTCGCCGCCAAGCAGCGCGAATGGGCCGTGATGCTCGAGGTGGGTTCGCTCCGCATGACGGAGCCGGGCGCACAGCGCTTCCGAACCTACAGCCGCGCGTACCTGGCGCTGCTGGATGGCTGCGCGCTGCACCAGCTTTTGACCGGGCATCTGGACGTGGATATTTTGCTCAAATTGTTGACGGAGGAATAGATATGGACACGGAAAAGCAAATAAAATGCGACGGCAGTATACTGGTCGCGGGCGACTCCATATTTAAGGGCGTGTGCTATGACGACGCCCGCAAGCGGCACGTGTTATTGCCCAGCGCCTTCTGCGCGCAGGTCGCGCGGCTCATTAAGCCTGCGGTGGAGAACATTTCCCGTTACGGCTACAAAAGCGGTGAACTGTTGAGCGCTCTGCTGGAAACCCTCAAGCGTAAAAAGGAGCCGCCTTCCATTGTGCTTCTCGAAGTCGGCGGCAACGACTGCGCGTTCGATTGGGACGCCGTGGCCCAAGACCCGCTTGCACCCCACATCCCCAACACGCCGCTTGAGGAGTATGAAAGCAACCTGCTCCAGATGGTGGACGCCGTAAAGGAGGTGGGCGCACAGCCCATCCTGTGCAACCTCCCGCCAATCGACGCACAAAAGTACTTCAACTTCATATCCCACCGCGAGCCGGAACGCTCCAGGCAGATATTGAAATTTCTGGGCGACGTCGGCCGTATCTACTGGTGGCACGAACGCTACAGCATGGCGGTGGAGCGTGTGGCGCAGATTACCGAAACCCCGCTGATGCTGCTGCGCGCCTCCATGCTCAAAGACGAGGATTACCGCTCCTACATCTGCGAGGACGGCATGCACCCCAATGAAACGGGCCATGAGAAGCTGACCGCCGCCCTGCTCCACTACATTCGCAATTACGCGCCCGCTATGCTGGCGTAAAGCAAATCTAATAGGGGCTTCTTTCAGGGGCTTTGCCCCCAAACCCCCACCTAAGGGACACGCCCCTTAGGAATCCCTTTCGTCTGAAACGTCCTAAATAGGGCGTTTCAGAAAATGGGCGCTTAGGGCCGTTACGGCCCTAAGCAGGTGTTGAGGACAGAGCCCTCAATGTACCCTTTTCGCCTTGTTTTCATGCACTTCCCCGCGTTTTCAAACTCCCTTTCTTCTTAAATATATATACAACGCGCGCTTTTTGTGGTATACTTTTCTTATAGACCCGGCGGGCTTTTTTTGTGTGCAGAGGTTCGCGGGGAATGCCTGACATAAAGGATATCCCATGCAGATTACGCTTGCCCGCCTGCAACAATACCGCAGCTATGAGCGCCTGGTATGGAAGCCCGCGCAGGGGTTATGCGTGCTGCTCGGCGAGAACGCCGCAGGCAAGACCAATGTGCTCGAGGCGTTGTTTTTATGCGCCCTGGGCCGGAGCCACCGTACGCGGCACGATGCGGAACTGATCCGTTACGGGCAGGAGAACGCCTACGTGGGGCTGGAGCTGAATAAGCGCACCGGCACCCACAAAATCGAATGCCGCCTGTTCAGCGAAGGACGGCGGGAACTCAAAGTGGACGACATGCCGCTTTCCCGCTCGGGGGAATTGCTGGGTACGCTGCATGTGGTGATGTTTTCACCGGAGGATCTGCGCCTGATCAAGCAGGGCCCCGCGGAGCGGCGGCGCTTTATGGATATGGAGCTTTCCCAGCTTCAACCCACCTACTATTACCGCCTGCAGCAATACAACCTGGCATTGAAGCAGCGCAATGCGCTTTTGAAAAGCTCCTCCATTACCCCCACGCTGCTTGCGCCTTGGGATGAGCAGCTAAGTATACTCGGGGCGCAGTTGATCCACGCCCGGGCCGCGTTTATGGAAAAGCTTGCGGCGTTCTCTGGGGACCTCCACAAAGAGCTATCCGGCGGGGAGCGGCTGCATGTTGCGTATGAGCCCGCGTTTGAACCGGGGGGTATACCGCAGACTGCGGAGCGAATGCGGCAGGGGCTTGCTGCCTCGCTGGAGCGCGATATCCGCACAGGCGCCACGCAACAGGGCCCGCACCGGGACGATATCCGGATGGAACTTGACAGCGTGGACGTGCGCGCCTACGGCTCGCAGGGGCAGCAGCGTACCGCAGCGCTTGCCTTGAAGCTTTCCGAGCTTGCACTGATGGAGGAACTGGGCGGGGAACCGCCTGTGCTGCTGCTGGACGACGTATTGTCGGAGCTGGACGGCGCGCGGCAGAAGATGCTGGCCCTGGCCATGCGGGGCTCCCAGACGTTTTTGACCTGCACGCAGCTGGCCGGGCTTGCGAACGCAGGCATTACGGATATGACGGTATATCAGGTTGCAAATGGGACCGTTACAAAGGCGGATATGGGGAATACTTAAAACGCTTTAAAATCTTGCTTTGCCGTATGGGCGGCGCCGTTAGGAGGGAGAACACAAATGATCGTACACATCGGCTGGGAAGTCTGCGTTGTGTCCAGAGACGTTATCGCCATATTGGATAAAAAGAGCGCGCTCGCCTCGCCGGAAACCACGCAGTTCATCCGCCTTGCAAAGGAGCAGAAGCGCTTTATCCCCTGCGAGGAAGGGGAGCGCGCGTACCTGCTGGTGCAGGATGAGAGCGATACGGTCCGCGTGATCGCCTCCGCAATCAGCCCCTCCACGCTGCAAAAACGCTTTATGAGCGACGGGCTGAATGAGCTTTTGAATGCATGATTTCGATATCCGATGCGGTAATAACCCGCATCTCCAAATAGAACAAAATTTTTGCCACCAAGCGTCCGGCGGCGGACGCACGAAAGGATAGATACTTCATGGAACAAAACGCAACCCTCCAAAACGGACAAAACGTATCCTCTTACGACGCCTCGCAGATCCAGGTGCTCGAAGGCCTGGAAGCCGTGCGCCGCAGGCCCGGCATGTACATAGGCTCCACGGATACCAGGGGCCTGCACCACCTTGTAACCGAAATTGTGGATAACTCCATCGACGAAGCGTTGGCCGGGTACTGCAAGAATATTTCCATCACCATCCACGCGGACAATTCCGTCACCGTACAGGACGACGGGCGCGGCATCCCCGTGGGTTACCATGAAAAAACCGGCAAGGATGCGCTGGAAGTAGCGCTTACCATACTGCACGCGGGCGGCAAGTTCGGCGGCGGGGGATACAAGGTCTCCGGCGGCCTGCACGGCGTGGGCTTAAGCTGCGTGAACGCGCTTTCCGAAAAGCTTGTGGCCACTGTCTGCCGCGAAGGGGAAGTCTACCAGCAGACCTATGTGCGCGGCATTCCTTCCACTGACGTGGAAAATATCGGCTCCTGCCCCGCGGAAGAGCACGGCACCACAATCTGGTTCCTGCCCGACGCGGAAATATTCGACGAAGTGAACTTCCACTTTGAAACGCTGGTCACCCGGTTAAGGGAGCTTGCGTTCCTCAACGCGGGCATTCAGATTTGCGTGGAAGATCAGCGCGATGGCCAGGCCATGCACAAGGCGTTCTGCTACGAGGGCGGCATCATCTCCTTTGTGCAGCACCTGAACAAAAACAAAGAGGTGCTGCATCCGGAGCCGATTTATATTTCTGCCTCGCGGGAAGAAGGCGGCGCGGAAACCGCGAGCGTGGAAGTGGCGCTTCAGTACAACGACGGTTACAACGAGACGATATTCACGTTTGCCAACAACATTTCCACCATAGAGGGCGGCGCGCATCTGGTGGGCTTTAAAAGCGCTTTGACACGGGTCATCAACGACTACGCGCGCAAGTACAACCTGCTGAAACCCGCCGACCCCGCGCTTTCCGGCGAGGACATCCGCGAAGGATTGACCGCTATCATCAGCGTAAAGCTAACGGAGCCACAGTTTGAAGGGCAGACCAAGACCAAGCTCGGCAACGCCGATATCCGCCCGCTGGTGGACAGCGCTGTCGCAAACGGGCTTTCCACGTACCTGGAGGAAAACCCCGCCATCGGGCGGCTGCTGATCGACAAATGCATCACGGCGTTCCGCGCGCGGGACGCGGCGCGAAAGGCGCGCGAGCTGACCCGGAGAAAGACGGCGCTCGACAGCACTGCGCTGCCCGGCAAGCTGGCCGATTGCCGCGAAAAAGACCCCGCAAAATGCGAGCTGTTTATTGTGGAAGGCGATAGCGCAGGCGGCTCCGCCAAGCAGGGAAGGAACCCGCAGTTCCAGGCTATTCTCCCCTTACGCGGCAAGATACTCAACGTGGAAAAGACACGGCTGGATAAGATACTGGCCAACGCGGAAATCAAGGCCATGATCACGGCGTTCGGCGCGGGGCTGGATACGGATTTTGACGTGAACAGGCTCCGGTACCACAAGATTGTCTGCATGACGGACGCGGACGTGGACGGAAGCCATATCAGAACCCTGCTTCTGACGTTCTTCTACCGGCATATGCGCCCTCTCATCGAGAAGGGGTACGTGTATGTGGCCCAGCCGCCGCTGTATAAGATCAGCCGCGGCAAGATCGAGCGCTACGCGTATTCCGATGAAGAACTCGAAGCCATTCTCACCGAAATCGGCCGTGACCCCAAGCCCAACATCCAACGCTATAAAGGTTTGGGCGAAATGAACCCGGAACAGCTGTGGGAAACCACCATGGACCCGGACCGCCGCATCATGAAGCAGGTGCAGCTCGACGATGACATGCTGGTGGACGACGAGATATTCACCATACTGATGGGCGACAAGGTCGAGCCCCGGCGCGAGTTTATTGAGGCAAACTCGAAATTAGTTACTGATTTGGATATATAAACACGCTGGGGGCTTTGCCCCCAATCCCCCACCAAAGGGACACGTCCCTTTGGAATCCCATTTATATTGAAAACGCCCGTAAAGTGTTTTCAATCAGGGTTCTTAGGGGCGACGCCCCTAAGCGGGTGTTTGCGGGCAGAGCCCGCAACGTACCCTAAAACAGCAGAAAGGTACGAAAGAGACTTATGAGCGATATCCTCCGCATACAGCCACTGCCCATTGAGCATGAAATGAAGCATTCCTTCATTTCCTATGCGATGGCGGTCATCATCAACCGCGCCCTGCCGGATGTGCGGGACGGCTTGAAGCCCGTGCACCGCCGCATTTTATATTCCATGGACGAGCTCGGCTTGCAGCCGGATAAGCCGTTCCGTAAATCTGCGCGTATCGTGGGCGACGTGCTGGGCAAATATCACCCGCACGGGGACAGCTCCGTATATGACGCCATGGTGCGCCTGGCGCAGGATTTCAACACCCGCTACCCGCTGGTGGAAGGGCACGGCAACTTCGGCTCGGTGGACGGCGACTCGGCAGCGGCCATGCGTTACACGGAGGCGCGCTTTTCCAAGCTTTCCGCGGAAATGATGGCGGATATCGAAAAGAACACCGTCGATTTCGTGCCGAACTTCGACGAAACGCTGCTGCAGCCGAGCGTGCTGCCCTCCCGTTTCCCGAATTTGCTGGTAAACGGCTCGGGCGGTATCGCGGTGGGCATGGCGACGAATATCCCCCCGCACAACCTGAATGAAACAATCGACGCGCTGTGCTGCCTGATCGACAACCCGGACGCAACGGTAGACGAGCTGATGGAGCATATCCCCGGGCCGGATTTCCCGACGGGCGGCGTGATCATGGGCCGTTCCGGCATCGCTTCCGCGTACCACACGGGACGCGGGCGCATTGTGGTTCGGGCCAAGGCGGAGATCGAGCAGCTTCCGCAGAACAAGAGCCGCATCATCGTAACAGAGATCCCCTACCAGGTGAACAAGGCGCGGCTGGTGGAGCGCATTGCGGAACTGATACACGATAAAAAGATAGAAGGCATTGCGGACCTTCGGGACGAGACGGACCGCACGGGTATGCGGATCGTCATCGACCTTAAAAAGGACGTGAACGCCAACGTCATATTGAACCAGCTCTACAAGCACACGGCCATGCAGGACACGTTCGGTGTGATCATGATCGCGCTGGTAGACGGAGAGCCCAAAGTATTGACGCTGCGGGACATGCTGGTACATTACCTTGCCCACCAGAAGCAGGTCGTCACCCGCCGCACGCAGTATGATTTGGAGCGCGCGCAGGAGCGCCTGCACCTGTTGGAGGGGCTCATTAAGGCGCTCGACAACATCGACGAGATCGTGGACCTCATTAAGGCCTCGCCCAACGGGCCGGAGGCGAAGGCCCGTTTGATAGCGCAGTTCGATTTCAGTGAAAAACAGGCCCAGGCGATCCTTGACATGCGCTTGCAGCGTTTGACAGGGCTGGAACGTGAAAAGATACTCGCCGAGTTTGACGAGCTGACGAAAACCGTAACGTATTTGATGAGCATACTGGCCGACGAAAAGCTGCTGCTTAGTATCATCCGGGATGAAGCGCTTGAGGTCAAGCGCAAGTACGGCGATAACCGGCGTACGGAGATCACGGACATTATCGAGGATATCGATATGGACGACATCATCCAGGAAGAGGAAATGTGCGTCACGCTGACAAGGTTCGGCTACATCAAGCGCCTGTCTTCCGATACGTACCGCGCGCAAAACAGAGGCGGGCGCGGCGTGATGGGCCAGGGCACGCGCGAGGAAGACTTTGTGGAGCACCTGTTTGTGACGTCCACGCACGCGCATATCCTGTTCTTTACGAACTTCGGGCGCGCGTTCAAGATCAAGTGCTATTTCATTCCCGAAGCGGGGCGCGCAGCGAAGGGTACGGCGATTGTGAACCTCCTGCAGCTTTCGGGCGGCGAACGCATTACCGCCATGTTCCCCGTTACCAAGGACGACGAGAGTGAATACCTGGTGATGGCGACGAGATTGGGCGTAATCAAAAAGACGCCGCTTTCAGATTTCGACAATATCCGCAAGGGCGGCCTCATCGCCCAGAACCTGCGCGAGGGCGATGAACTGATCGCCGTGGAGCTTTCCGGCGGCAACGACGAATTTATGCTGGCCACCAGCAAGGGCAAATGCATCCGTTTTGACGAGAACGATGTGCGCGCCATGGGGCGCGGGGCGACGGGCGTAAAATCCATATCGCTCGATGAAGACGACGCGGTGGTGGATATGGTGCGCTTGATACCGAGCACGGACGTTTTGACCGTAACCGAGAACGGCATGGGCAAGCGCACGCCGGAGGAAGCCTACCGCGGCCAGAAGCGCGGCGGCAAGGGCATCATCGCCATGCAGATCACGGAAAAGACGGGCGACCTCTGCGGCATCGCCATGGTGACGGGGGACGAGGATCTCCTATTGATACGCGACGACGGCATGGTAATCCGTATGCCGGTGGAGCAGATCAGCCTAACGTCAGGCCGCAGCACGCAGGGCGTGCGGCTCATGCGTGCGGACGGAGGCACGCGGGTGGTTTCTATCGCGATTGCACCCAAGGCGGAAAACGATGAAATCGAAGCTGCCGAAGCGGAACTGGACATTACGCAGATGGAAGGAAAACTGCTCGACGGGGAAGAATAATCACGCTGCGGCGGCAACCGCCGCCACAGCAATGAATACTGTATAGTGGATCATGAATTACTG
>JAFABA010000188.1 GCA_023426265.1 Bacillota bacterium
CGGCGTGATGCTGGATGTGAAATGCGCAGACGCGGCCCAGCACCTGCGGCTTACGGGACAAACGAACGACATGGTGTTAAAAAACCTCATGTTCCTCGCTCAGGCGGGCAAATTGGAAGAGGTACGAACCGTTGTGGTGCCAGACGATTTGCCCAATGCGGATACCGTGGAACAGGTATGCCGCGTGCTCGCTTCCCATTGGAAAACTGGCAGCCCCATCCGCTACAAGCTGATCCGCTTCCGCCCCTTAGGCGTACGGGACGAATATCGGACGCACGCCGTACCCGACGACACCCAGATGGAAGCGCTTGCAGGCATGGTGCGGCAGGCGGGCTGTGAAAGAATATTGGTGGTATAAAATGACAAGGGAACCCCTGCATATCGTTATCGATGCCGATACGGGCATTGACGATTCCATTGCGCTGTTATATGCGCTTAAAAATCCCGCTATCCGTGTGCATGGTGTGATTGCCGGCTTTGGCAACGCAACCGCGGAGCAGGCGGCGGAAAACACGCTTCGCATCATTCGGCTCGCTTCTCCCGGGTATGAAGTGCCCGTGGTCTTGGGTGCAAACAAACCGCTCAACGGCGAATGGGCGGAAGGCCCCGCCGTCAGCGTGCATGGAGAGAACGGCATCGGAGGAGTAACGCTGCCCGCTTCCGCGCAGCCGCCCCTCACAGAATCCGCAGAATGCTTTCTTTCGAGTACTGCACGGGAATTGGGCGGAAAGCTCGTGCTTGTAACCCTGGGCAGGCTCACAACGCTTGCGCGCGCACTGGAGCAATACCCCTCCCTGAAAGTGAATCTTGCGGGCGTTGTATCGATGGGCGGCACGATCTATACGCCCGGCAATATCACCTGCTGTGCGGAAGCCAACATATTTGGCGACCCGGAAGCAGCAGAATACGCGATATGCTCCGGCATCCCCTTTACATTGGTCGGGCTTGACGTAACAACCAAGACGCGCCTGACGGTACGTCAAATACAGGCGTCCCTTGCAGCCGCTGCGCCGGATGCACGCGCGGTTTGGGCATATATTGAGGCCGCCACCCGGCACTATATGGACTTTTACCGGAGGGTGGAGGGTTGCGACGGCAATTCTCCGCTGCACGATCCTTCTGCCGTGATCTGCGCGCTGCACCCCGAACTGTTTACCATGCGTTCTTTCCACGCGCATGTGGAGTGCGGCGGAGCATACTGCCGCGGCAAAGTCGTAGTAGATGAGCGCTGCCGCCCCTTTGCAGCACCCATCATACGGGCCTGTCTGGACGTGAATGAAAAAGGCGTGCTTGATGAGCTGTTCGGCGTATTGGGTGGAACGCTGATATAGCGGATCAAAGGGCAGAACGGAACAAGAAAGTTTGGCCTGGAAATGATGTTTGTCCCAGCGAACGCCCGCAACGGGATCCGCTGGGGCGTTTTCGTATTTTTATTGCATAGGCAATTTTGTAACAAGTCGCGCTTGCTTATTTATAAGTCCTGTGAATATTCTATCAGCTGCTTCGGCGCTCCGGTCAAGCATCCGGACATCGATTCATACAAAGGCGGCTTGTTTTGACCGGTACAAGCTCCCAAGGTTATACAAGTAATTTGGTTGGCTATAAGTATAATCAATAAGAATACAAAAAGAAGACCACTAACATTCGATATAAAGCGAACGAAATTTCAAATCGACCTATTGACTGTCTGTTTTTCACGTGCTATGATTTAGACAAATCTTGCTTCCAAAGTGTAACTTGTATAGACAATGTACGGCGTGGTACAAAAATGAATTGACCAAGCTGCTTTTGTCGTACGCTTTGGCGGCAGGATCACATTTGAAAGGTTGAACGGAGGAAAGAACATGAAAAAGCTTACGGTTATGATGCTTGCCGTGCTGCTTGTATGCGGTATGGCGGTCTCCTGCGCTGCCCCCGGCACCGCCCCATCGGAAACCCCTGCGGGATCCGCTCCTGCCCCTGAGCAGACCGAACAGGCGGCGCCGCCGGAGCAGCCTGATCAGACAAGCGCAATGAAGGCGGCGTGCATCCTCGGCGTCGGTGGTCTGGGCGACCAATCCTACAACGATCTGGTATATGCCGGCATGAAGAAGGCCGAAAGCGACCTCGGCGTTTCCTTCGACTATGCGGAGCCCAAGCAAATTTCCGAGTTTGAGCTCATCATGCGCGACATGGCCAGCTCCGGCGAATATGGCGTAATCGTCTGCGTTGGTTTTGACCAGGTAGACCCTCTCACCAAAGTCGCTCCCGAATTCCCGGATCAGCAGTTTGCCCTGATTGATGGCGAAGTAACGAGCGATAACATTGCAAACTACACCTGTAAAGAAGAAGAAGGCTCCTTCCTCGTGGGCGCTCTTGCAGGCCTGATGAAGAAGAATGCCGCGGCTTACGGCGTTGCGGACAACAATCAGCTTGGCTTTATCGCCGCAATGGAAATTCCCCTTCTCGTCAAGTTCAACGCTGGTTATCAGGCTGGCGCTAAACTGGTGAATTCTCAGATCAACGTATTTACCGACTATGTAAGCGGCAACAATCCGTTCAGCGATACCACAACTGCAAAAGAAATTGCGCTCAGCCAGTTCGACAAGGGCGCAGACATCATCTACCATGCTGCGGGCGGTTCCGGCCTTGGCGTGTTCCAGGCAGCAAAGGAAAAGAACTTTATGGCCATTGGCGTCAACTCCAACCAGAACGTATTGGATCCGGACCATATCGTAGCCAGCATGTTGAAACGCGTGGATACCGCGGCGTTTGAAATTGTAAAGGCGGCGTGTGTAGACAGCAATCTCGCCGTGGGTACGACCACCATACTTGGCGTGAAGGACGACGGCGTAGGCTATACGCTCGAAGGCAGCAACATCAAGGTGAGCGACGAAGATGTGGCGATCATCGAATCCTTAAAGGAAAAGGTGAAGGATGGCAGCCTCGTCATTCCCACCACGCTTGAAGAAGTGGACGCGTTTGTCTCGGCGAACGCGATCGGCTGAACGCAATACCTGCCGGTCGGCGTGGTAAAGCGCCGGCCGGCCCTTACTTGTTTCTGTTGCCCTGCATCGCTCACGAATACCGGCTCTTTTAAACAACATGGCGCTCATTCCTTACCAATGAAACGAGGTGGGCCTTTTGCTGGCAGTAAACATGCGCGGCATTACCAAACGCTTTGGCAATATGACCGCAAACGATCATATTGATTTTGAAGTCAAAAAAGGCGAGATCCATTGCCTGCTGGGCGAAAACGGGGCGGGAAAATCCACTCTGATGAAGGTCCTCTTTGGCTTATACCGGCCCGAGGAGGGTTCGGTGGAGATTAACGGCAAGCCTGTGGGCCAAATGAATCCGCGTATGGCTTTTCAGCTTGGCATCGGCATGGTGCATCAGCACTTTATGCTCATCAACAACTTGAGCTGCCTGGAGAATATCATATTGGGCAGCGAGCCGGGCCGGGTCGTAATAGACAAAAAAACGGCGCGGCGGACGGTTCAGAGGCTTTCGGACCAGTACCATTTTGACGTAGACTTGGACGCGCTGGTATGCGAGCTTTCCGTCGGCATGAAGCAGCGTGTGGAAATATTAAAGACGCTCTATCGGGGCGCCGAGATCATCATACTGGATGAACCGACCGCGGTGCTCACCCCCATCGAGGCCGAGCAGCTCCTTTCTATCCTCAAGGACATGCGGACACAGGGCAAGACAATCATATTCATCACCCACAAGCTCAAGGAAACCATGGAAGTGGCGGACCGCATCACCATACTGCGCGCGGGAAAATCCGTTGCGCTGCTCGATACGGCAGAAACCTGCCCGAATGAGCTTGCCAGGCAGATGGTGGGCCATGACGTGACGTTTGAGGTGGAAAAACCTGTGGTTCAGGCGGGCGGTGCGGTACTGCGCGTGCAGGATGTAAGGCTACTGCCCAATGCCCAGTCCGCCGTTTCCTTTGAGGTAAAAGCGGGGGAAATATTCGGAATAGCCGGCGTGGAGGGCAACGGCCAGCAGCAGCTTGAGGAGATCGTCATGGGGCTTTGCCGCAGCAAGACGGGGAAGCTTCTGTACCAGGAAACGGATCTGATGAACAAGCCGCCAAAGGCGCGGCGGGATCTGAATTTTGCCT
This sequence comes from Bacillota bacterium, assembly GCA_023426265.1. Classification (GTDB taxonomy): domain Bacteria; phylum Bacillota; class Clostridia; order Christensenellales; family CAG-138; genus JAEYLA01. The sequence goes on from JAFABA010000188.1 coordinate 4,112, forward strand.
ATATTCCTTCCGACCGGTTGAAGCAGGCGATTTTGTCCGGGTTTTCTCTGCAGGAAAACTACCTCCTTGGCAACCAATACGACGGTCAGTATGTACGGCGGGGGCTTATCCGGAAACAGCATCTCAAAGCGTGTACGGAACGCATGATGAAGGAGTTTGACGTACGTGCGGTGGACGCGCAGCAAAGCGCCGGATCGCTTTCGGGCGGCAACCAGCAGAAGTTTGTGCTTGCGCGCGAGGTGGGAAAAGCGCCTCCGTTTGTCCTTGCCTGCCAGCCGGTGCGCGGGCTTGACATCGGCGCGATCAAGTATATTCACAGCGTGCTCCTGCGTCTTCGCAGCGAAGGCGCGGCCATACTCCTGATTTCCGCGGAGCTTTCGGATATTTTCCAGCTGAGCGATACCATCGGCGTGCTCTACAAAGGCGAACTGATGGATGTAAGGAAAGCGGAGGAATACGATACACAAACCATCAGCCTGCTGATGGCCGGAAGGAAGGAGGGGAAGGTCCATGCCTGAAAGGAATAAGGGCCGTCTGCACCCGGTTGTGACTCAGCTGATCTATTCGGGTGCGGCAATCCTGCTTTCCCTTGTTGCGGCCACCATCGTCATGCTTTTTGCGGGGTATGATCCCGTTAAGGCGTTTTCCGCCATGCTCAACGGCGCGTTTGGCTCCGCAAACGCCATTGCGAACACATTGAGTAAAAGTATCCCGCTGATGTTTACAGGCTTTGCCTTTGCGGTTGCGAACAAGGCGGGAATCTTCAACATAGGCGGGGAAGGGCAGCTATATCTTGGCGCGCTGGCCAGTGCAGCCGTGGCGCTCGCGCTAAACGGCCTTCCCCGCATCCTTGTGCTCTCCGCCGCCATCCTTGCCGGCATGGCGGCGGGCGGGCTTGTCGGCTCCGTCATCGGGTTTATCAAAGCCAGGCTTAAGATCAACGAAGTCATCGTTGCCATCATGCTCAACTACATCGTCTCGCTGTTTGCTTCCTATGTTGTAAACAACCCCATGAAGGCGGAAGGGAGCATGACGGCGCAGACGGAGGCGGTTGCCGACGTCTACCTGTTTTCAAAAATCATCCCCAGGTCCCAGTTGACGACGGCGCTTTATTTCGGCTTGGGAGTGGCGGTGCTTCTTTACCTCCTGTTCCATTCCACCCGCGTCGGGTTCAATATCCGTGCAATCGGGGAAAACCCGCATGCCGCAAGGCCTTCGGGCATCAATATTCCGCTTACGACCATCGGCGTTATGGCGGCAAGCGGCGCGCTTGCCGGTATGGCCGGCGTGACGGAGGTATTGGGCAAGTATGGCCGCTTTATCGACGGCTTCTCGCCTGGGTTTGGGTTTACGGGGATCGCGGTGGCTGTGCTGGGGCAGAACAATCCTTTTGGCATTATCCTGACCTCCATCCTGTTCGGCGCGTTGGAAGCGGGTTCCATGAAGATGAGCTATGTGGCGAGCGTTTCCACCAACATGGTCATGGTCATACAGGGGCTTGTCATCCTGTTTGTGGCCACGCCCGAGATCGTCAGGCAGATCGTGTCCCGCAAAGGAGAGGAAACGCATGGATAATTTAGGGAACATTTTTACATTCAACATTGTGCTGACTACACTGCGCTTTGCCATCCCCCTTGCGCTTGCGGCTGTGGGGGCGACCATCTGTGAACGCAGCGGCATTATCAACCTGGGCGTGGAGGGGATGATGCTGATCGGCGCGTTTGGCGCGGTATTTGGCACGCATATTTCCGGCAGCCCGTGGTTTGGCGTGCTTTTCTCCATATTCTGCGGCGGCCTGACAGGGCTATTACACGCGGTATTGAGCATCCGTTTCAAAACCAATCAGACGGTCAGCGGCGTGGGTATCAATATCCTGGCGCAGGGGCTTACCGTGGTGCTTGCCCGTGTGGTTTGGAAGACGGACGGCATCAGCGGTACGGTGGAACAGCTCCCCAACATGAGCATTCCGCTTTTGAAGGAAATTCCCGTACTGGGCGGGCTGTTTCATGAACAGTCTCCGTTTTTGTTCCTGATGCTGCTCATTGTGTTTGCCGCATGGTTCGTGCTCTATAAAACCAAGCCGGGGCTCAGGCTCAGGGCAATCGGCGACCATCCTCAGGCGGCCGCCACCGTGGGCATAAACGTCAGGAAATACCGGTATGTCGCCGTTGTCGTTTGTGGCATGCTCTGCGGCATGGCCGGCGCTTACCTTTCCATTGTGCAGAATAACGTATTCGTGAACAACATGGTTGCCGGGCGCGGATTTATGGCGCTTGCGGCCAATATATTCGGGGGATGGAACCCGCTCGGCTCGTTCTTTGCAAGCCTGCTGTTTGCGCTTGCCCAGGCGATCCGCATCAACCTGAACCTGCCCATACCCGATCAGTTTGTACAGATGGTGCCTTACGTGCTTACGCTGCTTGTGCTTGTCGGCGTGGGCCGCAAAACGAAAGCGCCCGAAGCTTCGGGCGAGCTGATTGATTAAACGGGAGGGTGCTTATGACGGAAAACAGCCGGACCTATACCATCACCAACTGTACGCTGCTCACGGTGGACGGGCAGGACAATTTCTACGAAAACGGCAGTATGGTCATAAAAGACAACCGGATTGCTAAGCTTGGGGCGGCACAGGACATTGCGCCGGAAGGCACGGTTGTGGATATGCAGGGGAAGCTTGTGATGCCGGGGCTTATTAACACCCATACGCACTCGCATTCTTCCCTGTTCAAAAACCAGGCGGACGATCTTCGGCTGATGGACTGGCTCAACCTTGCCATGTGGCCGATGGAAGCCCACCTGAATGCCGGGCGCGCGTGCGCCGCAACGGCGCTTTCCTGCATGGAGTATATTTCATGCGGCATTACGACCTATGCGGACCAGTTTTATTTTGCGGATGACATTGCACATGTTGCAAGCAGCAGCGGCATCCGCGCCGTATTGGGCGCCACGGTATTTACAAACCCATGCGCGCAGACGGATGACACGTTCCGCGCAGCGGCGGACTTTGTGGAAAAATGGCATGGGCGCGAAGGGGAAACGCGCGTATATCCTTGCATGGGCCCGCACGCGCCCTACAGTGTAAGCGGGGAGCTATTCCAAAAGGTTGCGGCAGTCTGCGAAAAGTACGGGGTGCTCCTCCATACGCATATTTCCGAAACGCTGGATGAAAACGTGCAGGTACAAAAAAAGACGGGTCTGACGCCAACCCAGTGGCTTGAACAACTGGGCGTACTCAACCAGCGCGTGCTTGCCGCGCACAGCATCCACTTGGGCGAGAGGGATATGGATCTGTACGCAAAGTATAACGTCCACGTCAGCTACAATCCCGTGAGCAATCTCAAGCTCGTTTCGGGCATCATGCCCTACAAGGCGCTTGTTGACCGGGGCATCCAGGTTTCCATCGGCACGGACGGCGCGCAGAGCAACAACAGCATGGATCTCCTGCGGGACCTTCGTACCGGAGCACTTCTGCAAAAGCAGACGAACGCAGACCCCACGATGTTCGGGGCGAGGGAAATGGTACGCCTGGCCACCATTGAAGGCGCGAAAGCGCTGTATCTGGAGGATGAGATTGGAAGCCTGGAGGTCAATAAACGCGCGGACTTTATTGCGCTGGATCAGAGCAGCCCAAGGCTCTGCCCATTGCACCGGGGGAATGTCAAAAACCTGTATGCGATCATCGCGTATTCCGCCTATGGCGCGGATGTTTCAGACATGGCCGTGGACGGGCGGTGGGTGATGCGCAACAGAGACATTTTGACAATGGATTGTGATGCCGTGCGGCGTAACGCGCAGCAGGCTTCAGAATATTTGGTCAGTCATTGCAGGTTATAATACAAGGCTGTAAGAGAAAAGGAGACAGGAACCATGGAGAGCATACTCAATAAAAACGAAGTGACCAAGGGCCAAAAACAGTACCATATCGCGCTTTCACCGGGGGATATCGGCGACTATGTACTTTTGCCGGGCGATCCTGCCCGCAGCGATATCGTGGCCTCCTACCTTGACGATGCGAAATTTGTAGCGAACAACCGGGAGCACAGGACATTCACCGGCTTTTATAAAGGCGTGAAGATCAGCGTGACGTCCACCGGTATGGGCTGCCCGTCCGCGGCGATTGCGGCGGAAGAGCTCATCAACATCGGCGCAAAGACGCTCATCCGTATCGGAAGCTCCGCGGCATTGGACCCGCGTATCCGCATCGGGGACTTGATGATCAGCACCGCAGCTATGAAGAACGAGGGTACGTCCCGCTTCTATGTGCCCGAATCGTTCCCTGCGGTTCCGGATTATGAGTTCACCTGGCATCTGATCCAGACCGCGAAGGAAATGTCCAAGGATACGGGATACGACGTATATGTCGGCGTCAATTCCAGCGATGACGCGTTCTATGGAGAAACCCCCGAGTTTCTGGACCGTCTGCGCAAATATAAGATCATGAACATTGAGATGGAGTCTTCTGCGCTCTACACCATCGGCCATTTGCGCGGCGTGCGCACCGCCTGTATCTGCGGCACGTCCGGTAACCTCACCAATGCGGAAGTTGTCTATACGACGCGTAACGATCGCCTGCACGATGCATGGGAACGTGAAATTCAGATTGTGCTTGAAACAATCTATCGGTTTGAGCAACGGCAGAATGGATAATGAACTTCAGCAGTACCCTTGCAATTTTACCCAAAACAGCATACGATTGAGAAAACCTCCAACGATGCAAAGAGGGGCTATGATGCAAGGAAACAGTGACAAGAATACTCCCGCTACGGATTTGCGTCAGCTTGCGCAGGAAAAATCGCTTACATTTGTCCGCGTGTACGAGCAACTGTTAAAGCTGTTGCTGGACGGAACGTTCCCGGAGGATACCTGGCTGCCTTCCGAGCCCAAGCTTGCCGCTATGCTCGGCGTAAGCCGCATGACGTTGCGGCAGGCGCTTGAACTGCTGCGCGAGGATGGATTGATCCGCAAGCACCAGGGCAAGGGCAATTATGTAATTCGCCAGGGGGCAAGGGCGCATAAGAATCTGGATGTGATGGGGCACCCCGTGTATCAGTGCTGCGAGCTTGAGATAGACGATGTGGAGATGGAATTCCGCATTGAAGTGCCCAATGAGCAGAACATTGAACTGTTTCAACGGGAATCCGCCGTCATGATCGCGGTGGACCGCTGGTACAGAAGCAGAGGAAACATTGTGGCGTACTCCCTGGCGTTGATTCCCGTGGAAGCGCTGCCCAGGCTCGAAATTAAGCTCAATCAGGTCAACACGCTGCTGCAGACGCTCGAAACCGGCATATATCAACAGGCGGAGCGCACGAGGCTTTTGGTCTCATCCACGTCGGTCGGCAACTTCATTTCCGGCAAATACGTTATGTCTCCCAACAAGGAAGTCATGCTGATCCGGGAGGATATTTACGTAGATGGCGATTCCGCGCCCGCCGTGTGCAACAAGCACTATGTTCAAAAGGAGTGCTGCCATATCGAGATCAACAGGAAAAGGGTGGACTAAGGGAAATAAAGGGCTGTCACAGAAAGCGCTTGATGCCGCCAAGACGGTGACAAACGCGGCCAGCCAGGCTGATACTCAAGTTACAGACTCAGGACAAGGACTCAAACCCATACCAACGGTCACAGGCTGGAAAGCGCTGAGACCGTTGGTTTTTTTCGCTTGAATGTTGCCAAAAGACGGCTAGCTTGTAACAGCTTCTAACACGCTCATTTTAGGGTTTGATAAGCCCCTTAATATTGCCCCGGTATAATTGGCTTTGTAAGGGGGGCACGACTGAAATCCTTAAGGTATGGAAGTGACCTATACTTAATAAATGTTCGCTAATTCAAAAGGCTTGCGAAGCGAACAGCTCTATCACAAATGTCGCGCCACCGCCCGGCGTATCGCAGAGGCTC
>JAFABA010000214.1 GCA_023426265.1 Bacillota bacterium
GCGTCGAAACGGCAGACACTTTTATAGTCGCAATACGCGCAGGCGGTACTCTTGCCCATTTTGACGGGGGCGGCGGCGATACGGCCGGATACGAGCTCTGCGGCGATCTCGCCGGTACGCTTTACAGCAAAGGAAAGCAGCTTTTGCATTTCCTCCACGCTCAACAGCCGCGCATGGTCCTTGATGCTTGCGTCCTTCTTGCGCTGCAAGCCGTCCACCACCCCGGATGGGCCGGAAAGATCGCGTTCGATGGCGGAAAGCACGGTGTCGTCCCGCTGAAGCACGCCGATCAACCGCATTTTCTTTTGCAGCTTTTCTTCCTCGCCTTCATCGGCAACGGGGTCGAGCACCGGCTGGTAGAACGCGCCTGCGGGGGAAGCGTCCTCGGCTGCGGCTGCGGCGGCAAGGTAGACGGGCAGTTGCAGCTTGAGGCCGTCGGCCACGCTTTCATAGGAAAAGCTTCGGTCGCCCGTCTTATAATCCACCACGCGGATCAGGCGTTCGCCGTTAAGTTCTGCGGCGTCCACGCGGTCGATTGCGCCGGAAAGCAGCAGCTCCCCGCCGCCTGGAAGTGGTACCGTTACAGGCGGCAGCTCCTCGTCCGGCCCAAAGCGCAGTTCCAGTCCCACGGGCCGGAAGTCGCCTTTCCGGAAGCTTTCGCACAGCGCCCAGGCGGTTTCACGGACGGCAGCGATATAGAAGGAGGATAGCGCGCGGGCGCGCGGGGTGGCGACGAGCATGCCGTCCTGGTAGCGGGCAAGGCAATCGGGCAGTATCGCATTTAACAGCGCCTCGCAGTCCTCCCGCGCGATGCTCGTCCAATCATAACGGCGCTGCGCTTCCCGCACGAAGGCTTCGAGCGCCATATGCGAAAAGCTGCCGATATCGGATTTCTTTTCTTTGTACTCCCTGCGCGGCAGGGCTTTGAGGCCGTACTGCGCGAAGTGCTGGAACGGACAGGTGCGGAAGGTTTCCAGGCGGCTCACCGTGCTGAACACGCGTTTTCCGTAGAGCTTGCGGGCAAGCGGCGCGCCGAATGTTGGCGGCACGGTGGGCTCGCCCGCAAACGACTCCGCTTGGGAAAGCCGGGCGGCGTAGAGATTGTCCTGCGCAAAATAGTCGCGCAGCGCAAAATGCATTGGGTCCGTGGACTTCAAACCTTGCAGCAGTTGCAAAAATCCGCTCTGCGGGCTCTGGGGCAGTGTTTTTGTTGCGGTGGACTGTTCGATGCAGCCCGGAAACAGGTCGCGGACACGGTCGATGAGGCTGGCGGGCAGCAGCTCGCGCTTGCCGTCTGAGTAGGAAAACCCGAACCATAGCCGCTCGCTGGCGCGCGAAAGCGCGCGGTAAATGGAAAGGCGGTCCAGCTGCGCACGGTATGCGGTGCCGCCCCAGGGGGCAAGGCCCATGCTTGAGAGCGCGTTGAGCTCGTTGTCGTCTATAATCTCCTCGTCCATGCGCGGGGCGGGCAGCAGCCCTTCGTTGCAGCCCAATAAGAAAAGCGCCCGCACCTCTCGGCTTCTGGTGCGGTTGAGGTCGCCGAAAAGCACCTGATCCGCCGTGGCGGGGATGACGCCCACCTGGTAGGCGGAAAGCGCCTCGGTCAAAACCTCGATATATTCCTGCCTGCCCATATCGGCGTTGCCCAATATGGCGTAAAGCTGCTCAAAAAGCTGCATCAGCACGTCCCAGACCTGTGCGTGCTCTTCCATCAGCGCAAAGCGGTTTTCCAGGCGGAGCTGCTCCACGTTTTCCAAAAGCCGCTGTTCCACATGCAGGTCCGTAAGATAGCCATAGAGCGCCTGCGTCTTTTCGCCCGCGGTCTTGCGCGCCATACCGGTTCTTAACCGGAGAAGCGGTTCAACGAGCGCAATTCTCGCGCGTTCCGCGGCTTCCTCTTCCGGCGGGAAGGGCGCTTCGAATACTTTACCGCCCAGCAGGCCGCGCCGGAGGACGTAGTTTTCAAACGCTTCGGCATCGTCCAGCGTGACGCCCGCAAGGCCAGTCTTTAAAATGCGCAGCAGTTCCGCGCGCGGCAACCCGCTTGTCGCCCGAGCGGCGGAGAGCATCAGTTCCACGCTGGGGTGGCCCTGCATGCTGCGGCGCGCGTCCATAAACAGCGGAATATTCCTTCTTGCGAACGCGCGCGTCACAAGGTCCGCGTAGGCGTTCAGGTCGGATGCGATCACGGCCATGTCGCGGTAGCGGATGCCGGAGCGGGCGGCAGCGATCACGGCGTCCGCAAGCGCTTCCACCTCGCTTGCGCGGTCCACAGCGCCCACCAAGGAGACGGCCTCGATAGTTCCCTCGTACGGGTGCGGGGTATAGACGTACAAGGATTCTTCCAGGCGCACAAGCTCAGGATGCCGGTTCCCATGATAAGCAGGCAGCTCTATTGTTTTCACGCTGCAGCCGATGGAATAGGCAAGCGCGCTTAAACGTTCATAGGCGGCGCGTTCGGGCGCAAACAGCGCAGAGTCTGGTGCACCTTCGTTCGGGTCCAGACAGAGCGTGATGGTGAGCGAGTGCGTTGCAAGCATCAGGGCCTGCAAAATCTCATACAGCTGCTCGGTCAAAAGCTCAAATCCGTCGATATATACGTCAGCACCCCGCAGCGTGGAGGAAGGGATGCGGTCGATCATCGCACGCTTCGCGCCCTCGCTGTCGAGATAATGCGTATCAAGATATTCCTGCGTGGCGCGGTAGAGGATGGCGATATCATGAAGCTTGCCGGAAAGCGCGTCGCCTGCGGGCAACTGTTCCACCGCAACCTGCAGCATGTCCGGCGTAATGAGAAACTGGCGGCATTTCGTAAACAGCGTGTCCATATGCGCGGCAAAGCCCGCGCGCCGCGCCACGGCGGAAAACACGGTGAGATTGGAATATTCCCGGTGCACCGCGCTGCGCACGATCATCCGCCGCCCCTGCGCGCTTAAATGCTCCCGCGCGTCCGCCGCGGCGATGCGTTCAGAGAGCCGCTCAAAGCTCAAAACCTGTATGCCCAATAGCCCACCCAAATCGGTGGCCAGCGCACGCTCGGTTTCAAACGTGAACTGCTCGGGCACAAGCAAAATGGCGCGCTTCAACTGCTGCCTGAGTGCGGAAAGCTCCTGCCTGATAAAATAGGTTTTTCCCGAGCCTGCGCGGCCCAGCAGAAAGCGGACTTGTGCGGGCATATGTCCTCCTTATAGAACTTACAGGGCGCCCAGCGCGGCCTTGTGCAGCGG
>JAFABA010000218.1 GCA_023426265.1 Bacillota bacterium
AAAATGAAACAAGATACCAGTAATCTAATGACAGAGGGCTGCTTGACCAGATATAATAGTACAGTCAGCGATTACGAAAATAAGTAAGGATACACTGGATGAACGCATTTGTAAGAATACAGAAAGACATGTCGCCACCCAGACTGATTGCCATCAGTTTCCTGCTGGTGATCGTAACTGGCGGTCTTCTGCTATGCCTGCCCATTTCGCACCAGCCAGGGGTTGAAGTACCTGTGCTGGATGCTTTTTTTGCAGCCACCTCGGCTGTTTGCGTAACAGGCTTGGTCACGCTCGTTACGGCGACAACGTGGAGCGTATTCGGTAAAATCGTGATTTTGTTGCTCATTCAAATCGGCGGGCTTAGCTTAATTACTATTTTTACATACTTTATTGTCCATCTTGGCAGAAAAGTGACGTTAAAGGATCGCCTGACCGTGCAGGCCGCGTTCAATGTCAACGATTTGAGTGGCATGGTCCGTCTGGTCCTGTTGGTCATTCGCGGTACCTTCCTTTGTGAAGGAATAGGCGCTCTCATATTGACGCTTTCTTTTTTGAATAAAGGCGTGATATGGTATGATGCGATAGCAAACGGGGTATTCCACTCGGTTTCCGCTTTCTGTAATGCGGGATTTGACATCATCGGGGAGTATAGCCTGATGCCTTACGCAACCGATCCCGTCTTTAATTTTGTGATTATGGGCCTCATAGTGATGGGCGGGATCGGCTTCTCGGTATGGCGCGATATGGCCCTGAAAGTCAAATATAAAATAAAGCCGGATATTAAAAGGAAACACAGCCTTTCCCTGCATTCAAGGCTTGCGCTCATTGCAACCGCGGTACTCATTGTGGGTGGCGCGGCTTACTTTTTGATAGCAGAATACAACAACCCGCAGACGCTGGGGCCGCTTTCGGTTGGCGGTAAAGTACTTTGTTCCTTCTTTCAGTCCATTACGCTGCGCACTGCCGGCTTTTTTACCATGGCACAGAACGGGCTGAGTGAAACCTCCAAAATGGTATCGAGCGTCCTGATGTTGATTGGAGGATCTCCGGGAGGAACCGCGGGCGGTATGAAGACCGTCACGATTGCTATCCTGTTCCTGAGCGTGTGGAGTACATTAAGAGGCAGACGGAATATTTTCGCATTCGGCAGAACATTACCCATGTTTACGTTGCAGCGGGCGCTGACCATTATCGTCATCATGCTTCTGCTGTGGCTGGGCGGAGGAATGATTCTTGCACTTACGGAACAGGGCTCCGCATTTCACCATACGCCGGCGGACCTGCTTTTTGAAGTGGCTTCGGCGTTGGGCACGGTGGGGGTAACTACGGGCATTACGCCCTTCCTTTCCTCCCCGGGCAAGCTGCTTTTGATGCTGTGTATGTTCGTGGGAAGGATCGGGCCTATCACAATTATGCTTTCCCTTCAGCAACGCGCAAACACGGTAAACGAACGCATCCAATATCCCAACGAAGACGTTATGATTGGGTAAACAACAGAAAAAAGGCGGTAGGAACATATGAATAGAATAACAGTCGATCAAAATACGCAGTTTGCGATACTCGGGCTTGGAAAATTCGCACGGGGTCTGGCCTGTACGCTATTTGAGAACGGCCATCATGTGCTCTGCTGCGACATTGACGAGCGTTTGGTACAGGAGGCCTCCAGTTTTTCGACCCATGCTGTACAGGCAGACGCCTCCGACAAGGATGTGCTGGAAAAGCTGGGGATTGGGAACTTCGATGTGGTGGTCATTTCGTTCAGCTCGGATTTTGAAGCTGCCGCCGTCACCGCGACCATATTGAAGGAGCTCAAGGTGCCTTATATCATCGCGAAGGCGAATGGTTCGCGCCAGAAATTGATATTGGAATCTATCGGCGTAGACCGTGTGATTCTTCCCGAAAAAGAGATGGGGGAGCGTGTCGCCTACGGCCTGATCACAAACGGGCTCATGGAATCCATCCATCGGTCCGATAAATACGACATCATAGAAATGAAACCCCTACCTCATTGGGTGGGGAAGAGTTTGGAAAAGCTGCGCCTGCGGCAGACGGAGGGTATCAACATTATCGCCATCATCCGGGAGTCCGAGGTGATTGCGGTGCTGGACGCTAAGACCGAGCTGTATGCTGACGATGATTTGATTCTTCTCAAATCCAGATAGAAAAGGGGAACTTACCTGATCGGACAGGAGCTGACGCCCCGGACCATCAAAACGATACGGAGGTGATTACAAACATGACGCTTGCGCTGATCCTGTTTCTTGTGACCTATGTATGTCTCATCGCTTTTCCCAAAGTGCGCGCCTATATCGCGCTCGTCTCTGCGGCACTGTTTGTCATATTGGGTATTTTGCCGGCCAACAAGCTGTTTTCCGCCATCGACTGGAACGTGATCCTGATGATATTCGGCACCATGGGTGTTGTGGCGCTGTTTATCGATTCCAAAATGCCCGCGCTGCTTGCCGATATGATACTGGATAAAATGCCGGACGTCAGGTGGGCGATCATTGCGCTAGCCCTGTTCGCCGGGCTTATCTCCGCGTTTGTGGACAATGTGGCGACCGTGCTCATGGTAGCTCCCGTGGCGGTGGATATTTCTAAAAAGCTCAAGATTTCGCCCGTCATGCCCATTATCGCAATCGCCATCTCGTCTAACCTCCAGGGCGCCGCAACGCTCGTTGGGGATACCACATCTATACTGTTGGGCGGCTACGCCAACATGGACTTCTTGGACTTCATATTCTACCACAATCGCCCCGGCATGTTCTTTGTGGTACAGATCGGCGCCCTTGTTTCCGCGCTTGTGCTGCTATATGTGTTCAGAAAGCAACGCCAGCCCATCAGCGTAGGAGAGCGGACGAAGGTTACGGACTATGTCCCTTCGGTGCTTTTGGTTTCCACAATCGTTCTTCTGATACTCGCTTCGTTCTTGCCTAATAAGCCGCGCAACATCAATGGCTATATCTGCGTAACGCTCTTTTTGATCGGTCTTGTGCGGGAGCTGTTCAGAAAGAGACTCTCGTTTATCCGGGAGACCATCAGGGAAATCGATTATTTCACGCTGCTGCTGTTGGCTGGGCTATTCGTGGTGATCGCGGGCATTACGGAAGCGGGAGTAATCACCGAGGTCAGCCGGATATTTGTTAGTATCAGCAACAACAACCTGTTCCTGATGTATACGCTGCTGGTTTGGGCTTCCGTGCTGTTTTCCGCATTTATCGACAACATCCCGTATATCGCCACCATGCTGCCTGTTACCTCAGGGATTGCGCAGCTTATGGGCGTGGACCCCACGGTATTGTACTTTGGCCTGCTCGCAGGCGCGACATTGGGCGGAAACCTTACGCCAATCGGAGCTTCCGCGAACATCGCAGGCTTAGGCATACTGCGCAAGGAAGGGTACGAGGTCAAAGCTCCGGAGTTCATGAAGGTCAGCGTGCCCTTTACGCTTGCCGCCGTGCTTTCCGGTTATGTGCTGATCTGGCTGTTCTGGGGAATATGATCCGCTAAAACCGGCTGATTTTTATTGCTGCCCGTGCTCCATATGATCTGGCGCGGGCATTTTTTTGCGCATTCCAGGCAGCCTACGCATTTTTCATAATCAAATACGGGGAGGTCCTTTACCATGGTAATCGCATCGTACTTGCAGCTTTTCGCGCAGATGCT
>JAFABA010000221.1 GCA_023426265.1 Bacillota bacterium
TTGGCGTCGATCTGTTCAATATCCGGGGGATCGGCGGGCATGGTCACGTCATCGTCCAGGTCGCCCACCAGTTCCTCCAACAGGTCGCTCATCGTCACAATGCCGCTCATGCCGCCGTATTCATCGAGCACGATTGCGAAATGGTTGCGGGACTGCTTCATGTTGCGGAACAGGATATCCGTCTTCACAGTCTCAGGCACAAAGTAGGCGGGGCGAACGGCGTGCTTCAATATTTCCTCACGGGATTTATTCTTGAGGCCGATATAATCCTTCACGTGCAGCACGCCAACTACGTCGTCCGCGCTTTCGCCGCAGACGGGGTATATGGAATGGCGTCCCTCGAATATGGTCTCTTCCCACTGCTCGTCGGTATCCTCCTGCCAAAGCAGCGTGACGTCGGTGCGGTGGGTCATGGCCTCCGCGGCGGTCTTATCGTCGAACTCGAATATGTTGTGGATCATGTCCTTCTCATCCGGCATGATGGTGCCCTTCTCGCTGCCTTCGTCGAGCATCATGCGGATCTCCTCTTCGGTTACATGCTCCTCTTCGGCGTTGGGGTCAATGCCAAACAGCCGAAGGATACCGTTGGTGGAGACCGTTAAGAGCCATACGACGGGGGAGAATATCTTGGATATCCCGTAAATCAGGCCGGAAAGCCCCAAAGCCAGCTTTTCGGCGTTGCGCATGGCCACACGCTTGGGCACAAGCTCGCCCAGCACCAGCGTGATATAGGAGAGGATGAGCGTGATCACCAGCGTGGAGATCGTGTTAAGCGTAGCCGGGGAGATCTTGGAGCCCCAGCTCAAAAACAGGTTGATCAAATAGCCGCTGAAATTATCCGCGGCGAACGCGCTTCCAATAAAGCCCGCCAGCGTGATGCCCACCTGAATGGTGGACAAAAAGCGCGCCGGCTGGCCGGTCAGCTTGGTGAGCGTAATGGCTTTTTTATTTCCTGCCGCCGTCAGCTTATTGAGCTTGGCGTCGTTGATCGAAATGATAGCGATTTCCGCGCAGGCAAATATTGCATTGATCAGTATCAAAGTCAATTGCAATAAAATTTGCCCCAGCAAATTGCCATCTTCCACGGTTTTTTTAACCTCCTTATATCCACGCACATGTTAACGTGCCCTGACGTCCATAAAAAAACACACGGCGAGGCATCATGCGGTTATGACAAATACCGCACAGCCTGCGTGTGTTGCCAGATATCACAAAAAGATACCCATATATCGCGCTGGGTCGGGTGAATCTTCCATTTCCATACTCCTATCCATAGCCGCTATTATACCACAAATTCACGTATTGTCAATTTTTCCGCGGGAAAATGGGGCTTTTCCAGGCCATAAGACATTACTGCACCGGCATCACAAGCGCGGCGACAATGTATGCCGCAAGCCCGAAGCCCGTGAATGCGAGCACGCCCCATACGATGCGCACAATGGAAACGTCGACCTCGAGGTACTCGGACACGCCGCCGCATACGCCGCATATCATTTTGCTGGTGGTGGATCTGTAAAGCGTCTTCTTCATTCAAATACCCCCTCTATGACACGGGCTCAATTATGCGCTTGCCCGTAACGGTTGAAGTTCCAAAGGAAAAGAAATGGTTTTGCATCCGGTTGCGCCGCAACAAATGCAGCATGCTGCCAAATTCGCTGTAAGCAAGCTGTATTAGCGTCATCAGCATGGCGGCGGCGTTCTGCACCGTAGGGTTTTCATCCAGCGTCACATACAGCGTGTCCTCTTTGAGCACGAACGTCACTACCCGGGTGCAGGGCGTGGTAAGGTAGTAAAGATACAGCCGCAATTGCGCCTCGCCGTTAGAGAGCATGCCAAAGCGGGCCGAAACGCCCACAGGATGCTCCTCTTCCCCAATCCTTACGGTGGCGTGGGTCAACTGATCTTCCTTTATGCCTATGGTATGCGTTTCGTTCCCTTCTTTTATGGAAAGTTCAAGCGCGCCATCCTCCGCGGTGCGGAACGATACGGAGGAAATGCCCGCCGGGAAGTTGTTGTGGATGGATTGCAGCACAAACGGGAATATGCCCGCCTTGTTCGCGGCAAATGAATAGGTGTTGCCGGAAAGCTGCTCGCGTACCCAGTTGAACGGCATGGGCATGCAGCCGTTGGGCGCGGCGTCCTCCTTGTTGCGGCAGGAAAGCTCGGACAAGAACGAGGAAAGCGCGCGCTGTGCAGCGGGGTTCTTGGGGAACGGCACGTCTTCGGCATTCTGGAAGCAGCGGTATACATAGTCCATGGTTTCGCTCTGGGCAAACAGCAGCGGGGAACCGCTGAAGAGCACCACCAGCGCGTTGTGCTTGGGCAGGGAGAGCATATACTGGCCGAACGCGCCGTTGAACAGGTATCCGCCCGGGTACGGCGCGCACCAGATCTGGTAGCCGTAGCCGTCCTTGCACTCGCCGTTGGGCGTTTCGATCTGCACGCGGGTGGATTCCTTGATCCAGTCCTCGCTCAATAGCTCGCGCTCCTCGCCGTTTACCACGTACCGGCCTTTCTGCAAATACAAAAGGCCGATTTTCGCCACGTCCTCCAGCTTTAAGGCTAAGCCCCAGCCGCCTTTTTCCGTGCCCATGGGGCAGGTATCCCAAGCAATATCTCCGATGCCCAGCGGCTCAAACAGGCGGGGCTTTAAATATTCCAATAAGCCCATACCTGTTTTGCGCCGGATGATGGCGGCAAGCATGTAGGAATTCATGGAGTTGTAGCAAAACTGCGTGCCTGGGACATACCGCACGCCCGCATCCAGAAACTCTTTTTCCCAATCCGGCCCCAGCACGGAGCCGACCTCGTTGAAGCGGGAGCCGGTGCTCATGGTTAAAAGGTGCCATACGGTTGCGTCCTTATAGTGGTGCGTGGACGGGTCCGGGATTTTATCCGCAAATATATCCACAATACGCTCGGAGAGCAAAAGTTTCCCTTCATCCACCAGCATGCCGATGGCGATGCCCGTGATGCTCTTGCTCAGTGAGTAAAGCTGGTGCGGGTATTCTTTTTCATACGGGGCCCAATAGCCTTCCGAAATTACATGCCCGTTCTTCACCACCATCATGGCGTGCAGGTTGGAAGAAAAGTTGGCGTCCAGCGAATGGTAAAGCGTGAGGATATCACGGCTGTTCATGCCCTGTTCCTCGGGCGTTGAGCGGGGAAGCGACGCAACGTGCGCGCAGCCTGAGATCCGCTTTTGCGGCGTATACGGGTAGGAATATACGTGCTCAAGATCCTGCCGCATAAAGCGCCACAGCATGTCCACCGTCCGCTTTTCAAGCGATTGGTCAACCAGCGTCAGCTCCTTGCGCAAAGGTCCGCGCTTACGTTTTAATACCGGGCGCTTTTGCTCGGAAAGTGCGCGGTAGCGCTCCTCCACCCCGTCTATCACCTTTTCCCATGGGATAGGGATGGTCGCTTTTGCGCGCTCGCCCACCGCCTTGAGGCGGTGCATATCCGAAAGCGCGCCGGCAAGTACCGATGCCAGGGATTCCGGGGCGTCCTCGCACAGAAAACCGTTCTTCCCGTCCTCTATCACTTCCGCGGGGGCGCTGTCCATCAATACCACGGAGGGCGTACCCGCCGCCGCCGCTTCGCGCACCACAAGGCCCGCCGTGTCGTACGCGGAGGGGAACACGAACAGGGACGCGCTGGCATACAGCCCGTTGAGCGTACGCATATCCGCGATGTGCCCGGTAAAGCGTATGGCATCATGTAGCCCCAGCTCGTCCGCATACATGCGTATGGCGTCAAAATCCTTGCCCTGCCCGGCCAGCACAAGCTGAAAGCGCTTGCCGCGCTGGTAGAGCTTTGCCGCGGCTTCCAGCGTGAGTCTGATATTCTTTTTGCGGTCCATCTGCCCCACATACAACAGCACCGGGTCGCCGTTCAACGCGAACGTTTCCCTGACTGCGGCTTTGTCCACCTCGGTGATGGTGGGGATATTGGTGCCGTGGGGCACGATTTCAATACGCCCGGCATAGCCGTAGGAGCGCAGTGTCTGTGCGGCCAGGCGGCTGACCGTCCAAACCTCGTCGCAACGGTCAAAGAAATCCGCCACATATTTTGCGCCGATCTGCGCAATGCCCTCGCTGCGGGTATAGCGGAGGATATCCTCCTGGTATTTGGAATGAAATGTGCCGATCAACGGAATCTTATGCTTGGCGGCAAGGCGCGCCGCCTCTAAGCCCGCGGGGCCGGGGCTGTGGGCGTGAACGATATCCAGGTCCACCATATCGATGCGGGCCACATAGTGGCTGTCCAGTTTCGCAATGCCGGTGCTGTACTGTGGGGAACCTGGGACTTTGACGGATGCGAAATCCACAATTTCAAACGGATAATTGCCGCGGTATCCCGCGTCGCGCATGGGGACGATCACATAACACTCATGCGAGCGCTTGCCAAGCGTTTGTGCATATTCGAACGCCACACGCCCTACGCCGTCCACGATAGGCAAAAAAGTATCATTGCATTGCGCAATGCGCACAGCTTCCAGTCCTTTCTTTTCCGATGTTTTGCACTATCATTTTACCATGTAAGGAAAGAAATGCGTGTGAATTTTCCTGACGAAAAACGTGACAAAATAGCAACGCACACATCAAGTATGCGTCAGATCCTTAAGAACGCCCGCGGGGGGGCGCCTAGTCAAGCGCATATAAAAATTGAAAACCCGTTGATTTTGTCAACGGGCCGTATAGTCCAATCGCAGAAATTGTTTGCCATTTACAAGCGGAATCTCGTCCCGGTACAACAGGGCATATCCAATCGTATCCAAACTTTTCGTAAGCAAGCCTTCCTCGATGTCCGTATGCAGGCTGCTGACGCCTGCGAACGCATCCGCATAGGGGGAAGGGGAAACGAACGTCTCCGCAAGGTTTCGCTGTACCGTGCAGCAGAGGATGCGCGGTTTGCATGCCTGCACCCGCGCTATAAAAGTGGGAATGCCGATATATTCGATCAGCAGATCTGCGAATATGAGTTCCGCGTAGGGCAATTTTACCGGCCGCGACAGATCCGCTGCGATCAGCATGAGCTTTCCGGCAAGCCCGGGGTACCGGTTGCGGCAGGCGTCAAGATACGCTCCGTTGATATCCACGCCATATACGGCGACATCGCGCGCGGGGTCGATATGCCTTAACCCATTGCCACCCGCAACGCCCCAGAATGCCACGCTGCTTTTTGGATACGCGGCAAGACGCTCCTCATAAAGCGAATCGAGCGCCTGAAGCTGGGCCACGGTATCAAGCGTCATGTGGCCTTCGTATACGTCAAGAGGAACTTCTTTCCACGGGTTATTCATCGTGTCTTATTTCTGCAAGCCACTCGAATAATAGACGTTGTTTTCATCGTCAATAAACACCGCTTCCACACCGGGCAGGGATTCTACAAGCGCCATGCCCTTTTCTAATCCCATGATAAAACAGGCGGTATCGTATGCGTCCGCCGTCAGGGAGGCTTTGGCGAGTATGGTAACGGAAGCAAGGCCGTTTTGCACGGGCCAGCCCGTTTTCGGGTCCAAAATATGGTGGTAGAGCACGCTGTCCAGCGTAAAGCCGCGCTCATAGACGCCGCTTGTGGTCACCGCGCCGTCCGTGGTGGGCAGGGTGATAAGCGGCTGGCCTGTGGGCTCTTTGGGGTCCTGAATGCCTACGTTCCAGGGTGCGCCGTCCGGCCGGTTGCCGATGACGACGACATTGCCGCCAAAGTTTAAAATGCCGCGCTTCACCCCGCGGGAACGGCAGTATTCCGCAATCTTATCCGTGATATACCCTTTCGCGATGGAGCCGAGCTCAATCTGCATGTCCGCGGGCAGTGTGACGGTGTTTCCCTCAAGCTTTACCTTGGTATAGTCCGTCAGCTTGGCGGCCGCGGCCAGTTTTTCCGGGTTCGGCAGGGAAGGCTCCTCGCTTTTGAAGTCCCACAGCGCCACGCTGGGCCCAACCGTGATGTCAAACGCGCCGCCGCAGGCCTTGCTTGTTTCTGCGGAGGCTTCCAACACTTCACGCGTGTAGTCGCTCACCGCAACGGGCTGGCCGTTTGCGTGGTTGATGTTCCAAACGTCGCTGCCTTCCACTGTTTTAGAGAGCAGGTCTTCATATTCCTTCACTTTGCTCAGTGCATCGTCCACAACTTCCTGCTTCACGCCGTAGGCCGTAATGCTGATGACGGTGTCAAGATAAAACCCTACGGCGGATACCTTTTCATTCTGCGACGGGCCGCAGCCGGAAAGCAGAAATACGGGCAGGAGCAAACTTACAAGCGCGCGGGAAAACAGTTTCTTCATATGAACCTCGGTCAAGCTTTTTATCGCGGTATGTAACCGGCGAATCTATTCTTCATAAGGCGGTGACGCCATGTTCCATCATAACATAGTTTGTTCCCGTTGGGCACATAGGAATTGAAATAAATTTAACAAACAAAATGGGCGGCAGTTGCCGCCCATTCAAAAGTCTTACAGCAATTATGACGCGGGATTGAGCATGATATCCAGGCAGATGTTGCCTACGGAGGTGACAATACAGGAAACGGTATCCAGCTTATAGCTTCTTTTGTCCACCTCGCCAGTAATCAGCTTGGGCGGGAGGATATCGCACGAGAGGCTTTCATCGGTCAGCAGCGTCATCACGTTTCCGCTGATGATGTTGGCGATTTCGCTGATGGCGGAGGTCACAAACTCGTCTACCTCCGAAATCTCCATGCCGCTCATGATATTGACCATGTTAAGGCAGGTCTCATACGGAAAGCTGTAAACCACCTGGCCGCTTAGATCGCCGGTTACGCCGATGGAAACCTCCAGGGCGTCAAGTGCGTGGGCAGTTTCGCTTAACGGCTCCGCGTGCACATCGTTCAAGTCCAGCATCAATTGGAATACATGCTGCGTCGCCTGCAAAAACGGGCGGTACAGAACTTCAGACATTGGACGCCACCCCCTCGGACCTCTCATATGCGGCGATTTGCTGGTCCTCGGACGCAACGTGGTTGATAAGCCACGCAAGTAGCTTGCCTCCAAACTGCTGCATCAGGCGTTCGCTGTAGCCCTGTTGCTCATACTGCGCGGCTACCTCCACCACATAGGCGACCATTCCGGCATGGAGCGCCCGGTGCTCCGCAAGGCCGGGGTAACCGATTTTCTGCTGGTAAGCTTCCTCGTCCTGAAAATGGGTCACCACATATGTTTTCATGAATTCCAGCGTCTCGTTTACCTTCGCCACCTTTTCCTCCCATGAAACGGGAGACCGCAGCGTCTGCATGAACGCATCCACCCGCCGGAACAACTCTTTGTGCTGCGTATCGATCAGGGGAACGCCCAACTCATACTTGTCTTTCCAGAGCATACTGTGTCCTTTCCGCATTTTGATGCAAGCAATTTCTTGCTGTATTAATTCGAAAGAAATTGCAAAGACCATGAGAGGCAACCCAGACAAACAGAAATGTTATTTTTCAAACGATTGGAATGCAGGCGCAGGCGATTTTGTAAACTGGTAAGATGTCGTTTTAAAACCGCATTTAACAAAATAACAAAATTAAAAACGCAGGACCTGTGATCCCTGCGTTCAGGCTGTCGATAAAACCCTTGGGGTTCGGGGGCCGCAGCCCCTGAAGGCTTTAATCGCCGCCAGCGACATGCGCGGTGGCGGCGAAAGCCTTGCGGTGCAAGGCTTTCCTTGCAGGAACGTTGTGTCCGTGCCATAGGCACAGGTTGTTCCTATTGACACACGCTATAAGGTACTTTTTCGACAAACAAAAGCGCGGGGACCTTGCGGTCCCCGCGCTTGCTGTCTCCCGGATGATCTTACGGCCTGAGTGTTATCTCAGGCGCCCTCACGTCCGTTCTGACGATGAGGGACGTCCCGGTACTTGAATAAGCACTGTTCTGCCCTCAATAGTAGTATGTCCCGGTTCCAAGAGAATACGCGCAGAACAATAAAATATTTTTTGAAATTTTTTAGCAATCCTTTTTCGCATTCGGCATCCCCTTTTATGGCGGCCGCATCTTCGGAAAACATTCTTGGGGTCCCAGCCCCGGAGCTAACCGCTGCCAGCGGCAGGTGCGGTGCCCGAAAAAGTGCCGCAGGCGCTTTTTTGATAAGCAAAGGCGGGAACAAAGTTCCCGCCGCCGCTGTCGCCCGGACTGAATACCGCTCGAAGAAATTCGAGTTTTCTCCTGCCCTTATTGGCAATGGAGGTTGTTTTCGTACTGTTACGCACTCTTACCACCTCACGGGTACTAGTATGTCCGTCCGCAAAAGGCATAAACAAGGTAAAATGTTCCAAATAAAAGGGTAAAATATGCGCAAATGAAAGCGCTTACTGGATTGTTGGATGTTATAACCTTTTTTGTATTGGATACACTCAAAACACGCAACCTTTTGGGTTGATGCAACGTTATAAAAGGAGGAACCCGTATGGAACATAAAGGAACACGTGGTGCATTTTTAGAAAATGCGTCGGCGTTTCTCAAAAAGCAGGGGTTTTATGTGGTGCTGGGGCTGTGCGTCCTGTGCATTGCCATCGCGGCGGCGGTCGCTCTGATGCCGGACCGGGAGGCGCAGCAGGTCGAACCTACGCCCCCCTCCCAGGCAGCCGGGGTAAACCAGGATGAACCGCTAAGCGAAGCCGTACGTCCCACCCCCGTAAGCACGCCTGTGCCGACACCGGCACAGCCCACCCTGACGCCCGCTCCCACATCCAAGCCCAAGCGTCAGGCTGAAAGCAAGGCGGCACCTCCCGTGGAAGGGGAGGTCATATGGGGATTCGCGGTGGATACGCTGCTCTACTCGGAAACGCTGGAGGTCTGGACGACGCATGACGGCGTGGACATCAAGGCCCGTCTGGGTACGGACGTGATCGCCATAAAGAGCGGTACGGTAGAAAAGGTGTATGAAGACAAAAAGCTGGGCATGAGCGTGCTTATTGAGCACGAGGACGGCTCAAAAAGTCTCTATGCGAACCTTGCCAATCCCACGGCCGTCAAGGAAGGGCAGCGCATCAACGCCGGCGAGAAACTTGGCGCAGTGGGCGATACCGCAGTAAGCGAATGCGCCATGGAACCCCATCTGCACTTTGCGCTTTACCGGGACGGCAAGGCGGTCGATCCGTTTAAGTATGTGCTGCTTGGCGAATAGTGGCCGCCATGGGAGAAGTTTTTAAAGAATGTATGAACTTTCCTGATTGCGGTTCCTTTCTGCTTGGCGGGAGGGTATAATCCATAGTAAGAAAGATTGCTCCCAGACAAGTCATATTTTGACATGGATTGTGCCGCGGAATGGGGGAAAAGGATATGAACAGCAATAAAGGAGGGATCCATATGAAAACAACTTCTGTACGTCGTACGCTTGCGGTCGCATTGGTGATGCTCATCGTGCTGGCCGCGGCTCTTCCCGCAATGGCGGCGTCCCAGGTGTACGCCACGACCGCTGTCAATGTGCGCAGCGGACCGGGCGTTAGCTACAGCATTATCGGCTCGTTGGATAAAGGCGAGGTGGCGACAAAGCTTGGCACCTCAGGCAACTGGACAAAGATCGATTATCACGGTAAGACCGGCTATGTGAATACGCCCTATGTCAAACCGTATGCCGGAAATGACGATGACGTCGTCATCATAGGCGATGACGATGCAGTAGCGGCGTATGCCAATGCCGCCGTCAATGTCCGCTCCGGCCCCGGCACCAGCTATACAAAGCTCGGCGAACTTAAGAAAGGCGACTCCGTAGCGCTGGTGGGCGCCACCGGCTCCTGGTCCATCATCAAATGGGGCACGGGCACGGCCTACGTAAGCTCGTCTTACCTCACCAAGAGTTCCTCCAATACGGGCTCCGGCTCCACCACCACCATGGTGGCGACGGCCAACGTCAACGTCCGCACGGGCCCCAGCACAAGCTATTCGATCCTCGGCTACCTCGTCAAGGGCGAGACCGTGCAAAAGACGGGAACTTCCGGCAACTGGACGCAGGTCAAGTACAACAACCAGACGGCGTACGTGTCCAGCAGCTATCTCAAGGCATATACCGGTGGCGGCAGCACCCCGCCCAGCTCGTCTACCAAACTATATGCGCTTCGGGAAACGGCTGTCCGCACAGGCCCCGGTACGTCTTACCGTGCAATCGGGTACCTTGATTACGGCGACAGCATCACCTATCTGGGCATGTACAATTCCAGTTGGTATGAGGTTCAGTTGGGCGTCAACATCGGCTACGTGTATGCGCCGGATATGCGCATGTACGGCGCCGGCTCCACTTCGGGCGGCACGGTATATGCCACCTATACCGTACCCGTTTATTCCAGCACCTCCACTGCCAGTACGCGGCTCGGTTATCTGTATGAGGGGGATAGCGCCCCCCGTACCGGCACCGTGGGTAGCACGTGGACCAAGATCAACTTTGAAGGCAGGACCGGTTATGTGCAGACCAGCCGTGTGGTCGTAGCAGCCGGCGGCACCAGCACATCCGGCTTTAGGACACTCAATACCTGGATGTATGCACCCAGCAGCTACACCTACTGCTATTCCATCCCCTACGAGCAGAGCGCTTACCGCACCGGGTATCTGACCCGCAACGAACAGGTCTGGGCAATGGCTACCAATGGCGAATGGATCCAGATACTTGTTGATAACGATGTCATGTATGTGCCCGCCTCAAATCTTGAATACTACGGTGGTTACCCCGGCTCTGGCTCTGGCGGCGTGGTCGGTTCCACTATGTATGTTCAGAAACTTGCGGGCGCGCCCACGTATGAGGATCTTGGGAAGACCCCGTACAGTTTTAAGGAACGCGGCGTAACCGTCGATTGGCTTGAGCAAGGCAAGGCCGTTACTGTCGTGTACAAGGTCAGCGATTTCTACAACGTGACCTGGAGGTCGGATAGTAAAACCCATACCGCCTATGTAAAAGCGGATCGCCTCGGGCCCAATTATCCCTACTAGCAGTAAACGTGAAAAGCGTCCCGTTTTACACGGGACGCTTTTTTATGGAAAAGAAAGCCGGGCTTGTAAATAACCCATTCACGGCATATCATTAGCTAAGTGAAACGAAATGATGGGGTTGTCGATTGCCCCGCCTCGGGAGGGGAACTGCTATGACAATTTGGATCGCACTGTTGTTGGGCCTTGTTCAGGGTATTACGGAATTCTTGCCGGTTTCAAGCTCCGGCCACCTGGTGCTGTTGAACAACCTGTTTGGCGTAGAACAGGGGACATTGTTTTTTACCATCATGCTGCATCTCGGCACGCTGCTTGCTTTACTCGCCGTGTATTATAAGGAATTGTGGGATATCATCCGCCATCCGTTCCAAAAGAAAACGCTGATGCTTCTTATTGCGCTCATCCCCACCGTTCTCGCCGCTGTTTTTCTGAAGGATTTGATAGAGGAATCCTTTAAAGGGAATACCCTTGGGTTCGAGTTTTTGCTAACTGCGCTTATCCTCTGGTTCGCGCAGCGCGCAAGGGTAGGCCGGAAAAATATGCAGACCATGCGTCCGGGGGATGCGCTTATCATCGGCTTCATGCAGAGCGTTTCCATACTTCCCGCCGTTTCAAGATCCGGCGCAACCATCGCCGGGGCACTATACTGCAAAATGGAGAGGAAGGAAGCCGCGGATTTTTCCTTTTTGCTTTCCATACCCGCCATCGTGGGCTCTTTCGTGTTTGAGGTACCGGATCTTTTGGAAAGCGGCCTGGGAGACGTCAACTGGACGTTTGTTATCGCGGGCATGGTCATGGCGGGGGTGGCGGGCTATTTGGCCGTGCGCCTGATGCTGCGCGTCATCAAAAGCAAGCGGCTGACTCCGTTCATCTATTATGTTGCGACGCTTGGCGTGCTCATCCTGTTGGATCAGTTTGTAACGAACTGGTTCTTTGCCCGGCCGTTCTAAGAACCGAAAAGCAGAATATGAGCCGCGCCCCTTCACTCAGAGGGCGCGGCTCTTACTTTTTTTGAGACAGATGAAACTACCCCTATGGAAAGCACTATGACAGCTGCACAATGGCGATATTCGCCTGTATGCCCGTGTCCCCGGTGAAAATATCGTTGCCGGTGGTGTTATTTACCGTCAGTACGGCAGGCACGGTTGTGACAGTGATCAAATCCGAGCCCGTAAGCTGTCCTGTTAATGCCGGTATGGCGGCGGAGGACAGCGCTGCGCCGTCAAGCTCCAGCGAGAACGTGATGAATGTTGCGACGGTCGAACCGTCCACCGAAACCCACCAGCTCACATAATAGTTTCCCGGCGCGGTAATTGTAATTTCCCCGGTTCCCGCATTGAGCGTCATATCCGGGCTTACATTGTTGATGAGCGTGTTGAAGGGAACAGCGTCCCCGTCGGCGAGGGTTGCGACTTCGGCGTCCTGGTATTGCGCCTGCAATCCCAGCAGCAGTACGGCGGGTCCGGTGGGCCCGGTGTCTCCCGTGGGGCCAGTAGGCCCGGTATCACCCGTGGGCCCGGTATCTCCTGTAGGACCAGTAGGACCAGTAGGCCCGGTGTCGCCTGTAGGCCCGGTATCACCCGTGGGACCGGTGGCTCCAGTGGGTCCCGTGGGCCCAGTAGGGCCGGTGTCGCCGGTGGGTCCGGTAGAACCGGTAGGGCCGTGTATATTAAGAATGGCGGCCCGCATATACATGTTACATCCCGGCAAAGGAGGATTAATCCCTTGGAGCAGTTTGAATGCATGGGCGACGTCGGTCCGGATTTTACAGACAAAACCCGATGGGCGGACGCAAAAAACATAACGCTTGACAGTACGCTGCCCAAAGGGCGGCGGATGGAACTTTATCTTAAGGAAATCAACAACCCCTACCGTTTCCGGTGCGGGGAGACCGGCATCAAAGTAGAATTTGTGCCGGACGCGCCTTCTCTGCAGGAACTTCTGATGCGGCATTGCATGCAACAAAAGAGCGAAAGACGTTTATGACGATCCGATTTCTGTTTCTTGCGAGACGGGAGGCAGCATGGCAAGAAAAAGCCGGAACAACGCCACAAAAGCTGCCGATTGGAAAAAAACATGGATGGCCGGGCTTTATATCCGGCTTTCCAAAGAGGACGGAAATGATGAAAGCCTGAGCGTAAAGAACCAGCGGGAATTGCTGCTTCAGCATATCGAACGGCTCAGGCGGGAGGATGCGGACAACTATTTGCTTCATGATATCTATATTGACGACGGCATGACCGGCACGGATTATGACCGTACCGGTTTTAAACGCTTACTGGCCGACGTGGAGGCCAATCAAGTGAATATGATCCTTGTCAAGGACCTTTCCCGTCCATTTCGCAATTACGCCGACCAGGGATATTTCTTAGAGGAGTTTTTTCCGCGCCATGACGTGCGGTTTGTCTCCCTAGGTCTGCCCCCGCTGGACAGTTACCGGGACCCGGACATGATGAACAACATCGCCGTTCCCATACAGGGCGTCATCAACGACAACCATTGCCGGGAAACATCAATGAAGGTGCGCCAGGTATTTGACATGAAACGAAGAAAGGGGCAGTTTATCGGCGCGTTTGCCCCGTATGGATATTGCAAGGATCCTAAAGACAAAGGCCGTTTTATCGTGGATGACGAGGCGGCGCAGGTGGTCGCGCAGATTTTTTCATGGTTTCTTGCGGGCATAAGCAAGAACGGCATCGTGCATAAGCTTAATGAACTCGGCGTTCCCTGCCCGTCGCAGTATAAACGCAACAAGGGCATGCGCTACCAGAACCCCAATGCGGGCAAACAGCCGTTGTGGAGCCTTCGAACCGTGGCCGGCATACTCAAGGATCAAATGTATGCCGGGGATATGGTACAGGGCAAATACCGGGTAAAGAGCTACAAAATCCATACCCAGGTCGCAACGCCAAGGGAAGACTGGTTTATCGTCGAAGGAACGCACGAGCCGATCATTAGCCGGGATGTATTTGAAAAAGCCATGGCGCTGCAAACGCGGGATACCCGGGCCGCGCCAAACAGCAGGCAGCTGTATCTGTTTTGCGGCTTTTTGCGTTGCGCGGACTGCGGTATGGGGCTAAGCCGCCATACTGCAAAAGCGGGGCAGGACGTACGCTATTATTGCTCCACCTATAAGAACCGCTCCAGGGCGGCATGCACCAAACACGCAATCCGGCACGACCGGCTGGAAGAAGCCGTACTGCTCGCCATACAACAGCAGATTACGATCGGCGTGGAAACGGATGCGCTTATTGCCGCAGTGGATGCGGCCCCCGCGCCCAAAGGCCAGGCCATACGGCTCGATACGCAAATTAGGGACCGGGAAGCGGAGCTGCAGAAAATCGCGCGCTATCAGCAACATCTATACGAGGATTGGAAAGAAGGCGACATCTCTCGCGAGGAATATCGGACCATGAAGGAGGAATATTCGTACCGAATGCTGCGGCTGAACGATATTGTAAAAAGTTTGTACAAAGAAAAAAGCGATATCGAAAAACAATCCGGAATGGGGGATCCGTTCCTTCATTGCCTGAAACGACACGGAAATATTGACGCTTTAACGCGAGAACTGCTTAGCGCGCTTGTGGAGCGCGTGGAAGTGCATGAAGGCGGCGATATCGTCATCCGGTTCCTGTTTTGTGACGAATACCGCCGCGCCGGACTGGAGAACAACTTTGTATAACCGCTGACCCTCAGCGCCGCCTTTGTGCCGCGCCGGATTTTAGCTGCTGCCCGTATCCCTTTTCCGGGATGCAGGTGTTGCGTTTAATCAGCGTAGGCGCCAATATCCGGTGCGTATAGCCCCGATAATCGCTCTGAATTTTGTTGATCAGCATGGTGACCGCCACCTCGGCCATCATGGCCTTGGGCTGCTCGATTGTCGTCAGGTTGATTTTGGGAAGCTCCGTATAGCGGATATTATCAAATCCAATCAGGGAAATATCCTGCGGAATATGCAGGCTGCGTTCGTCGGCCGCCTTGATCACCCCAAGCGCGAGCGTATCCGTCCCCGCTACGATGGCGGAGTAGTCTATTTTTGCGGCGAACAGCTCTTTTGCCATTTCATATCCGGTTTCTATCGAAGTGATATCGGAGACGTTGTCCCAGAACAGCGGCGCAATGCCGTTTTTCTCGCATGTATCCTGGTATCCCTTGGCGCGCAGCGTATGCGTCGAAGTGGTGAGGCTGCGCCCGAAGTATAAAATATCGCGGTGCCCGAGGCTCAAGAGATATTCGGTCGCCATGCAGGTTCCGCGGTAATTGTCCACCACGACATAGCTTTCGGGCACATCTTCCAGGTTTTCGTTGACAAATACGGTGGGTACCTTATTGAAATGCTTTTTCAGGTTCTCGTAACTGCTTTTGCAGGAGGGGAGCAACAGTATGCCGTCTACCTGGCGCCCCAGCAGCAGCATGAAGACCTGCTCTTCAATTTTCATATTGCCGGACGAATTGCAGAGGATAATACTATAGTTCTGCTCGCGCGCGATGCATTCGATATGGTACGCCAATTCCGACATAAACGGGTTATCGATGCTCGGCAGTATGACGCCCAGGAGATTGGTCTTCTTCATCACCATACTGCGCGCCACGTCGTTTGCCGTATACCCCTCCTGCTCGCAGATATCCAATATGAGCCTGCGCGTCTTTTCTTTTACGGCAGGGTTACCCGAAAGCGCCCGCGAGACCGTTGCATAGGAAACATCCGCGAGCTTTGCAATATCCTTGATTGTGACAGGCTTCTCTTTCCTGCCATCAGCTGTCATTTTTTTGTCCTCAATTCACCATTTTGTAAACGCTTGCAATCTGCCTTTTGCGCTCAGATATTTTTTTAAAGAGTACTACGGTATGGTATGGTTGTCAATGACGGCATTTTGATTTTGGCAATGCACACAAGGATTGCGCAAGAAATAACGATGTAAAATTTTTGGCTGCGCGCTTGACATTCCGCTCATCGCAGACTTATAATGAAGAAAATTGCAAACGTTTTCATTTTCAATCATACAAATGCATTTCTTAATCGGCTCCTTGGATAAACCCCTGCACGTAAAGGCTCACATTCTCCGGGACGGACAAATCCTGAAACAATAAAATCAAAGGAGAGCAAAGAACATGGCGAAAATGAGAGGCGTTACCCTGAGCGCGACATGGGCGCCCAAGCCCGGGTTCAAGCTGGGCTCCAAGGACATCGACAAAGTACAAACCTATCTCGGCAGCCTGGTATGGAAAGATCCCAAACTCGATATCCGCGAATATGACATCCCCGAACCCGGCCCCGGACAGGTACTCATCAAACTCAGGGCCTGCGGCATCTGCGGCAGCGACGTGCATATGGCGCAGCCCCAGGACGACGGCTACATTTATTACCCCGGCCTCACCGGCTTTCCCTGCATACTCGGCCATGAGCTTTCCGGCGTGGTCGTAAAGAGCGGCCCGGGCGCCAAGGACAAAGTCACCAACAAGCCCTTCAAGGGCGGCGAGCTGGTATGCGCCGAAGAAATGCTCTGGTGCGGCTCCTGCCAGCCCTGCGCGGACGGCAACCCCAACCACTGCGAACGCCTGGATGAAATCGGCTTCAACGTAAACGGTGCGTTCTCGGAATACATCGTGCTGCCCGACCGCTGCCTCTGGAGCCTCGAACCCCTCCGCCGCCAGTACAAGAACGAAGAAGACATATTCCTCGCCGGTTCCCTTGTCGAACCCTGCAGCGTTGCGTACAACGCGGTTATTGCGCGCGGCGGCGGCATCCGCCCCGGCGACAACGTCGTAATCTGCGGCGGCGGCCCGGTCGGCCTCGCTGCCTGCGCCATACTCAAGCGCCAGGGCGCCGCGGTCTGCATCATGAGCGAACCCCAGAAGGAACGCGCGGAACTCGCCAAGAAGCTGGGCGCCGATTATGTCATCGATCCCACCAAGGTTGACTTTGCCGAAGAAGTGCTCCGCCTGACGGACGGCATGGGCGCCTCTCTTTACCTCGAAGCCACGGGTCTTCCCACCATCGTATATCCCGGCATCGAGAAGGCCATCTGGGAAGGTCGCACGCTCAACGCTACCATCGTGGTCGTTGCCCGCGCGGAAGCCAAGATGCCCGTCACCGGCGAAGTGCTGCAGGTCCGCTGCGCCCGCATGGTCGGCGCACAGGGCCATTCCGGCAACGGCACGTTCCCACGTGTCATCCAGTGCATGGCGAGCGGCATGGATATGCTCCCCATGATCACCAAGCGCATCAAGCTCGACGATGTGCCCGAAAACATCGTCGCCCTGCGCACCGACCGTTCCAACTGCAAAATCACCTGCATCATGGACAAATAAATCCCGGAGGAGAGTAAAATGGCAAAACAGCAAATCAATTGGCTGATGACGGATATGCCCGGCATCATGTTCGAGGATACCACCGTCGGCCGCCTCAAGAAGGAAGTCTGGGATATGACCGAGGAGCAGATCGACGAAGTGCTCAAGGAATACGGCATCCCGGCGGAATCCGAGCTTGGCAAAGCCGGCACCTATATCCAGAACACGCCGCGCGCGCATGTCATTGAAAAACGCCGCAAGAACGATATCGTGTTCGTTCCCATCGGCTGCACCGAAAACCACGGCCTGCACGCGAATACCGGCCTCGATACCTTCATGGTCACCCAGATACTCGAAGGCCTGCGCCGCTATACCGCCAAGCAGGGCCGTGAAATCAACCTTGCGTTCCCGGCGCTCAACTATGGCGGGCACCCATACCACCACATCGGCATGCCCGGCACCATCAACATGCCGCATGAAGTCGTGGTCGAGACCCTCATTTATATGATGCTGGGCCTCTGGAACGACGGCTTCCGCAAGATCATACTCATCAACAACCACGGCCATCTGTGGATGCTTGAGAGCGCCATCCAGGAATTCTGCAAGCGCTTCCAGCTGCCCGGCATATTCCGCACGTTGGAATGGCACAGGGCCGTACGTGAGTTCTTCATCCCCAACAACAAGCCGGACAGCCTGGATACCACGTTCATCCACGCCGACGAATGCGAGACCTCCGTCGCCCTCCTGCTCTTTAAGGACATGGTGGATATGAGCGTCGCGGAAGACAAGTGGGGCGAAAGTTACCTGCCCGACGGGCATTTCGACAAATCCATAGAGCCATATCGCCGCCCGCACCGCTGGAGCGAAGGCGAAGGCCATGCCTCCATCGAAATGGCGACCAACCGCGAAGGCGTGGTGGGCACCCCCACCATCTCCGATCCGCGCAAGGCCAAGCGCCCCATCGTGGCAATACTCAAGTACCTGACCCTGCTCAACGACCAGATACTCGACGCGTTCCCGCCGGGAACCGTACCCCCGGTGGAAAAGACCACGCTGCGCACCGAAGCGGAAATGGCGCCTTACCTCAAGGAACCCTTCTCCGAAGGCTGGAAGAGCGTGTACGAAATCCCCATGCGCGGGCCGTTCACCAAGCTGTAACTCCTGACCGGCCGGCTGCCGGAAGTCTCCTGCAGCCGGCCTCTTTTTCCCTAAACGCGGCGGAGGAGTCTATGGAAAACAAGCTCTCTCAGACGATTACCTATCAATACGATACAATTTTTTCACCATTCCCGGCGGGCGCGTTTTCCGCCGCTTTGGCATTTTTGGAGGAGACCGGCTTTACTGGGGCGGAACTCGCCATAGCTTATCCGCATAAGGTCAACGCGCGCGCGCTTTATAAGCAGCTTGAAGCGCATCATCTCATGGCCACCACGATATCCACCGGCCAAATCTACGGGTTGGACGGCCTGTTTTTATCCTCCCCGGATGCGGATATCCGGGCGCGCGCCATACAGGTGATAAAAGGGCATATCGAGCTTTCCGCGGGCCTAAACGCGCCGAACGTTACGATAGGGCTTGTGCGCGGCAAGCTTGAGCTGCAGGAGAAAAAGGCGCTGCTTGGAAACCTGAAGCGGTCCCTTCTCCCCTGCATCGAATATGCGCTAAAGCAAGGCGTCACGCTTCAGATCGAGCCCATCAACAAGGCCGAAACCAGCATGCTCAACAGCACATACGACGTACTCGCGTTCCTAAAAGAGCTGGGGGATCCTGAAAACGTGGGGATTTTGTATGACACGTTCCATTCCAACCTGGAGGACGGCGGTATGACCAAGGCGATCCATGCGGCCGCAGGGAAAATAACAAACGTACACTTTGCGGATTCCCACCGTGGGCTCCCCGGCTACGGCGATATCGATTTTAAGGCGGTATACCGCGCTCTGGAAGAGACCGGGTACAAGGGCGCCTATGCGCTGGAAACGCTCAGTATCCCCTCCGCGGAATTCATAAACGCGCATTGCTTTGAAAGCCTGCAGGCGATTTTTCAATAGCGCCGGGCTTCTAACTATCTGGACACTGGCAAAGTAAAACACAATCAAAATAGGAGTTTTGCTTATGATTAAATTAGGCATCATCGGCGCGGGCCGCATCGGTCAGGTGCATGCCAAAAGCATACTGACCGGCGTGCCCAACGCAAAAATCGCCGCCATCGCCGACCCGTTTATTTCGGAAGAAACCACGGCGTGGGCAAAAAGCGTGGGTATTGGGAGCGTCTACCTGGATTACCGCAAAATCGTAGAGGACCCCTCCATAGACGCGGTGCTGATCTGTTCCTCCACCGATACGCACAGCCCTATCTCCCTGGAGGCGATCGCCGCCGGAAAGCATGTGTTCTGCGAAAAGCCCATCGACCATGACCTCGCAAAGATCAAGGGCGTTATGGACGCGTTAAAGGGCAGGAACCTCAAGTATCAGGTCGGCTTCAACCGGCGGTTCGATCACAATTTCCGCGCTTTGAAGCAGGCCGTTGTAGACGGGAAGATCGGCGATGTGCACATCGTCCGCATCAGCTCCCGCGATCCCGCGCCCCCGCCGATCCCCTATGTAAAAGTATCGGGCGGGCTGTATCTGGACATGATGATCCACGATTTTGATATGGTCCGTTACCTGTCCGGCTCGGAAGTGGAAGAGGTATACGCCAAGGGCACCGTGCTGGTTGACCCCGCCATCGGCGAAGCGGGCGACGTGGATACCGCCATCGTCACCATGAAGCTCAAGAATGGCGCGCTCGCGGTGATCGACAATTCCCGCAAGGCCGCTTACGGCTATGATCAGCGCGCCGAGGTGTTCGGCTCCAAGGGCTGCGTGGCAAACGGCAACGATGCCGCCTCCACCGCGACGCTTAGCACCGCGGACGGCGTAACGTCCGAAAAGCCCCTGTATTTCTTCCTGGAGCGCTATATGGCGGCCTACCAGCAGGAGATCAAATCCTTTGTGGACGCCGTCATAAACGATACGCCTACCGAGGTGGACGTCAACGACGGGCTCCAGCCCGTATTGATCGGCCTTGCGGCAAAACGCTCCATGGAGGAAGGCCGCCCGGTCAATATTTCCGAGTTTTCCTTATAACCACGGGCGCCGGGTAGCGTCTGCAGGAAAGCCCCCCCGATGCGGAAAGCGGCAGGCGCAATCAAACGGCTTGAAACCGGAGAAATGAAAGGGCTGCCCGCAAGCGTATTACGCTTGCGGGCAGCCCAAGTTTTTGCCGACCCATCGTTGCCAGCATTAGCGGATTTCAAACTGCGACGCATAAAGGCTTGCGTACATGCCTTTTTGCTGCAAAAGCTCTTCATGCTTTCCCTGCTCCACGATACGCCCGTGGTCCATCACAAGTATCAGGTCCGCGCGCTCTATGGTGGAAAGCCTGTGCGCGATGACAAAGCACGTTTTCCCGTGCATCAGCTTTTTCATCGCTTCGTTGATCTCTATCTCCGTCGCGGTATCCACATTGGAGGTCGCCTCGTCCAGTATCAGCATGCTGGCGTCCAGCAGCATGGCGCGGGCGATGGTCAAAAGTTGCTTCTGGCCTTTTGATATATTGAGGCTGTCGTCGGAAAGCAGGGTATCGTACCCGTCGGGCAGCGATAGAATGAAATTGTGGATTTTCGCCGCTTTGGCGGCTTCCTGCACGCGTTCTCTTGTGGCGTTCTCGCTCCCGTAAGCGAGGTTCTCGTAAATGGTCCCATAAAACAGCCAGGTGTCCTGCAGCACCATCGCATAAGCCCGCCTTAGCTGCTTGCGGGCCATGTCGCGCACATCGCAGCCGTCCACCAATATGCGCCCGCCGCTCACGTCATAAAACCGCATCAACAGGTTCACAATCGTCGTCTTTCCAGCGCCCGTGGGGCCAACGATCGCAACCAGGCTTCCGCTTTTCACGTCCACCGTCAAATCGTGCAGGATGTCGGCATCCTCTTCATATCCAAACTTCACATGCTGCATGTTGATATCCCCCTGCGGGGAAAAGGGGAAGGCTTCCCCATTTTCGCCTGTCGGCTCCGGCTCCTCGTCGATCAGCCTGAATACCCGCTGCGCCGCGGCCACCGCCGCCTGTATCTCCGTAATGATGTTCGCCGCCTCGCGGATCGGCCCCGAAAATTTCCGTGAGTACAGGATGAACGAGGAGATATTGCCCAAAGAGATGCTTCCGGCAATATAAAGGAGCGCTCCGAACACGCTGATAAACGACAGCGACATGTTGTTGATGAAATTGACCAAAGGTCCTAAGATTCTGCTTTCATAATCCGCCCGGTAATTCGCTTCTATCGCCGCGTCGTTGCGTTCCCGGAACCGTTCGATCTGCTCCGCTTCCCTGCCGTAGGCGCGTATGGTCCTCTGCCCGGAAATGCTTTCCTCCACGAACCCGTTGAGCTTTCCGAGCTTTTCCGAACGGAGCAGATATAAAGGGTGCTGCCGCTTGACCTGCCGCCCCGTAAACAGCATGGTAAAGGGCACCGCCACCAAGAACACGCAGGAGAGCAGCGGAGAAATCACGAGCAGCATCACAAAGGACCCGGCGACCGTCACCACCGAGGTGCAAACCTGCATCAGGTCGGTAGAGAGCGACGCGTTGATGGTATCGATATCGAAGCAAACACGGCTGATAATATCCCCCGACGAATGCGTGTCGAAGTACTTGACCGGCAGATCCACCAGCTTGTGGAACACGTCCTTTCTAAGCTCATAGGAAACCTGCTGGCTTAAATCGATCAACCCCACCGAAAGCCGGTAGGAAAGTATGGAGGAAAGACCGAAGCAGATCGCCATCAGGCCGCAATTCAGGAAGATGCGCGAAAAGTCCACATTGCCGGATACAATGCCTATTGCATCCACGGCCCGGCCGGATAGAAAGGGGATTGCAAGCTCCAGGCCATTGGCGAACAGCATGGCGGCAAAGAGCAGCATAAGCCTTCCACGTTTGTCTTTTAAATACTTCCACAGCCTTTTGAAGGTTGCGGCAATGCCGGTAAGACGTTCTTTCATTTTGCCGCCCCTCCCATCTGCACCTGCGCGATTTTGCGGTAGCTTTCGCAGGTGTCCATCAGATGCCTGTGGGTGCCGGCTCCCTCAACGCGCCCGTCCGCGAGCACAAGGATATGGTCTGCGTTGCATACGGAGCTGATCCGCTCCGAAATAATGACGGTCGTCGTGTCGCTGTACTCGCTGCTGATCGCATTGCGAAGAAGGGCGTCCGTACGGTAATCGAGCGCGCTTTCGGCGTCGTCCAATACCAATATTTCCGGGTTTCCTGCTAAAGCGCGCGCAATCAGCAGCCGCTGCTTCTGGCCGCCGCTCAGATTCGCGCCCCAGATATCGACCATGTGCGAATAGCCGTCTACTAGCCCCAGTATAAATTCCTCCGCCTGCGCGACGCGGGCGGCTTTTTCCACTTCGGCCTGCGGGATATTCCGCATAAAGGAGATGTTCTCATATACGCTGTCGTTTAAAAGCACGTCGTTCTGGAACACCACGCCAAAGCGGCCGGACAGCTCGCTTTGCGGGATGCCGCTTATCAGGTCTCCGTCTATCCGTATGCTGCCGCTTTGTGCGTCATAAAGCCGCATCAAAAGGCTGATAAGCGTCGTCTTTCCGCTTCCGGTAGGGCCGATGATGCCAAGCGTCTGCCCGCGTTTGACGCAGAAGGAAATATTGGAGAGATCATTTTGCTTGCCGTTATAGGAGAAGCTGACGTCGTCAAAGCGGATGTGGCAGGCATCGTCCACATGCGCGCGACCTCCTGCCGTTGTGGCCTCGCTTTTTAACAAGATTTCCTCTACGCGGAACATGGAGGCGCTGCCCCTGGACCAGATGGCAAACATTTTCGTGATGGAAAGCGCCGCGTTGATGACGATCGTATAGTACGAAAGGAACGCGATGATTTTGCCCACTTGCATCAGCCCCGCCTGGACGCGATACGCGCCCACGATAATCACCAGCATCAGCCCGATGTTTAGAATAAGGCTCATCATCGGGTTGGTGGCGGCTACGACCCGGCCCGCCTTCTTTTCAATATCCGTCACGCTTTCATTTACTTTGGCGAACCGCTGTTTTTCATAGTCCGTCTTCGATAGCGCCTTGATCACACGCACGCCCACCGCGTTTTCGCGCAGGATTCGGACCAGACCCTCTATTTTCTGCTGCGCTTCACGATAAAGCGGCGTGCTCCTTTTGTATACCCACCGCACCAGTATGATCAGGGCGGGGGTCATCAATAGCTGGATCAGCGCCATCGTGGGTTCCATCGTAAACGAAAGCGTGATGCCCCCCGCAATCAAAAGCGGCGTGCGCACCCCCAGCCGTTGCATCCTGTCCAGCAGCGTATGGATGTTGTACGTATCGTTGGTGAGCCTGGAGATCAGAGAAGGCAGGGCGAACCGGTTCATATCGGCAAATGACAGGCGGGAGATTTTTGTAAATAGGTCAAAACGCAGTTTCTGCGTAATATCGCGGGATACCTTGGCCGCCATGCGGTTGGCCCAGACATTGAAGGAGAAGGCGACGCCTGCGCAGAGCATCATCAGCCCGCCATAAAGATATACCGCCTTGACGTCCTTGATCGGGACAACCTCGTCGATTACGTACGCGAGCAGCAACGGCAGTATCAAATCCATCATTGTGCCGGTAAACTTGATGAGCAGCCCAAAGGACATCCTGCCGATATAAGGTTTTAAATACTGGCGGGCAATATGCATGTCGGCTCCTCAGGATTGCGGCGCATGCCGCGCCGATCGTCAGGGGTCAGGTTCGCGTTGAGGCGCGGACCGGCAGGCGGAAAAAAACAGAGGTTTTTTGTTAATTCCTTCCTCCGAAATGGGCGTTGCAGGTTGCAATCAAATCTTTGAAGTCGTCGCATT
>JAFABA010000004.1 GCA_023426265.1 Bacillota bacterium
CCATTGCCGGTGGTTTGGCTAAGGGGTCCCACCTGTTCCCATACCGAACACAGAAGTTAAGCCCTTATACGCCGAAAGTACTTGGCTGGAAACGGCCCGGAAGGATAGGTACCCGCCGGCTCCCAATGCAAATCAGGCCCTTGCGTGAAAACGTAAGGGCTTTTGCATGTTTATTCAATTCACTTTAGGTGAAGATATCTGCATAACAATAAAGGCTCCGCGACATTTCGCGGAGCCTTATCAGCTTCTTCTTACTGCCTATCTTGACCGGAACAGTGCAAGCGCCTGCTCATAGTTCGGCATAGCCATCATGCCGCCCTTCTTGGTGGCGCATAACGCGCCTACCGCATTCGCAAAGCGTACGCGCTCCTTTATGCTCAGTTCCGGATGGTTAAACTGCATATAGATAGCCGAGCCCATGAACGAATCCCCGCAGCCGGTGGTATCCACGGCCTGTACGGGGAAGCCCTCCACAAATCCCTGTTCGGAGGCTGTGGCATAGTAGCAGCCCTTTGCGCCGTAGGTGATGTAACAGGTCTTGATGCCCATATCAAAAAGCTTCCTGATTCCCGCCTCGGGATCATCCGCCGAAACATTCAGCAACATGGCCATCTCTTCTTCGGAAAGCTTCACGACGTCAGCCATCGGCAGCGCGCCGTAGAGCTCCTGTATGGCGTGTTCCTTGCTGTCCCATAGCGGCGCGCGATAATTGGGGTCGTAGGAAATCTGGATACCGTGTTCCTTGGCGTAGCGCACGGCGGAAAGCGTGGCCGCCCGCGCGGGATCACGCTTTAAGGTAAGGGAACTGAAGTGCAGGTTGCGACACTGACCGATCAGGGAATAGTCGAGCAGTTCTTCTTTCAGTTCCGTATCCGCGCCGGGGTCGCGCAGGAATGCGAACTCGCGCTCGCCGTTGTCCTGGAGGCTCACGAAAGCGAGCGTGGTGTGTGTGACGGACACGGTTTGCACGCCGCGGGGGTCAATGTTGCAGGTGGTGAGCGTCTGCTTTAAGAACCGGCCAAACAGGTCATCCCCCACTGCGCCGATTACCGCAGCCTTGCCGCCCAGGGCGGAGACTGCCGCCGCGCAGTTGGGCGGGCCGCCGCCGGGATTCATTTCATATGCCGGGTTCCCCATCGAGCCGCGTCCGGACGGTGTAAAATCGATCAGATATTCACCAACAACAACGATATCAAACATAAAATTCCTCCATAAGCATCGGCTTTGGACAGAGTCCTCACGCCTATCGTCTTAGTATAGCATATTTTGCAGACTGGCTGAACTGGCTGAAATGGAAAAAGCGGCTCATAAAGCCGCTTTCATTTGAATGATTGGCTCACTCCGGCACAGGGCTGACCGCCCCGCGTTCCCGGAGCACAAGCTCCACCTCTTCAGCCGGCATGGGGTGGAAGTAGTAGTACCCCTGCACCTCGTCGCACATCCGTTGAGCCAGGAAATCCAGCTGCTGCTTGGTCTCCACGCCTTCCGCAATCACTTTGAGCCCCAGGTTCTTCGCCAGGCTGATGATGATTTTGGTCACGGCATGGTCCTTGCTGGTGCCGCCAATGCTGTGTACAAACTGCATATCCATTTTGATCCGGTCAATCGGCAGCAGCTTCAAACGGCTTAAAGAGGAATACTCGGTCCCGAAATCATCTATGGAGATGGAAACGCCCAATTCCTTTAGGCCGGAAAGCACATGAATGGTATGTTCCACATTCTGTAAAGCGGCGCTTTCCGTCAGTTCCAGCTCCAGGCAGGCAGGGTTCAGGCCGGTCTGCTGCAGTACGCGCGCAACCTGCAGGGCAAAACTGGGATTGGTAAACTGTATGGCGGAAATATTGACCGCCGTACGCACGGCGGGAAGGCCCATCTGCTGCCATTGTACGTTCTGGGCGCACGCGGTGCGCAGCACCCACTCGCCAATGGGATTGATGAGCCCCGTATGCTCTGCAAGCGGGATAAAGCTATACGGCGGGACCATTCCCAGTTCGGGATGCTTCCACCTGAGCAGCGCCTCCAGCCCTATGATGGCGCCACCCTTGATGTCGATCTGCGGCTGGTAATACAGCATCAGCTCCTGCCGCTCCAACGCATGGTACAGGTTGTTGGTCAGGTTGAGGCGGTCGGTGACCTCCTGCTTGAGCGAAGGGGAGCAGATCACGTACTGGTTTTTTCCTTTGGCCTTGGCCTGATACATGGCGATATCCGCGTTTTTTACCAGCACATCCGCAGTGGCGCCGTCCATCGGGTAGACGGAAATGCCCGCGCTCGCGGTGATGTTGAATTCCTGCCCATCCAGGCAGAACGGCAAACGGAACAGGTTCATGATGCGGTCCGCAATCAGAGGGAGATCGCTGAGCGTTGTTAGGTCGTTGATCAGGACCAAAAACTCATCCCCGCCAAAGCGGGAAACGGTATCCTTCGGTCGCAGGGAGGAAATGAGCTGCTTGGAAATCAGTTTAAGCAGCAGGTCGCCGCTTTCGTGGCCCATGGTGTCGTTGACGTTCTTAAACGAATCGAGGTCCAGAAACATTACGGCGAACTGGCGGCCGCGCCGGGATACCATCTGAATGGCTTGTTCCACGCGGCTGTTGAAGGAAATGCGGTTGGGCAGATTGGTCAGGTGGTCGTAGTACGCCATTTCGTTGATGGCGCGCTCAGACTCGGCTTTGGACAGCGCATCCCCCAGCATGTTGGCGATGATGCGCATGGCGGCGCGGTTTTCTTCGGTGCAAATGTTTTTATCGGTACAGGGCATCACCAAAATGCCAAAGGAGGTCCGGTTCACGCTTACCGGGAACATCGCCGCGGTATGCTCTTGTTCCATCAGGCGGTGAACTTCGGTTGCCTTCTCCATATCCATGCCCAGGTAGTTCGGCTCTATGGAAGGGATGTCTTCCCTGTGCCATTGCAGCACGGAATTTACCATGGCCGCGTTTCCCAGCGTCAGCAGCATATAAACCTGTTGTACCTGAAAGAACATGCCAAGGCGAAACAGCGTATGTTCGATTTTTTCGCGGATATTAAACAGGCTGGAGGAAACCAGCTCGGAAGAAAGCTCGAAAAAAAGCTTTTGCAACTGAATCTGTGACCGGCTCTGCCTGAGCCGGGAGACGTATACCCTGTTGATAAAAAGCGCAACGAAAAAGCCGATGAGGAGAATGAGTATGCGGATCATATAATGGTCCGCTGGAATCGCCACGGATCGAACGGGGGCGAATGTCCAAAGCGCAATCTGCGAAACCACGGCCGAGACTGTCACAGCGATCAATGCATCCTTCTTTTCGTAGAGCAGCGCAATGAATAAAAGCACAAACGAAAGCGGCCAGACCGCTACGGCGCCGGTATCCGCAAAGCGCAGGGTGATCACCGGAATGGAGACGCAGATGACGGCAAGCGCGATGTATTCTTTGGCATTGTCTTTTAGACGCATGCGGGAGGAGATCCAGATGGCGGACCCAAACAGAGACAGAAGAATGGAGAAAGGTAGCGCCCCGGAGACAGTGAAAGCGCGGTACAGATAATATTCCGCAACAAAATACAGAAGACCCGCCGCAAGATACATCAGGCCCAAGTAATCAAACAGCCTGACATGCATTTTTTTATCAAGAATCAGTTTCTCTTCCGGCTGCCTGTTGTCCATCAACCCGTACCGCCGTACGCAGTAGAAGATCGACCCGATCGGGAAGAGCATCAGAAGCGGCATCAATTGCGGGATTCGCATGGAAAAGACGATGTTGATCAGAAGATAGAGCACAGTACCCGTAAGCAAGACAATCATAGATTGCGTGATCGCGCGGGCGGAGCCGTGGCTTGGTTCTCCCTCCTGCTTTTTCGTATAGCGGCGAAGCAGGATCACGCAAAGAACAACGTGAAGCACAATATAAATCAGAAACCAGAGATTAGAGGCCTTCAGGCCCCCGGTCATCACCCAGCCCAGCGCAGTGGGCACAAGCTTATATGCAAGGGGTGAAGCCAAGGGTCTGAAGAAAAAGAGCGCAATGCTTGCCGCCGGAGGCGCATAGATCAGCGCATAGATCCACCATTTTTTTAAAATGTGGGATTGGATGAATTGCAGCACGAAATGCAAAAGAACGCTGTAACAAAAACTCCAGCCTATCCCCGCAAGCCGCAGCCAGAGCGTAACGACGGACAGTTCTTTTACGGAATTCGCAATCGAGCAGCCGAATGCCCAAATAATAAAGCAGTACCCAAAACCAAAAAACAGCTGGTTCAGCTTGTTGCGAATGCCAAGCCCCAGAACATAAAAAGAAACGAATATGACAAAGGCGCAAAGTGAAAAAAAGAAAACGGATACCAGCATGGATGAAATCTGCATGGTCCAATTGCAGCCCTTTCGTTTCGCTGTTATAAGATATCGGCTGAATCAACTTCCGGCTAAAGTAGACAAAGCTCGAAATTTGTAAAATTTACCGGGAATACGAATATTGACACGACTATATCAAGATGATATAGTCGTATGGAAAGGCGGGAAGGTATGGCGAAAGAAAACACCACAAGGTTTATATTGCTTGGCTTTTTGAGCCATGAGGATATGAGCGGGTACGATATGAAGAAGAGGATGGATCTGTCCGTCAGCCATTTCTGGAACGTCGGCTTCGGGCAGATTTATCCCACGCTCAAGGAGCTGAGCGCCGAAGGCCTGGTACAAAAAAAAGAATGTCCGCCCGAAAAGGGGCCCGGCAAAATCGTGTATTCCATTACCGCACAGGGACGTGAAGCGTTATTAAACTGGCTCAGGCTTCCGGAAGAAAGGGAATATACGCGCTACGAACTGCTGCTCAAGCTCTTTTTCAGCGCCAGACTTCCGGTGGAATACAGTTTGGAGCGTATCGCGGCTTTCCAATCGCGGCACGAGCGAAACCTGTTTTTGATGGAGCAGTTTACACAAGAGCTCGGGTCCGTACTGGGCAGCGAGCCGGATCATAAATATTATTACCTGACCGCGCTTTTTGGGAAATACGTCTATCAGGCCTACCTTGCCTGGGCGAAGGAAGCGCAAGGCATGCTTGGATATCCAATTGAGGAGTAGATCATATGAAAAAACGTCAACGCCTGCGCCGTGCGCTGCTGCTTGGTTCCTTTTTGCTGTTTCCCATCACAATCAACTATCACTCCCCCTACCTGATATTGCAGGGCGGAATGGAAGGCGTGCTGGCGGGAAGCGCGCTTTTATTTGCGGGGCAATTCCTGTTTTCCATAGTCTTCGGGCGTTTGTTCTGCGGCTGGCTTTGCCCGGCGGGGGCGCTGCAGGAAGCATGCGCAGGCATTGTGAACAAACCCGTAAAGAAAAAGGCGGATATCGTCAAGTACATCATATGGGCGCCGTGGCTTGGGTCCATCATCGCGGGCTTTGTCGCCGCGGGGGGGATACAAAAGATCGACCCTATCTACTATACGGACGGCGGAATCTCCGTAAACGAGCCGACGCGCTATGTGATTTACTTTGGCTTTATCCTGCTTGTAATCGTGCTTGCCTTTACGGTGGGAAGGCGCGGCGCTTGCCACAGCGCGTGCTGGATGGCGCCGTTCATGGTGCTGGGCGGGCTGCTCGGCCGGGCGCTGCGCTTGCCCGCTCTGCAAATGAAGCCCGCACAGGAAAACTGCACTTCCTGTAAAACGTGCGAGAAAGCCTGCCCCATGAGCCTGCCGGTACAATCCATGGTAATAAAAGGCGATATGCGACATACCGAGTGCATCCTCTGCGCCAGCTGCGCGGACGCCTGCCCCAGGCATGTCATCGCAATGGGGTTTAAAACGGCTAAAAACGTGGCGCACAGGGAAAGCATAGCCCAATAGCGTTTTAGGCAACCAAGAAAAGCCGGAGGGTGCAGTTTACACCCCTCCGGCTTTTCTTGGTTTATAATTCCTTTCGCATGCAGACGGAATCGCCCATGCATTCGTAGGGCCCATAGTTGGGGATCACTTGGTAACCCATGTTGGTATAGAGTTTAACAGCGGAAACGAGAGGCTTGCCCGTTTCGAGTATCAGGCTTCGGTATCCTTTTTCTTTTGCCTTTTCTTCCACCGCCTGCATCAAGAAGCGGGAAAGCCCTCGCCCGCGGTATTCCCCGCGCATGAACACGCGCTTGATCTCGGCTACTCCCACTTCATATTCCTTGAAGCTGGCGCAGCCCACAGGCAGCGCGCCGTCATAGAGCACAAACGCGTCGTGGATATGGTCCAGCTTGTTGAGCGGCACATATTCGGCGCGGTTTTCCTCCCCGCCCGCGAGGATGTTGAGGTACGCGTCGAGCATGGAGCACAGTAAAATAAAATCGGCATTCCCGCCATCCGTGTAGATCAGTTCCATATGAATACCTTTACAATCGTTTTATAGTATTATAAAACAAGCCGGACAAATCAGAAACACACAAATATTGTTCTAAAGAAATCTACACGCAGGGCTGTCTTGGGGGTATAATTAGATATAAGCGATTTTTATTTCTTTCAAAAAGGAGCGTAACATGGGTCTTTATAAAACCGGCGAGATTCTTAAGGATGCACAGGCGAAGAAATATGGCGTCGGCTTCTTTGACGTGATCGACCTTCATATGATCCGGGCTTATATCACGGCGGCGGAAGAGGTCAATTCCCCCGTGATTCTCGGGCCTGCGGAAAGTCTGCTGACATACAGCACCCTGGAATGGCTCGCCCCTCTGATGCTGCAGGCCGCGCGCATGGCAAAAGTACCTGTTGCCATTCACATGGACCATACCTACCGCTATGACGTTATGCTGCAGGCCATGCGCCATGGGCTGTGCTCTGTCATGTTCGACGGCTCCAGCCTGCCGTATGAGGAAAACGTGGCAAAAAGTGCGGAATTTGCCCGCATTGCCCACGCCATGGATGTGGAGCTTGAAAGTGAACTCGGGCATGTGAGCGGCCTGGAAGGGGAAACAGGCACGGAGGAGGAAAATGTCTATACCGACCCGGACGCGGCGCAGGATTTTGTGGCGCGCACAAATACGGACTTTCTTGCCGTTTCCATCGGCACCATACACGGTGTCTACAAAAAAGAGCCCAAGCTGAACTTGCCGCTGCTTGCGGACATTCGCGGCAGATTAGCCGAGCCTCTGGTGCTGCACGGCGGTTCCGGGCTGAGCGACGACGATTTCCGGAACGTCATAGCGGGCGGCGTCTCCAAAATTAATATTTATACAGACATCATACTCGCCGCCAACAAGGCCATTGCGGGAAACGTGTCGTTGCGGTATGAGGACCTGATGCA
This sequence comes from Bacillota bacterium, assembly GCA_023426265.1. Lineage (GTDB taxonomy): Bacteria > Bacillota > Clostridia > Christensenellales > CAG-138 > JAEYLA01. The sequence goes on from JAFABA010000004.1 coordinate 7,256, forward strand.
AAAGGCCGAGCAGGCGATGGCCGAGGCCGCCAAAGCCAAGATGCTGCTCTTTGGCAGCGCGGGCCGTGCATGACCCTTTTCACAAGCAATACCCGTCAAATGCCCGCAGAAACTGCGGGCATTATTTTGTGGTTATACAACCCCTGGCTCCAATATGGCGAACGTTCCACTCTCACAGTCGATCTCGGCCATCGCTCCGTAAGGCAGCACGCACATGGGCTCGTTATGCCCGAAGCTCATGTTGTAGAAAACGGGCAGGTGCGGGAGATGGTATTCTTTTAGCGCCTTTTTGATGATAAGCCGGTATTCCTCAAAATAGCGCTTCTGATAAGGCTTGGAAAAGAGCAGCCCGCTGATCGCATTGAGCACGCCCATCGCGCCGTAATTGCGCAGCGAATAGAGCACATATTCCGGCGTGGGCATTTCCTCGGACGTTTCCAGGAACAGCAGCGCATCGGAAAACTCCTCCATCGGCGGCCAAAGCGCGGTGCCCTTGGCCATATTCAGCACCTCCAGACATCCGCCGATCAAGCGCCCCCGCACCTTGCCCTCGCCTTGGAGCACCAGGTACCCTTCGTTCTTTATGAGCTTCTTTTCGATGTGTGCGTTCTCAATCAGCCACTCGACCCGTTCGCCCGTCCAGCCTTCGCAAGCGGGGATATCGCCGATCGGGTCGGCATAGAACAACGCCTTCTTTACATGCTCCGCGGTGTAGGGGAACATCCGGATGTTCTCCGCAAACTCCGCCAGTATGGAAGGACCGTAAAAGCTGGATATTCCCGCTTTCAGGCAGATAAGGTGCGTGATTGTTGTATCCGAATATCCCATGAACACCTTGGGATTGTTGCGGATGATGTCAAAATCCAGATACGGCAGCATGCGGATGCTGTCGTCCCCGCCGATACAGGAGAATATGCCCTTAATTTCCGGGTCCGCAAATGCGCGCATCAGATCCGCCGCGCGTGCTTCGGGATGGTGGTAGACATAGTCCGAGCCCTTGAGCGTATGCGGCAGTTCCACTACGTTGAGGCCGAATCGCTCCGCCAGGCGCCGCTTCCCGGTTTCGTAGCGCCATAAGATTTCCGGATCTCCCGCGCCGCCCCAGGAAAGGCTGACGGCAGCGACCGTGTCGCCGGGCTTTAACCTCGGCGGTTTCTGTAGACGCAGCATATCGTTCTCCCTTTTCAGGATAAATTTCAAACAGTGTACCATACATTCGCCTCTAAGTGTTAGAATAGAACAAGAACTTGTCCATTTGGAAAGGGGTAAAGCAATGTTAAACTTAGGCGTGATCGGAACGGGCTGGATTACGGATTCGTTTGTGCAGGGGGCGCTTGCGACGGGGTTATACTGCGTGTATGCCGTGTATTCCCGCACCATAGAGGCTGCGCAGCGGTTTGGCAAAAAATACGGCGCGGAGCAATACGCGACGGACCTCGATACACTTTTCGGCCTTGCCGATCTGGACGTCGTCTACATCGCCTCCCCGAACGCCTTTCATTACGAGCAAAGCAAAAAAGCCATTGCCGCAAAGAAGCATGTCATTGTGGAAAAATCCGCATTCTCCAACAGCAGGGAAACGGAGCATATCCTTTCCTTGGCGCGGGAAAACGGCGTGTTTGTGTTTGAGGCGGCGCGGCATATCCATGAGCGCAATTTTCCCGTGCTCAAGGGGCAGCTCAAACGCATCGGCGAGATTCGCGGCGCGAACCTTACCTATATGAAATACTCCCCCCGCTACGACCTTGTGCTAAAAGGCGAGCACACCAACATATTCTCCCTGGAGTATTCGGCGGGCGCGCTGTATGACCTTGGCGTGTATCCCGTCTATACCGCCGTGGCGCTGTTCGGGAAGCCAAACAGCTGCCATTATTTCTGCACCAAGGTGCGTACGGGCGTGGACGGCATCGGCGTCATCGTGTTCCGGTATGGTGGCTTTGACGTCGTCATGCAGACGGGAAAAATTGCAGACTCGTTCCTGCCCAGCGAAATTTATGGCAGCGAAGGTACGATCCTGTTGGCGTCAATGAACGATATCTCCTCCATCCGCGTGTTCGACCGCGCCACAAAGACCACCGTGGAAGTGGCCAAGGAAAAGGAAAGCAACTGGATGTTTGGGGAAGCGAACGCGTTCGCGGATATCATGCTGCATAAAGACTCTCCCGAACATCTCAAACGCTACGAAGAACTTGAAGGTATCATGCGCGACGTCCACGCCGTGATGACGGAACTGCGGCGCCAGGCGGATATCGTGTTCCCCGCGGATCGAGTGGAATAAATAATTTGGGGCTCCAACCCACAGTTCGCAATGGTCGCACAGAATAATTCTGTGCTCCCTTGCTCACTGGGACTGCGCCTCACTCCTCCCGCCACAGGCGGCGCTTGGCTACGTCCCCCAAACCCCGCTTAGGGGCGTAACGCCCCTAAGAACCCTTTCTATTAAAAGTCGTTTGCTTGCAAACGGCTTTTTTTCTAAAACTTTGCAGCAAAACGCCACCCGTCAGCGTTTTATAGACAGCCGGGCAGCGAGGGGGATAACGAGCCCGGCATCGGGGGTATTCTTGCGGGAAGAACAATTTGAAGCTCTGTACGCAGACTGCTCTCCCATGGTGTACTGGACGGCGTACGGGCTGACGAACAACCACCACACCGCATTGGAGCTCACACAAACGGTATTTTTAAAAGCGTTTGTGCGGTGGGATACGCTTCATGCGCTTGCGCCGCCGCAGGCGAGAAGCTGGCTCTACCGTGCGGCAAAGAACGCGGCGATCGACCGCCTGCGCCATGAGCGGCATGAATGGGTGGCGGATTACGTACCCGAGCGCGTGGATACGGATATAGCAGCTTTGCCGGAATCGGCGTGTTTGCAGACTGAAACAACGCAAATGGTCTGGGCTGAGGTGGAGGCATTGCCCAAGGTATATCGCGAGGCCGTGGTACTGTACTATTTTGCGGACCTCTCGCAGAAGGAGGCGGCGGATGCGCTGCGCGTTTCGGGCGGGACGTACCGTTCGAGATTGTCCCGCGCGCGGGAACTGTTATCGACGGCATTGGGGAAGGAGGAAGCGTTTTGAAACATCATGAAAAGATAGACGGACTGCTCTACGGCGCCGCGCGGGAGAAAACGAACGCTCTTCCGCTTGACGATGTGCTCGCTTCCGTCTACAGCCAGGCGGAGAATGAGAAGCAAGCGTATCAGGAAAGACGCAGGAAAGCGCTCCGCTATCAGCGCGCGATTATACCGGCCGTGGCTGTTTGCGCGGCGGCGCTTGTCGCTTGCTTCCTTGTACGCCCCGTGGTGGTGGAGGGGAAGACGTATGTCGCCTGGAACGGATCGGTGCAGATAGACGGCGTCGTCCACCGCGTGGATGCGCCAATGGAAAAGACGGCGCTCAAGCGGCTATTTGATACCAATCAGTACGTCATTGCGGACGATCCTTCGCCTACGGGCGCAATTATGGTGTTCGCGCCGGAGACAAAAGAGCAGCAAGAGAAGAAAGAGGAAAAAGTAAAGTATCTGGATCAGGCGGTATCGATTGAACCCATTACCGTATATCCGGTCATAGGCGATCTTGTGGTGCGGGAAGGGCCGGATACCGCGTACGCGGAGCTTGCGGAGCTCTACAGCGGGCAGTGTGTCAAAAAAGTGGGCATGTACGGCAGGTGGGCAATCATCGAATGGAACGGCGCGCTTGCCTACGCGTTTGACGCGTACCTGTTTGAAGCGCCGGGGGAGATCCCCGCCTACACGCCGGTCACGCGGTACGCCACAAAGCCCGTCAACGTGCGCGCGCTGCCCACCAGCCGGGAAACCTCCGCCGTGCTGTATGAGCTAAACACCGATGAGCCCGTTCTCTGCACCGGGGTGATCGGGGAATGGACGCAGATCGAATGGAACGGCAACAAAGCCTACGTATTTACAAAATACCTCAAAAACCGCGTTTCTTAGCGCATTCCGCGGGCATTTCCGCTTTACAAAATCACCTGCGGACGGTATAATAGGCGCTGTATAAAGCGAAGATCGGGACACGCATGGGCCAAATTCCCCCAGTGAGCGAGCCGCGGGCGGTGCAAGCGCGGCAGGGCGGAACGCCATATGCATCACCCGGGAGCGGGCGGGCGAACGCAGGGATGTCAGTAAGCCGCCACGGGCCTGCCCGTTACAGCAGCGGCGCATACTGTGTGCAAGTAAGAGAGGACGCTTTTAAGAGCGTCAACTCGGGTGGTACCGCGTGGCTACGCCGCGTCCCGATTGGGACGCGGCGTTTTTGTTTTAATGTAAAAATGGGATTCCAAAGGGACGTGTCCTTTTGGCGAGGGTATGGGGGCAGAGCCCCCATCGTTCTCAAGAATAAGTTGAGCTGTAAACCGCTAAGGAGGTTTTCCATGTACAAGAAGGTTCCCACAACGCTGGATTTCGTTTCCCGCGAAAAGGAAGTATTGAAATTCTGGAAAGAAAACAAGGTGTTTGAAAAGAGCACCATTCACCGCAAAGGTGCAACGACTTACACGTTCTTTGACGGCCCGCCCACGGCGAACGGCAAGCCGCACATCGGGCATATCCTCACCCGCTGCATCAAGGACATCATCCCCCGCTATAAAACGATGAAGGGGTTTGACGTGCTGCGCAAAGCGGGCTGGGATACGCACGGCCTGCCGGTGGAGCTGGAGGTGGAAAAGCAGCTGGGCTTAGACGGCAAGGAACAGATCGAAGCGTACGGCGTGGAACCCTTCATCAAAAAGTGCAAAGAGTCCGTTTGGAAGTACAAGGGCGAGTGGGAGGAAATGTCCGACCGCGTTGGCTTCTGGGCGGACATGGAGGACCCCTACATCACATACGACAACAACTATATCGAATCCGAATGGTGGGCGTTAAAGCACATCCATGAAAAGGGCCTGCTGTATAAAGGCCACAAGGTCGTGCCTTACTGCCCGCGCTGCGGCACGGCGCTTTCCTCCCACGAGGTGGCGCAAGGGTACAAGGACGTCAAGGATACCTCCGCCATTGCGAAGTTCAAGGTCAAAGGGGAGGACAATACCTATATCCTTGCCTGGACGACAACGCCCTGGACGCTTCCTTCTAACGTCAGCCTCTGTGTCAACGCCAACGAAACCTACGCAAGGGTGAAGAGCGGGGATACCGTATACATCCTCGCCCAGGCGCTCATAGAGAACGTCATCGGTGAAAATGCGGAGATTCTTGCCACATTTCCCGGGAAATCCCTGGTGGGTACGGACTACGAGCCGCTGTTCGATTTCCCGGTGGACGCAAAGGGCAAGCGCGGCTGGTACGTGATGAGCGACGATTACGTCACGCTGACGGACGGTACCGGCATCGTCCACAATGCGCCCGCATTCGGTGAAGACGACGCGCGCGTGGGCCGCGAATGGGATCTCCCGTTCATCCAGCTGGTGGATGCGAAAGGCCATATGACCGGCGGCACCCCGTGGGACGGCATGTATGTGAAGGACGCCGACCACGCGATCCTCCATACGCTGGAGGAGAAGGGGCTCCTCTACCGCGCCATGAACTTTGAGCACAACTACCCGTTCTGCTGGCGGTGCGATACGGCGCTCATCTATTACGCGCGAAAAAGCTGGTTTGTGAAAATGACGGCGGTGAGAGATAAGCTCATCGAGTTCAACCGCCGCGTCAACTGGATTCCCGAAACAATCAAGGAAGGCCGCATGGGCAACTTCCTGGAGAACGTCATCGATTGGGGCATCTCCCGCGAGCGCTACTGGGGTACCCCGCTTCCGGTATGGACGTGCGGGGACTGTGGGCACACCCACGTGGTGGGCAGCATCGCGGAGCTGAAGGAGCTGGGTAAAAACGTGCCCGAAAACATCGAGCTTCACAAGCCGTTCATCGACGCGGTGCATTTAAACTGCCCCAAGTGCGGCGGCGATATGAAGCGCGAGCCGGAAGTGATCGACTGCTGGTTCGACAGCGGCTCCATGCCGTTTGCGCAGTGGCACTATCCGTTTGAAAACAAAGAGGTGTTCGAAACCCGCTACCCTGCCGATTTTATCAGCGAAGCGATCGACCAGACGCGCGGCTGGTTCTATACGCTGCTGGCGATCTCCACCTGCCTGTTTGACGACCCGGCGTTCTTAAACTGCATCGTCTTGGGCCATGTGCAGGACAAGGACGGCAGGAAGATGTCTAAGCATTTGGGGAACGTCGTGGACCCGTGGACGGTTTTAGACAAGCAGGGCGCGGATGCCGTGAGGTGGTACTTCTACACCGGCTCCATGCCGTGGCTGCCCAGCCGCTTCTATGAGGACGCCGTCAACGAAAGCCAGCGCAAATTCATGGGCACGCTGTGGAACACCTATGCGTTCTACATCCTGTACGCGGAGATCGATGGATTCGACCCGACCAAGCATAGCTTGAAGCGCGAAAACCTGACGGAGATGGACCGCTGGGTGCTCTCCCGCCTCAATACCGTTGCCCGTGAGGTGGATACGCATCTGGAGAACCTGCGCATCACCGAGGCAGGGCGGACTTTGCAGAAATTTGTCGACGATCTTTCCAATTGGTATGTGCGCCGCTGCCGCGAGCGCTACTGGGGCAAGGATATGACGGCGGACAAGGAAGCAGCGTATATGACGCTCTTTACCGTGCTTGAAACGCTCGCGCGCCTTTCCGCCCCCTTCACACCCTTTATGGCGGAGGAAATCTACCAGAACCTTGTCCGCTCTGTGGATAAAGCGGCTCCTGAAAGCATCCACCTGACGGATTATCCAGAGGCCGACGGTTCCTTTGTGGACCAAGAGCTTGAAGTCAACATGGAGTGCGTGCTCGATATCGTGGTGCTGGGCCGCGCGGCGCGCAACACCGCCGCTATCAAGAACCGCCAGCCTATCGCCTGCATGTATGTGCAGGGAGAGGCGCTTCCGGCGGGGTATATCGCCATCATCGCGGAAGAATTGAACGTCAAGGAAGTCCGCTTTGTGGCGGATGCGTCCTCCTTCGTTTCCTATCGCGCCAAGCCGCAGTTAAAGACGCTGGGGCCCCGCTACGGCAAGGTGCTGCCCAAAATCAATGCATACCTCTCCGGCGAAGGCGTTGGCGATGAAGTTGTCGCTGCCCATAACGCGGGGAAAGCGTATACCTTCAGTGTCGAGGGTGTGGACGTATCGCTCGAAAAGGACGATGTGCTCATCGAGCCCATGCAGAAGGCGGGCTTTGTCACCGTGACCGAGCGCGAGCTTTCCGTGGTACTGGATACGAACCTTACCCCCGCGCTGATTGAAGAAGGTTTTGTGCGCGAGCTGACCAGCAAGGTGCAGACCATGCGCAAGGAAGCGGGCTTTGACGTGACGGACCATATCGCGCTCACCTATTCCGGCTCTTCCGTGGTGGAGGCCGTATTCCAGAAGTTCGGCGCGGAGATCGCCGGGGATACGCTGGCGGATGAGGTAAATAACGCCGCGCCTCGAGGGTATACTAAGGAATGGGACGTCAACGGCGAGACCGTGACGCTGGGCGTGGAGAAGAAATAAAAAGAATACGTTTGGAGGCTCTGGCCCCACAGTTCGCAATGGTCGCATATTGAATGTTCCCTTGCTCACTGGGACTACGCCGCACTTCTCCCGCCACAGGCGGCGTTTGGCTACGTCCCCCCAAACCACCGCTTAGGGGCGTAACGCCCCTAAGAACCCGGAATATTTTCAGCCAAATTGATCTACAATTTGGCTGATGGGTTTTTAGGAGGGAATATGCAGCCGATACTCGATCACATCCACATCACCGTAGAAAACCTCTCCCGCGCGGAGCGGTTTTACGATGCGCTGCTGCCCCTCATCGGGTTTGACCTCAGGCACAAGGAGCTCGCAAGCGTGCCCCGGCACGTGTACGAACTCATCGAATATCACCACGCCGGGCTTTCGTTCGGGCTTGTCAGCCCCCGGGAAGAATATTTGGACGCTCCAATCTCAAGAAGGCGGCCGGGCGCGGTGCACCATATCGCGTTCCGCACCGAAACGCGGGAGCAGGTGGACGAGCTCTACCGGGAGGTTTGCCGTCTGGATGCGCATATCGTGCATCCGCCCAGAGAATACCCGGAGTACTGCAAGGATTATTACGCCCTCTTTTTCAAGGATACCGAGGGCATAGAGATCGAGTTCTGTCATTTTGCCCGCAGCAGCTATTTTCCGGTGCAATAAAGAATACACATCGAACGCCCGCCTGCTATTTGCAGGCGGGCTTTTCAGATACTTTTGCTGACCACAATATATTGTATCGATGAGAAAATCTTACACAATTCTTTCCCAAGGCTTACCACCGCATGTCTGCTTGTATGTGACAATATCATTACGATATTCATATGCTGTAACAAAAGACGCATCGGAGGATATGCAATGGGGAAGTCTTGCGTAACGGGATGGCGCGCGCTCCCGGCTCTTACGCTGCTGATAGCGCTCCTGGTGCCGATATACGGTCCGGTATCCGGGCAGTTGCCGCCTGCGGATAAAATGGAATTGAAACAGGTTGTTGTATCTGTGGAACGCGCTTATATGCCCGCCATCGGCATTACGGCACACAGCGGCTCCAGCATCACGCGCATGACGCCGGACAAGGAATACACCATCGCGTGGTTTTCGGATACGCAGCATTACAACGGTTCTCTCGCTCCCATCTTCCATTCCATGACAAGCTACTTAAAAGAAAAACAATCCGCGCTCAATATACAATACATCGCCATGACGGGGGATATCGTGGGCAGCGGCGGCAGCACGTCGCAATGGATGAACGCGCGCGCGGCCATGGACAATATCACGCATATCCCGAACGGCGTGCTGGCGGGCAATCACGATTACGGCAAAAGCGGGTTGACCAACTATAAAAAATACTTCGGGGAAGCTTATTATACCGGGAAACCCTGGTATGGCGGCTCCTATGAGGATAACCGCAACCATTATGACCTTATGACGATAGGTTCCACCCAGTATCTGTTCGTTTACCTGAGCTACCAGCCAGGGGATGACGATATCGCCTGGGCCAACTGGGTATTCCAGCGTTACTCGGGCCGTATAGGCGTGCTGCTGACCCACGATTATCTGGACAGCAGCTCCAGTTTGCGCTCCAACGGACGCACGCTCCAGGAGGAGATCGTCAAAAAGAACCGCAACATCTATCTTGTACTGTGCGGGCACCGGTACACGGAGGATAACATCCCCATTCAGTTTGACGACAACGGCGATGGCACAATGGACCGCACCGTCTATCAATGTATCGCGAACTACCAGAACCTTGGGCAGGGCGGCGGCGGATATATCCGGTTCCTGCGTATCGACGAAACGAAGGGCACCATCCGCTTCTATACCTACTCGCCCTACCTTGACGTGTACCGCTTGCCGCCCGAACGGGCAAAGAACCCGCAGGATACCTGGCCCATCCCGTGGACGATGGAGGAACAGGGGAGCGCCGCGGCATAGGTCGGGCATAAATCAACAAGAATTTGTAAAATGGTTCCCTGCGGCGTATACTGGAGATGCGCCGCATTCTTTTTTCGGGAGGAACAGGGCATGAAAAAAGCGGGAGCCATACTCGCGTTCCTTATCATATGTATGTTTCTTCTGATGCTCCATTTCGGCGTTCCCGCACCCAATATACTCAGCCGTACATACACCGGCGTGGTGGTCAATATCCGGGGACATAACGGCGACCTTTCCACCAATAATTTAGAGCTTGGGCAAGAAGAAGCGCAGGACATCTTAAATGCCATTCGAAGCCGCAGCTACGCCAGGCGTTTTCCGGATGGCGGCGTCATATCGTACGGCCCCACGCGGGAGGTCCTGTTGTTCCTCGTTTATCAGGAGGGAGAAGTCGAAAAGTATGATATTTTTACAATAAACAGCGCCGGGGTAATCAGCATTGGGGATTTTGACCATACTGGTGGTTACCTGTTGCTGCCCCGAAACGACCGGGAGCAGATACAACTCTTTCAAACCATTTCCGACAGCTTTCCGAAGTAAAGCCGTTATTTGCGCAGCATCTCCTGCGCAGCAAACACCGAGTTTGCAAGCAGCGTTGCGCCGTAAAGCGGCGTTTTTTCGTGTGCGCTGAAACGCGGGTTGTGCCAGGAATGGTTGCGCGCGCCCGGCGTGCCGGAGCCTAAGAAATAAAAGAACGACGGCACGCATTCGCCGTAGAGCGCAAAATCCTCGGACGCCATGTTGACAGGCGGGGTAACGATATTGCCCTCTCCCACGGTTACGCCTGCCGCGCGCTGCGCGACGGGAACGAGCAACGAAGGGTTGATTACGGCGGGGGTGACCGGCGTGTGCGTAAACTCCACCTTGCAGCCGTAGGCTTGAGCGGTGGAGCGGGTCATTTCCTCCAATCGTTCGAGCACCCGCGCCCGCACGCCTTCCTCATGTGTGCGGATCGTCCCGCCAAATACGGCGTCATTTACGATTAAGTCGGCTTCCGACCCGCCGGACAGGTAGCTTACGTTCACCACCGCGGAGGAAAGCGGCCCCACGTTGCGGCTGACTATGGTGTGGATGCCCTGTACGGCGGCTGCCGCCGCGAGTATGGGGTCTATGTTTTTCTGAGGCGCGCTGCTGTGCCCGCCCCGGCCGATCATGAGGGCGCGGAACATATCCTTTGCCGCCATCAGGTGCCCCTCCCGTATCCCCACCGCGCCGGCGTCGATATGCGGGGAATTGTGCAGACCAAACATGCAGCTTACCGGCGTTTTTTTGAACAATCCGGCGTTAATCAGCAGCCGTGCGCCCGCAAGCGTCTCCTCCGCGGGCTGGAACACAAACACCACGTCCCCGGACAGCTCCTCTTTTATAGCGGAAAGCGCCATGGCCGCGCCCAACAAGCCTGCCGTATGGACGTCGTGCCCGCAGGCATGCATGACGCCGTCGATTTGGGAGCGGTCGGGCCTGTCGCATTCCTCCTGCTGGCTGAGCGCGTCAATATCCGCACGAAGACCGATGATGGGGCCGTTTTTTCCCGTACGCAATCTGCCCACGGCGCCGGTTGTAAGCCCGAGCCCGACACGCTCAATTCCCAAATCATCCAGCACCGCGCAGATCAGCTTTGTGGTTTCGTACTCCTGCAGCGCCAATTCCGGGCGGCTGTGCAGTTTTTGGGCAAGCTCGGTGATCGCGCCGCCGAACTGGGACCGGACATTTTCTAAATCAACCATGGGGATGCCTCCGCTTCATGCGGCATAAGCCGTGTCTTTTTTAAGGCAAGGGGAGTCGAGCCCGCAGGCGTTCAATGCTCCTTGCCTTACCCATTATACCAAAAAAATCATGTCCGGGCGGGCTGGACATGAGCAAAAACATTTATTGCCGCAGCTTGTTCAAGTAAAGTTCAAGTTTGGGCCGGGGTATGCGCGTTGTACCTGCCTATGGTACATGCTATAATGGGGTGGAATGAATAATGGGAGGGTAGCGTGCTTTTGCGCCGCTGCGATCGGATATGGGATTCTTTGATAAACTTCTGGGCACTACGCCGGAAGCAAAGCTAAAAAAGCTGAGGCCCATCGTGGACCAGATTAATCTTCTCGAACCCGCCATGCAGGCCTTGACGGACGCGCAATTGCGCGCCAAGACCGCGGAGTTCAAGGAACGTCTCACAAAGGACGAAACGCTCGACAGCCTGCTGCCGGAAGCGTTCGCCGCCGTACGTGAGGCGGCGGTCCGCACCGTGGGCATGCGGCATTTCGATGTGCAGATGGTCGGCGGCATCGTACTGCATCAGGGCCGTATCGCGGAAATGAAGACGGGCGAAGGCAAGACGCTTGTCGCAACGCTTCCTTCCTACCTCAACGCCCTTACCGGCCAGGGCGTGCACATCGTCACCGTCAACGATTATCTGGCCAAGCGCGACGCGCAGTGGATGGGCAAAATCCACCGCTTTTTAGGCTTGACCGTCGGCGTCATCGTTCACGATATGGACAACGACGAGCGCCGCGCCGCCTACAACTGCGACATCACCTACGGCACCAACAACGAGCTGGGGTTTGACTACCTCAGGGATAACATGGTGGTCTACCGCGAGCAGATGGTACAGCGGGAGCTGACCTACGCCATCGTGGACGAGGTTGACAGCATATTGATCGACGAGGCGCGCACCCCGCTCATCATTTCCGGGCACGGCGAAAAGACGACGGACATGTATGAAAAGGCGGACCGCTTTGTGTTAAAGCTGGAGCGTGGGCCGGATATCGCCAAGCAGACCCGCAGCGAGATGCTCATGGAGGAACAGCCCGAAGGCGGCGACTACATGGTGGACGTCAAGCAGAAGACGGTGCAGCTTACCCAGGAGGGCATCACCAAGGCGGAAAAATTCTTCAACGTGGAAAGCCTTGCGGATACGGAAAACACTGAGATCAACCACCATATCCTGCAGGCGTTAAAGGCGCACGCGATCTTCCAGCGCGATGTGGATTACGTGGTGCAGGACGGCCAGGTCATCATCGTGGACGAATTCACCGGCCGTCTCATGCTGGGCCGCCGTTACAGCGAAGGCCTGCACCAGGCGCTCGAAGCCAAGGAAGGCGTGAAGGTGGAGCGGGAGAATAAGACGCTCGCCACCATCACCTTCCAGAACTATTTCCGTATGTACCAAAAGCTCGCGGGCATGACGGGTACCGCCAAGACCGAGGAGACGGAATTTACCGCCATCTACAACCTGGACGTCGTGGAGATCCCCACCAACCGCGATATGATCCGCAAGGACAACAACGATGTCGTATACACCACGGAGGCGGGCAAATTCCGCGCCGTGGTAGCCGAAATCGAAAGCATGTACAAAACCGGCCAGCCGATCCTTGTCGGCACCATCTCGGTGGAACGCAGCGAATATTTGAGCGGTTTATTGGAGCGCAGGGGCGTCCCGCATGTGGTGTTGAACGCCAAGTTCCACGCCAAGGAAGCGGAAATCGTGGCCCAGGCCGGTAAACTAAACCGCGTGACAATCGCCACCAACATGGCCGGCCGCGGTACGGATATTCTTTTGGGCGGCAACCCGGATTTCATGGCCCGCGAGCAATTGAAGCGGGACGGCATGGAGGAATGGTTGATTGAGGAAGCCACCGGCCACGCCGAAACCGAGGACGAAGAAATCCTATCTGCCCGGGAAACCTATAGCGCTCTCTATAAAAAGTATAAGGCCGAAACCGACGCCGAGCACGACAAGGTCGTCGCTTTAGGCGGCCTGCATATCATTGGCACCGAGCGGCATGAAAGCCGCCGTATCGACAACCAGCTGCGCGGCCGAAGCGGCCGCCAGGGTGACCCGGGCAGCACGCGCTTCTATGTTTCTTTGGAAGACGAGTTGATGCGCCGCTTCGGCGCGGACCGCGTCAAGAGCATGCTGGAGCGGGTTTCTCCGGACGACGACGTACCCATCGAGATGGGCATGATTACCAAGCAGATCGAGTCCGCGCAGAAGCGCGTCGAAATGCACAACTTTGAAATCCGCAAAAACGTGCTGCAGTATGACGACGTTATGAACAAGCAGCGCGAGATCATCTACGGCCAGCGCCGCCGGGTGCTGATGGGCGAGGATATCCACCAGTCCCTGATTGAAATGCTCTCCGGCGTGGTGGAAGGCTATGTTTCCTCCTTCTGCCCCGGCGCCGAATATCCGGAAGAGTGGAACCTGACCGGCCTTTCGCATGAAATCTGCGATCTGTGCCGCGTGCCCCGCCGCATGCTGTTTGCGCCCAACGAAGCGGAAAAACTCAACGCAAAGGCCGTGACGGAGCGCATTACGGAATTTGTCAACGAGCTCTACGGCAAGAAGGAAGAAGAGATTTCCGCCGCGGGCGTGGATATGCGCGAGGTGGAGCGCGTCGCGTTGCTGCGCGCCGTGGACAGCCACTGGATGGACCATATCGACGCCATGGATCAGCTCCGCCAGGGCATAGGGCTTCGAGCCTATGGCCAGAAGGAGCCTGTTGCCGCCTACACGGAGGAAGGCTTTGAGATGTTTGACGCCATGATCGCGGAGATCAGGCAGGAAACCATCCGCTTCCTGCTTGGCGCGCAGCTCCAGCCCCAGGTGGTAAAGCGCGAGCAGCTTGCCGTGCCCATTGAAACCGCCTCCCCGGACGGCAACAAGCCCGCCAAAAAAGGCAGGACGGTTGGCCGCAACGATCCCTGCCCGTGCGGCAGCGGCAAGAAGTATAAGAATTGCTGTGGAAAAAGCGCATAAATATTGTAGGGTAATCCTTCAGACAATATATTTCTAGGGGTTCCACCCCCAGTCCCCCCGCTTAAGGGCCGTTACGGCCCTTAAGAATCTCCTTTCTTATATCGCTTTCTTTTGCTTCTTTTCTTTCGTAGAAAGAAAAGAAGCGTACTCTATAAAAGGATGTGAAGACTTTGATTTTACTGGACGAGTACAAGCAGCAGATCGCTGTGTCCGCCCAAACGCTCAAAGAGGCAGGTGACTCTCTTTGACCTCGCGGGGTTGAAGAGCGAGCAGCAAAAGCTGGAGGATCAGATGGCGGCGCCCGGTTTCTGGGACGATGTGGAGAGCGCCAACAAGGTCAACCAGCGCGTAAAGGCCGTACAGAACAAGATCGGCAAGTATGAAAAGCTCAAATCCGCTGCGGATGATCTTGAGACGCTGGTGGAAATGATCGAGGAAACACAGGACGCTTCCCTGGAAGAGGAGCTTGTCCGCGAATACGAAGTATTCCGCCGTAACGTGGAAGAGCTGCGGCTTTCGACGTTGTTGAAAGGCGAATACGACAGTTCCAACGCCGTACTCTCCCTGCACGCGGGGGCGGGCGGAACGGAAGCGCAGGACTGGGTGCAGATGCTCTACCGCATGTATACGCGCTTCTGCGCGGTGCGCGGCTGGGCGGTGCGGGAACTGGATCTTTTAGACGGCGACGAGGCGGGCATCAAATCCGTTACGTTCGAAGTCATGGGAGACAGCGCCTACGGCTATTTGAAGGCGGAAAAGGGTGTGCACCGGCTGGTGCGCATTTCCCCGTTCGATTCTTCGGGCAGGCGGCATACATCGTTTGCCTCGCTGGATGTCGCGCCGATATTCGACGACGACGAAAACGATATCGAGATCGATCTGGACGATCTGCGCATCGACACCTACCGTTCCAGCGGTGCGGGCGGGCAGCACGTCAACAAGACGTCCTCCGCCATTCGCATCACGCACCTGCCCACCAATATTGTGGTGCAGTGCCAGAACGAGCGCAGCCAGCTTCAGAATAAGGAAACCGCCATGCGCATGCTCAAAGGCAAGCTATTGGAACTTCAGGAGCGCGAGCGCATGGAGCAGATGGCCCAGATCAAGGGCGATATGAAGAAAATCGAGTGGGGCAGCCAGATTCGCTCGTATGTGTTCCAACCCTACACGCTCGTCAAGGACCACCGCACGGGCGTGGAAAACGGCAATATCCAGGCCGTGATGGACGGCGATCTGGACTCGTTTATTAATGCGTTTTTAGCGCAAAGCTAAGCATTTGCGCAATGAATAATGGATAATTATTAATGATCCATTATTCATTCATTTCCGTCGAAAGGAGCCGTATATGCCTAGCCGGGTCAGCAACATCTTGCAGGCGGCCATACGCGGCTTTCGCCCGCTTTTGAACAACCTCAGCCTGGAAATGGAGCGCATCGGGCAGGATATCCTGGCCGAGGCCGATACGCGCGCGCTGCCGGAAAATATGGTGGTCGCCAACGACTGCGTAAATGGCGTATTCGCCGAATGGTTCCACACGCTCGGCGCGCCGGAGGACGAGGCGATCCTCTATTTCCACGGCGGGGCGTAC
This sequence comes from Bacillota bacterium, assembly GCA_023426265.1. Lineage (GTDB taxonomy): Bacteria > Bacillota > Clostridia > Christensenellales > CAG-138 > JAEYLA01. Next base: position 23,035 of record JAFABA010000004.1, read on the forward strand.
ATGGCGGGCAGCATCGCAAGCACCCGCCCGCTGGCGGTGGATTTTGCACAGGCCACCGGGCGCAACGTGCTGTCCTTTGAATACCGCTTAGCGCCCGAGGACCCGTACCCCGCCGCTTTGGAGGACGCCATGACGGTGTACCGCTACGTGCTGTCCCTGGGGCTTTCCCCCGAGCGCATCGCGTTTGTGGGAGATTCCGCGGGCGGCGGGCTGGAAATGGCCACGGCTTTAAAGGCGCGGGAGGAAGGGCTTAAGTTACCCGCGGCCATCGTGGCGCTCTCCCCCTGGGTAGACCTGACGCTTTCGGATGAAAGCTATATTGAAAACAAATCGGTCGATCCGCTGCTGGAACGCAGAAAGCTTTTACGCGCCGTCATGTATTATGCCTACGGAAAAAATCTGATGGACCCCTTTATCTCCCCCGTATTTGCGGATTTTACGGGCTTTCCGCCCACGCTCATTCATGTGGGCACGCATGAGGTGCTGCTTGGCGATTCGAGGAAGCTCCATGCCGCAATGGAACGGGATAAAGTGGAGGTGCAGCTTTCCGAATGGGAGGGCATGTGGCATGTATTCCAGGTGTTCGATACGCCCGAAAGCCACGCTGCCATAGCGGGAATCGCCGAATTTATACTTGCCCGCATCTCGTCAAAATCGGCCGGGAGGATGTAGCCGTGCAGAGGCGCAGCTGGTACCCGCTCGACAACGCGGCCAATATTTACCCCGTCATCGCCAACAAGGGCTATACGTCCATGTTCCGCTTTACGGCCGTGATGAAGGGCGAGGTGGACCGTGAGGCGCTCCAGCGTGCTCTGGACCGGTTGCAGCCCCGCTTTCCAGGCTTTTTTGTACGGGTGAGGCGCGGCATATTCTGGTATTTCTTGGAGCAGCTTCATAAGCGCGCAATGGTAGAGGAGGATACGCTCTATCCCTGCCCGCCGCTTGTCCGGAATGAGCTGCCCTTCCGCGTCAAGGTGCACAACAACCGTATCTCCTGCGAAATCGCGCATGTTATCTGCGACGGCGGCGCTGGCCTGACATTTTTTAAGACCCTGCTCAGCGAATATGCGCGCCAGCTGGGGGCGGAGGTTTTGCCCGAATGCGGTGTGCTTTCGCTTGACGAACCGCCCCATCATGAGGAAGTGGAGGATGGGTTCTCACGCTTTTCCCGCATGGGCGCGCGCCCCACGCGCCATGAGCCGCAGGCCTACCACCCAACCGGCACCCCGCTCATTAACGGCGTCCGGTATATCACCACCGGAAAATTGAGTGTCGCCGCCGCTCTGGAGCTTGCCCGCCGCCACCATGTCTCGCTTACGGAATATCTGACGGCAACGCTCATCCATGTGCTCTACAGCATGCAGCTTGCGGGGCATCCGAGCCGCCTGAGGCCCGTCAAGGTCAGCGTGCCCGTCAATTTAAGAAAATACTACCCCACCCGCACGTTACGGAACTTTTCCCAATATCTCAATCCGGGTATCGATCCCAACCTGGGCGACTTTTCATTTGAAGAGATTCTCGAGCAGGTCCACCATTATTTCCGTTACATGTTCACTGAGAAAAATCTCAACGCGCGCATTTCCAAAAACGTGGGGGATGAGCGCAACCCTGTGCTGCGCGTGGTGCCTCTGTTCTTAAAAAAAATGAGCATACGGCTTGTCTATGAAATGACCGGCGAAAAGCTGTTTTCCTCCGTTATATCCAATATGGGAAGCGTCTATGTTCCCAAGGGCCTGGAACCCTATATCGATCATTTCATGTTTGTGCTGTGCACCGCGCGGCACAATGCGGTGGAGTGCGGCATCGCAAGCTTTAATGATACGCTTTGCATCTCATTTACCCGCACCGTTACGGAGCCGCATGTGGAGCGTACATTCTTCCGCGCCCTCGTCCAAATGGGGCTGCATGTACTGGTGGAGACCAACCACCCTTAAAGATAGCAGGATTTCAGGAATGGGTTCTTAGGGGCTTTCCAAAGGAAAGCGGGTTCGGTGGCCTTCGGCGGGATACGCCTCGGCACTAGGCCTGCGGGCCGTCGCCGTAGGACAGAAACCGATCCTGCGAATCGGTTTCAGAACCCCGGGTACCATTGTTTACGGCCCTAAGCGGGTGTTCGGGAGCTGAAGCTGAGCGCCGCCAGTGGCGGAGCAAACGAAGCGGAGGCTCAGTGCGCAAGGGAGTGCAAGCCTACTAGGGCTTGCAAGACCATTGCAAACTGTGGGTCCGTCAGGCAGGGCCCTCAACGTCCTTCTTCATACTCTAATCCTCAGGAAAGGAGAACATCTATGTCATATTGCGTCAATTGCGGCGTGGAACTTGAAAAAAGCCTACAGAATTGCCCGCTTTGCGGCGTGGAGGCCAAGAACCCCAAGGAGCCGTTTGATCCTTCCGTGCCCCGCCCGTACAGCGCGCGGATCGCAACCATACAGGATCAGGTGGAGCGCCGCTACACGGCCATCATCATCAGCGTGGTGCTTGCGCTGGCGGCGGTCATCTGCGTCATGGCCAACCTCGTATATGACGACACTTTTACCTGGTCCGTCTATGTGGTGACAAGCCTCGCGCTGTTGTGGGTGATTGCGATATTTCCCTTCCTGCATCCGCGGCTGCATCCCGTGGTGATCGTGGCGCTCGACGTCTGCGCGCTGCTGCTGTTTTTGAACATCATCAACCAGCAGGACCCGACCTCGGATTGGTATACCCGCCTTGCTATGCCCCAGGTGCTGCTCTACGGCTTTCTCGCGCTCGTTGTGGTGCTGCTGTGGCGCACGTCCTTCGTGCGGGGCTGGCAGCGCGTCGGCGTGGCGATTATGGCGGCCGGCGTGGGCGTGATGGGCTTAGAGTGCCTGCTGGATCTTTACAACAGCATGCAGGTGCAGCCCCAATGGTCCTGGTTCGTCATCATCCCGGCGTTTGCAATCGGACTCATTCTGTTCCTGATTGAGCGTAAGCGCGAGGTCAAAGAGGAGATCATGAAGCGGCTGCGGGT
>JAFABA010000052.1 GCA_023426265.1 Bacillota bacterium
CGCGCCGCTTGCCACCTGGTTGGAGCCGCTCGCCACCTGCTCGGAGGATTGGCTGATCTGCGTGAGGGCGCCGTTGAGGGAGGCGAGGATGCGCTGGAGGGAGGCTTTGATGGGCGCGAAATCGCCCGCATAGTCTATGGCGACGTCAACCGTCATATCGCCTTCCGCAATTGCTCCTAATACGTCCGAAATGTTGCCGATATAGGTGCGCAGGTTCTCGATGAGGGCGCGGGTGCTATTTGCAAGTGAGCCAAGCTCGTCGCGGGACTGGTAGGCGATAGAGGCGGAAAGGTTCCCGGCTGCGAGCTGTTTGGCTGCTCCTTCGATTTCCAGGATGGGCTTTGTAATACTGCGCACAATGTACACACATAATACAACGGCTACCACGATGGCTACGGCGCAAACCGCGATTGTGATAACAAAGGAGCTGTTCTTGGCGGCCATGCTCTGAGAATAGAAGGTATTTGCCCGTGTGGCTACGCCTTCCCCGATCTCGGCTGCAATATCCCGCGCCTGCTGTGCAATGGGCGCATATTGCTCTTGGTACAAATCCAGCGCCTGATCTTTTTTGTTTGCATAAACGAGTTCAACGATCTGCTCCCGGATGGGTTTGCCTTCCGCCACTGTAGCCTTTAAATTTTCCAGCTTATCCGCATCTTCCAGCAACACTGTTTCCAGCGAGTCGATGGTGGCGGTAAATTCCTCCACTACAGATGTAATGCTTTCGGAGTAGGCGTCGGCCTGGCCCGCCGTATCCGCAACCATCATATTCAGCATTTGTTTTTCAAGTTCCTGCAAGCTGCGGCGGATACTCATCGTCTCATTAGAGGCGGTATACGAATTTTCGTGAAAAGTCGTAAAATTGTCTGAGATGGACTGCATGCTGAGCAATACGGCGATGAGCGTGCCAACAAACAAAGCGATAACGATGACAAACGTGATGATCAGCTTCTTAGAGATTGACAAATTCTTCATAATAGTTCCTCATTATAAAAATTTAGATGGTAAACTTATATGGATTCCCGTGTAAGCAGCTTTTCAATATCCAGCAGCAGCTTGACTTGTCCGTCCGCCTTGCCAATTCCCTCAACGTAGCCGCCCGATGCTGCGCTTTCTTCGGGCGGAGGTACGATATCGTCCCGTTCAATGCGCAGCACCTCGGTCACCTGGTCCACAATCAGCCCGGCAATGCGCGCCGCCGTATCCACAACGATCACGCAGGTACGGTCCGTATATTCCTCCGGTTGCTTATGGAATTTCAACCGCATGTCGATGACGGGAATGATCTTTCCTCTTAGGTTGATAACGCCCTTCACGTACGCGGGTGTATCCGGCAGGCGCGCGATGGGCTGTATGCCGATAATCTCTTTAACATACCCGATTTCCACCCCCAGCGCCTCGCCGTCCACAAGGAATGTCAAATACCTTCCCTGCTGGGTGTCCTCCCATTCCCCGTGCAGAACCTCCTGTGTGACTCCCATATAGACCTCCTATGTAAAATTTCATGCGAATGGATACGAGCCGTAGTATGCCTGACGCGCGCGAACAGCCTTCTGAGCTTGCCTAGCATATCAGTATACCTATAAATGAAATTATATAATGCAACAAATTAAGTATTTTGTTGCATTCGATACTAAAGAAAACGTGAGATATTTTATAAATTCACGTGATATTCAGATTTGAAAGTATAATTTTATTTGAATAGGCATGCTACTTTTTCTTTAAATATTTTGCAAAATCAGGCGTTGGTCTTTAATTTAATTTTTCTGCGAAGAGGGCATGATAATTGATAAATGTTCAGATCCAAATTTAGAATGAGTCCCCGCATAATCAAGCGGCAATGACGCGCTTTAGCCGAAATTTATAATTGCGCATCGTTCAAACATAACTTGAGGACGCATACAAATCCGTTTGCAATAAGATTATTGAATACCATAATCAACCATATCTGAGTAATGTTACAATAATATATGTCGAAATATAACATAAGATGTCGTTTGCTTTTGAAATACAACAAATGCAACAAAATACTTAATTTGATAAATGCGTGTCATATTGCCGCCGTTAGGCAGAACAATATCCATTAACGGTTGATCTACAAAAAGCAGCTTGGTATACCAAGCTGCTTTTTATTGTCCATACCCAGGCAATGCCGGGGATTTATTTTTGCTGAATGGGGACCTTGATGCTGATATATGAAGCGGCATATGGCAAAGCATCAAGGCGAAAAGCGTCTTTCGCTTACCAGAAAATTATGGCTTTTCCCGGGAACCGGGAGGACGGCTCATGCGTTTTATGGATAAGAAACAGATAAAGGAGGATGCCATATGAGGAGGCACCTGTTTTTAGTAATGGCGCTCGCCGTCATGCTTTTGATATCGGCCTGCCAGACGCAGATCGTTGTGCCGCCCGTCCCCGAGACGCCGGCTCCCACCGTAGAGACCCCCACGCCTGCGCCGACGGCGACACCCACGCCCGCGCCGACACAAACGCCGACGCCCGCACCCACAGAAACCCCGGCGCCGACCAAGGCGCCCACCCCCAAACCTACGAAGGCGCCCACGCCGAAACCTACAAAAGCGCCCACGCCCACGCCCAAGCCGGGTAAAATGACGCTTGCCATGAAGCAGGGTACGTACTATACGGACAGCGCGGAAGTAAAAGCCACGCTCAAAAACGGCACCAAGCAAGTCTATACGTTTGGCGAAGCGTCCTATCTCCAGGTAAAGAGCGGCGGGGCATGGAAGACCGTGCCCTTCAAAGAGGGCGTTGCATGGATTGAGATCGCCTATATCCTGAACCCGGGAGAATCAAAGGAAGTTTCGCTGTCTTTGGACCTGTTTACTTCCCTTCAGCCCGGCAACTACCGCCTGGTGAAGGATGTATATACCGAAAAGGGTGAAAAGGAACAGGTAACGGCGGAATTTATCCTCAAGGACCGCGGCACGCCGGATTTGTCCGGTTTGAAGCTGACCATGAAGCAAAGCACGTATTCCCCCAATAGCGCGCAGGTAAAAGGCCTGCTGCAGAACGGAACGGATTATACCCTGACGTTTGGAGAAGCGTCCTACCTCCAGCAAAAGAAGGATGGCGTATGGAAGGACGTCCCGTTTAACGGGGACGTCGCATGGATCGCCATCGCATACATGCTCGAACCGGGCAAAACCCAGGAGGTTGCGCTCTCGCTTGACCTGTTCTCTGAACTGGAGGAAGGGACCTACCGACTGGTGAAGGACGTCTCCTGCGATATTGGAAACGGCCGGACCGTGAGCGCCAAGGTGACGGGACAATTCCGAATAGAAGACTAAAGCGAACGACATCGGACAAATACGTGGGGGCGTTGCACTAAGAAAAGTGCGATGCCCCCGCGTTTTTTGCTGACGTAGCAGGAAACATTATTCGGCTCCCTCTGATGAGGGAGCTGTTGGTTGAAGCCGACTGAGGGAGAGAAAACAACAGAACACATGGCTTTTCTCTCCTCCGCGACGGCCCGCAGGCCTAGTGCCCGTAGGCGTGCCCCGCCGGAGGGCCCATGGCTCGCCATGCCACCTCCTCATCAGAGGGCGGCTCGGTGTTTTAGCGCATATTTTTTATAGATGATTTAGGATGCAAAATGGATGTCCTTCCGGGTCAAACAGCACGGTCCATTGGTCGGAATACTGCGTAGGCGCCTTTATAGCGCCACAGGAGACCGCGTGGGCAACGGCAAGTTCCATATCCTCCGCGCCGAAATCTAGGTGCGTCATCTGCTGCTGTTTTTCCGGCGTTTCCGGCCACACCGGGGGAACATAGAGCTCGTTTTCCTGAAACGCGATTTTTACCCCGACGGAAGGGGAGGAGATCGCCGCCCACTCGTTTTCGCGGTATGTGTTCTCCCATCCGAGCAATCTTGAATAAAAATCACAAAGCAAAGCGACGTCTTTGCAATCCAGCACTACCTCGTTCAGTTCGATGGCGGGTATTTTAGCCGCGTGTTCCATAACAGACCCCCTGCGTATATTTTCCAACATCATAGCACTTTCCCCGGGCGAGAAACAGGGGACTGGGCGTATTTATTCCCGCTCCAAACAGGCGGAAGCAAAGGCGGCAAAGTGATCGGATATCTTTCGTTTATCCGCCTCGGTATAGAAAAAATGGCCGGATTCTGACAAAATCAATATAGAAGGCGGGGTGCGCGCGCGGCTTTTTGCCGCTTGTACGGAGCGCGCGCCAACCCATTCATCCTGCTCTGAATGGAGAATGGTCAAGGGGACGTCCAAATTGCCCAACCCGCGTCTGGCTGCTGCGCTAAGCTTTACAAGATCCAGTGCGCGGGGCAGCATCAGCGGCGCGTTCCATAGGGTAATGCCCGTGACGCTGCCGAAGCTTCGGGCTGCCCGGGTATAATCATCCTGTTTGCCCAGGCCCGTAATATGTTTCCAGTTGGTCTGCATGCCTTTTTTCGAAACGCGCAGATTCAAAGGCAGAGCGATAGCGAATATGCCGCAGATGCTGCGCGCGTCCGCAAGCGCCGCACGTATGCTCAGCAGCCCGCCCATGGAATGGGTCACAAGCAGTATTTTTTCGTATTGTTTCCGTAAGGCGTCAAGCTCCGCCTGTACGTACGTTTCCCAAGCGGCCCGGCCGCTCCTTAAAAATGCTCGGTAATCGCCGCCATGTCCCGGCAGCAACAGGGCATAGGAATCAAACCCGCAAAGTTCTGCCATGGGCACAAGAAAATCAAATTGCTGCGGCCCGCCCAGGAACCCGTGCAGGAATACCGCCGCGGCCTGTTTTTTGCTGTCGCCCAATCGATCCTCCGCTTACTGTTTGCTGTTATAGTTAGAAAGGCTTAACCATATTCTACCACCTGTGGGCTCGCAATTCAATGCGGCCCACAAATTGTATGAAATGCATTTCGTTATATCGGTTTCCCGGAAAGGAATATTGATTGAAATAGCGATATGACGCTTTCGGTATACTGCGGGGGAAGTCAAATGAGAGATTATATCATGGCGATATACGAAATCGATTTCGCGAAGATGTGATTGCGAACTTTAAACAGCTCTGTGCGGCATAAAGAGAACCCCCAGACAGATGGGCGAATCCGAACTGGGATCGATCGAGAAAAAGAGAAATTTCAAAAAAGCACTTGCACTCCTAATTGGGGTGATGATATAATGCATGCATAGAAGGAAATCGATTTCTAAAAAGATTTAATTATTCACTATTTTTCCGTATAATAAGAGCTAAAAAATTCGTTCCGTACGCGATTCTTTTATCCGACGGAAACAAAGTTTCGTACAAAGCGGTACAAACAATTTGGTCGATGAACCAAACCTCATATACCCTGTTTGGCATCTCCAAATCTCAAAGGCCAGGTATCCCGATCCCTCAACAAAATAGAAAAGGAAGGAACAGTCATGAAGAAGATCATTGCAGTTTTAATGGCCTGCCTTATGCTCTTTGGGCTGCTGACCGGCTGCACGCCGACGGCTCCCGCGGAAAGCACCACGCCCGAATCACCTGCGGCGCCCGCGCCCAATGCTCCCGCAGCCCCCGCGGAAGAGGCGCCGCTCACCGGCAAACTTGTCATCTGGTCGTTTACCAACGAATTAAAAACGTTCGCGACCGCGTTCAAGGAAAAGAACCCCGGCGTTGAAGTGGAATATGTCATGGTTCCCATGACCAACGGCGAGTTCCAGACCAAGATCCAGGCCGCCATCACCAGCGGTGAAGTGCCCGACGCCATCGCGCTGGAAGCTTCTTTCGTGAAGTCCTATGTGGAAAGCGACTTTTTGATGGACCTCAACGACCTGCTGCCGACCGCGAAGGAGATGGGCACCTACCAGTCCACCATCGACGTCGGCACGTTTGACGGTGTGACAAAGGCTTTCTCCTATCAGGCTACGCCGGGCGCGCTGTTCTATCGCCGCAGCCTCGCCAAGGAATACTTCGGCACCGACGAGCCCGCTCAGATGCAGACCATACTTGCCGATATGACCAAGTTCACGGAAGCCGCCAAGGTCGTCCATGACAAGTCCGCCGGCAACACCTATATGGTTTGCTCGCCCATGGACTTCGCCAAGATCTATTATCCCAACAGGCAGCAGCCCTGGGACGTGGACGGCAAGTTCATAATCGACCCGAGCATCGAAGACCTCTTCGAAGTTGCGAAGACCTTCCGCCAGAACGGTTATGAAGCCCAGGCCGTGCAGTGGCAGGAAGGCTGGTTCGCCGGCATGAACGACTCGCTCGTCGATGCGAACGGCAACGCGAAGCAGGTGTTCTGCTACTTCCTCCCCACCTGGGGTCTCCCGTATGTGCTTGCGCCCAATGCCACGCCCAGGGAAGCGGATGGCGTGACCACCGGTAAGGACACCTCGGGCGACTGGGCCTGCATCACCGGCCCCATGCCCTATCAGTGGGGCGGCACCTGGGTCGGCGCCATGAAGGACGCCGCGAACCCTGAACTCGCGAAAGAATTCGTCAAGTTCGTAGCGCTCAATGAAGAGACCCTCAAGAACTGGGCATTGGGCACCTACACGAACGAGTACCTCAAGGCCATCGATCCCACCGTTGGCGATGAGCTTTCCCAGGCTCCGGGCGACTTCGTATCCAGCCAGAAGGTTGTTGAGGAGATCCTCCCGCAGTTTGACAACTCCGAAACCAGCAAGTTCCTCAACGGCCAGAACTCCTACAAGGGCTTTGCGGAAGCCGCGCCCGCTGTGAGCGCGAAGCTGATGCAGGGGATTGACGACGCGGTGGACCGCGCTCTGGTTGATGTGCTCACCAACTATGCGGCCGGTAACCTGACCAAGGAAGAGGCCATGCAAGCGTTCAAAGATGCCGTCAAGAACGTATTGCCGGATCTCGTCGTTGAATAAGGTATAGGGCTTACGCAACGGTTCGTCCTCCTAAGGAAGTCTGCGGCATAGCGGCGCTGTGCCGCAGGCTTTCCCAATAAATTACGATATTCGTATAAAGTGCGATATTCGTAAAGAACGGGCCTTCTGCGGATGGATGAACAACGTCATTGTCGGCCGGAAAAACGCACGCCGCTAAGGCCTTACGACTTTGATGAAAAAGAGGAGGTATTCGCTTGGCCGCAACAAATCTCGCACCTTCCGCCCCCGCCAAAAAGGTATTGGGAATAGAAAAAAACCATTACGGTTATATTTTTTTAACCCCGTTTATATTGGGTTTTCTGGTATTCGGATTGTATCCGCTGCTCAACACGTTTTATTTGAGCTTGACCGATAAAATGCTTATGGTCAGAAGTTCGGGACAATTTATTGGGTTTGAAAATTTCAAAGCGCTGTTTGCAGATGCGTTTTTTTTAAAAGCCCTCGGCAATACATGGATGATCTGGCTATTGAACTTCATCCCGCAGCTGGGTATCGCCATGCTGCTGTCCGTCTGGTTTACCAACCTCAGGCTGCGCATACGCGGCGTCGGGTTTTGGCGGGCGCTGTTCTACCTGCCCAATTTGCTGATGCCCGCGGTCATCGCGGTGCTCTATTTTAACTTTTTCTCCTTCTATGGGCCGGTCAATCAGATATTGGTCAGATCCGGCATCATGCCTGAAGCGTTCGATTTCTTCCTGAATGAAACAGCCACCCGCGGCATCGTCATATTCATTCAATGGTGGATGTGGTTCGGCTCGACCATCATCATACTCATGGCGGGCATGACCTCTGTTTCGCCTTCGCTTTATGAATCCGCGATGGTGGACGGCGCGTCAAGCTCCCAGATGTTCCGGCATATCACGCTCCCGCTGTTGAAGCCCGTGCTCATCTACACGCTGGTGACGTCGCTGGTGGGCGGCATGCAGATGTGGGATATCCCCTACATGATATCGGGCGGGCGCGGCGCGCCAAACGGGTCGGTCATGACGATGAACGTGCTCATGTATATGAAGCTCAACAGCCCGAAAGGCTTAATCGGCTCGGCTGCCTCCGTCGGCGTAATGATATTTGTAATCACGAGCATCGTGGCTTTAGGAATATTCTATGCTCTGCGGGATAAAGACGCGGCTAAGGAAAGAAAACAGCTGCGCAGGGGCAGAAGGGAGACGTCAAAATGAGCTATACCTCAAAAACCAAGCTGATGCGCGTCCTTATCTATATATTGCTTGTCGTTATCACGCTCATCTGCATTGTTCCGCTCTATATCCTGATCATAAACGCCACCCGCTCCACGCCGGAAATTCAACAGGGCCTGAGCATACTGCCCGGCAAAAACACCATAATCAACTGGGACAATCTTGCCAACCGGGGACTGAACCTGCTGCAGGGCTTTTGGAACAGCTTGTTTATCGCGGTGTCCACTACGGTGCTTACGGTATATTTCAGCATGCTGGCCGCCTATGGGCTGGAAGTTTACAATTTCAAACTCAAACGCTCCATGTATAACTTTATCCTGATACTGGTGCTCATCCCGCTGCAGGCTTCCATCATCGGGTATTTCCAGTACATGTCCGCCCTGAAGCTTACAAACTCGTATATCCCGTTGATTTTGCCGTCCATCGCGGCGCCGACCTCCATATTCTTTGCAAAACAGTACCTTGAGTCGGTCGTGGTAAAGGATTTGATTTATGCCGCGCGCATCGACGGTTGTGGGGAATTCTCCATATTCAACCGGATCATGATGCCTTTAGCGGCTCCGGGCGCGTTTACGCTGGGTATCTTCTCGTTTGTCGGTTCCTGGAACAGCCTGTTCACGCCGTTCATCATGATTTCCAAAACAAAGCTCTATACGCTGCCCATGATGGTTTCCACGCTGCGCGGCGATACCTACCGTACGGAATACGGAAGCATTTACCTTGGGCTGGCGGTCTCCATTGTGCCGATCATCATCGTATATGCGATATTCTCCAAATACATCGTCAACGGCATGGCAATGGGCGCGCTCAAGGAATAAAGAATTTAAGTAACGGCAAGGTGATTTGATGATTAAGAATCCAGTACTGACCGGCTTTCATCCCGATCCCAGCATGATTTGCGTGGACGGCACGTTCTATGTTGCGAACTCGACGTTTGAATATTTTCCCGGCGTTTCCATCTCCGCCTCCCGTGATCTCGCCAATTGGGAGACCGTCGCTTACCCGCTCAATGAGAAAAGGTTGCTCGATATGCGCGGCAATCCGCAGTCCGGCGGCGTATGGGCGCCCTGCCTGACCTATTGCGGCGGGCTATACTACCTTGTCTATACAGACGTCAAGGTATGGGCGAGGGACCCGTTCAAGGATGCGCACAATTACATCACCACCGCCCCCGCCGTGACCGGCCCGTGGAGCGACCCCGTTTACGTCAACAGTTCCGGCTTCGACCCCTCGCTTTTCCATGAGGAGGACGGGCGGAAATACTTTGTGAACATGGAATGGGACTACCGCAAGATAGGCGACGGCAAGTTCGCGGGAATACTGCTTACCGAGCTCGACCCGCTTACCTGGAAGCCGATTTCCGAAACCCGTAAAATATTCCGCGGGACCCCCCGCGGATTGGTGGAAGGGCCGCATATTTACAAGAAAAACGGCTACTATTACCTCCTTTGCGCCGAGGGCGGCACGTCCTATGAGCACGCCGAATCCGTTTGCCGCTCTAAAAATATCTGGGGTCCGTACGAGCAGCATCCGCATAGTTACTTGGTCAGCACGCAGAACGCGCCGGGCGCATACCTGCAAAAAACGGGCCATGGAAGCATCTGCGAAGGGCCGGACGGCCGCTGGTTCACGGCGTTTTTGTGCGGGCGGCCGGTGGATCGGACCATGTCCTGCCCACTGGGGCGCGAGACCGCCATCAGCGAAGTCGTATGGAAAAAGGATTGGCCGTATTTAAAAAACGGCACGCTGGTCCCCCCCAAGACATTCGAGGGTTATGGCGAAAAGGAGCCGGAAAAGCCCGTGGATTACGATTTTTCCTCCAAAGCGTTCCAGCTTGATTTCATGTCCCTGCGCACTCCGGCGAAATATGAGATTGTGGACGGAGCACTCAGGCTCTACGGCGGGGAGTCCATCGCGTCCAGGCACGATCAAAACCTTTTAGCGCGCCGCCAGTGCGATTTCAGCTTTGAGGCCACGGCCGCTCTCCGGTTCCCGTTCGATCATTTTCAGCAGATGGCGGGGCTACTATACCGTTACAACGAAGAGAACCAGTACTTTCTGCGCGTGGCATACGATGAAGAGCGCGGCTGCAAGACGCTGGGTATCCTGGTATTTGATAAATTCGAGTTCTCCATGCCGCTGGGCGAAAAGGAAATTCCCGTAGGCGATGAGGTGTTTCTGAAAGTTTCCATGAACGGCCGCTACGGTACGTTCTCCTATTCGTCGGACGGAAAGCTGTATCACGAGATTCCGTACCGGTTGGATGCAGCGAAACTTTCAGACGAATACGCTACGCCGACCGGTTTTACCGGCGCTTTCGTCGGGATGAGCTGTGTGGATCTGTGCAACAAGACAGCGTACGCGGATTTTCTTTCTTTTACATACCGGGCGTGATTGCGAAACCGGTTTTTTTGCGGTACAATGAACCAGATAATTGACGCGATAGGGGCATAACAGTGGTAACGATATATGATATTGCGGCAAAGACTGGTCTGAGTGCTGCAACGGTTTCTAAAGTATTCAACAATTATGTGGGCGTAAGCAGCAAGACCAGGGAGGTCGTGCTCAAGGCGGCCAAGGCCATGGACTATACGCCCAACACAAACGCGCGCGCTTTGGTCACCAAAAAATCCTGGTTGATCAGTCTCCTGTTTTCGGAGGATATCGGCAGCGGAATTGCCCACCCGCATTTCAGCGGAATCTTGCAGAGCGCCATCACGCAGGTGCAGGGCCACGGGTACGATGTGGTGTTCGTCAACAACCGCCTGGGGCAGGACGACGTTTCCTACCTGGACCATTGCCGTTACCGCGGGGTGGATGGCGTGCTGATTGCCGCGGGCTCCCACTTTACGGATGAAATCCAGTGCGTGCTGGACAGCGACTATACCTGCGTTTCAGTGGAAGAAATTTACCCAAACAGGCACAGCGTGATTTCCGATAATTGGTCGGGCACGATGCAGGCGCTCGAATATCTTTATTTCCTGGGCCACAGGAAAATCGCGCATATCGCAGGTCCCAAAAAGAGATTGGCCGGGCGGGAGCGGTATGAAGCGTATGTCAGCTTCCTTTCCCAGAAGGGAATTCCCTACAACCCCAAGTATGTGGTGGAGGCGGAATTTTTCAGGAAGGACGAAGGAGTCAAGGCGTCCACCGAGCTGCTGCAGCAGTGCTGGGACGATATGCCCACCGCTATATTCGCAGGATACGACGAACTGGCCTGCGCCGCAAAAACGGTCCTGCAATCGCGCGGGTTCCGCATTCCCAAGGATATGTCCATCATCGGCTTCGACGACCTTCCCATCTCCGAGACTCCCGGCATCACGACCATCCGGCAGGATCGGCACCTGATCGGGCAGACCGCAGGGGATATGCTTGTGAAGCTCATTGAAGGCGAGGACGTGGGCGAACCCATGGTGCTGCGATTACCCACCAAGCTGATCACGCGGGAATCTTGCGCGCGCGTTGAGGACTGAGCGGAATAGGGGGGGACGCATGCAGATCGATTTTTTCAAGGAAGGGAAGGGCGTGTCGCCCAGCGAGCCCGAAAAAAGCAGATTTGTAAAGTTCTTTCTGATTTACGGAATGCGGTTCTGGAAGCTCATTTCACTGAACCTGCTCTATCTGGCGGCCTGTATCCCCCTTGTGACGATCGGCCCCGCCACCGTGGCCATGGCGAACGTGCTGCGCCGGTATTCGGAAGAAAAGCTCGCCTATGTCTGGTCGGATTTCTTTGAAACCTTTCGCTCCTGCTTTCAGAAAGCGCTGCTCCATTCGCTGCTCTATCTCATTCCTTTTGCCATACTGGGCTATGCCGTATATTTTTATTTTCTCCAGGCGTTGCAACTATCCTGGGCGTATGTGCTGTTCGGCGCGATGCTGCTTGCGTTTCTCTGCCTGCTTGTGTCCGGCATGTATGCCGCGATACTCATCGGCTCCGTGGAACTGACCCTGAGGCAAATCATAAAAAATTCCCTGATATTAAGCGTCATCGCGGTTAAACAGAACCTTTTGATACTGCTTTGCTGGCTTGTCGGCTTGCTGTGTATATTGCTGTTATTTCCCGCGTCGATGCTGTTGGTGCTGCTGTTTCTTCCTGCTACCATGTGGTACGCGGCGGTGTATATCCTGAACCCCGTGGTCAAAAAATATTGCATACAACAAAATCAATAAATTCAATCCTAATAAAGAGGCAGCCTGTATGGCTGCCTCTTGAAGTAAAGGTAATTTCTTTACGTCGGAAGCGCCCATTTAGGGCGTCTCCGAGGATGGGTTCTTAGGGCCGTTACGGCCCTAAGAGGTGGTTTGGAGGCGGAGCCTCCGACGTTTCCACCTTTTTGACAAAAAGAGGAAGATGGCTACCTCTTTTCGTCTATGGTTGCGCAATAAATCAGCTGAACAGAATATCGTTCAGCACGGCTTCCAAGTGCTCCTGCCTGCCGCTCGGGACATCGAACCGCTCGATATCCTTCACGTAGTTGTACAGCGACGTGAGCGATTCCTTCCCCTCCACAATGCTGCGGCCCACCCCTTCGTTATAGGAAGAATACCGGTCGGCGACAAATGCGTCGATGCGGCCGTCCTCAATGAGCGATGCGGCTTTTTTAAGGCCCAGCGCGAACGCGTCCATACCCGCGATGTACGCAAGCAGAATATCCTCAAACGTGTTGCTGGCGCGGCGGGCCTTGGCGTCGAAGTTCAGGCCGCCGTTTGTAAAGCCGCCGGCCTTAAGCACCTCGTACATGCACAGCGTGGTATCGTATATGTTTGTCGGGAACTGGTCCGTATCCCAACCCAGCAACAGATCGCCCTGGTTGGCGTCGATGGAGCCGAACACGCCGTTCACGCGGGCCATGCGCAGCTCATGCTGGAAGGTATGCCCGGCCAGCGTGGCATGGTTCGCTTCCACGTTCATGCGGAAATCCTTCATGAGATCGTACTTGCGCAAAAAGCTCACGCAGGTGGCCACGTCAAAATCATACTGGTGCTTGGT
>JAFABA010000058.1 GCA_023426265.1 Bacillota bacterium
AGTTTGTTTTCACCGCTTTCGCGGGCTTTTTCAATGCCGTGCGGACGCCAAAGCCTATCAATAGCAGTCCCACCAGGGCATTGAGCGCGTTCATCAGCGTGCCGCTTACAAACCCGCCGAGCGTTCCGCCAAGCAAGGCAATCAGCGTCAAAAACAGCAGCGTGGAGAATACGGCGCCCAGACCAAACAAAAACGCCTGGTTTTGCCCCATTTGCTCCTCCCCCATTTTTGCCGCGAACACCCCCGCCCAGAACACGATGGTAAGCGGGCTTGACAACGTGAGCAGCAGGCCTTTTAGAAACGCGCTGCCCGCGTTCGCCGGCAGCGCCAGCTTGGGAAGGGCACAAACGCCTGCCGCGCCCAATACCGTAAACAGCCCGAAAAGCACGAGCACCCCTGCGCCAATAAACTGCAGCGCGCGGCGTACGCGCTCGCTTCGGCTGATGAGCGCGCCCAGCCCGAATATGCCCGCCATGATATAGACCGCATCGATCAGTACTGCGCCCAGAACCGCGCCTTCCGCCGCAAAAAAGCCTCCGCCAACGGCGGTCTGAAGTACGAGAACGAATACAGGTCCGATGCTCAGCTGCAGAAGCATTCCGAACCGCAGCCCCAGTAAGATCAGCGTGCCCCGCTTGCGCATGTCGAACCGCTCTCCCTTTAAAGATATTCTGGCAAGTATATGCGATACGATATCGTTTGTAAAGCATAATGTGCGCGGCACGGCCATGCGCCATGGCTTGCGCTTTGCGGGCCTTCGGGTTTATGATGAACGCAAACGCTGCAATACGCATAACCGGGAGGAATACGCATGACGGGCAAAGTGATCGACGCCATGATCGGCTATTACGCGGGGGATATCTTACGTACCAATCATTTTTTAAAGGTCTACGCACTGGCAAAGGGCATAGGCGAATGCGAAGGGCTGCCGGAGGACGTGCAGCGGGTGCTCGAAATCGCCGCCGTCACGCACGATATCGGCATCAAGCCAAGCGAAGAAAAGTATGGGAGCGCCGCGGGCCCCTATCAGGAGCAGGAAGGCCCGCCCGCAGCGCGCGAACTGCTCGAAGGGCTGGAAATTGAGGAAACAGTTATCGAACGCGTCTGTTACCTCATAGGCAGGCACCATACATACACCGGAATAGACGGGCTCGACTATCAAATTTTGGTTGAAGCAGACTTTCTTGTAAATCTCCATGAGGGCGAATGCGATATTTCCACCGTCCGCTCGGTACGGGAAAAACTTTTTCGCACCGCCGCAGGTCTACGGTATCTTGACCAGATGTTTTTATCCTGGCCATTCCAGATCATTCAAAAAAGCGGCCCATTTTCGCCTGTTTCGGGCGTCACAGCAGGTTGAAAAAGGAAACACGAAAAGTTCACGTTCGGTTCATGGGGGGTTCATGAAAACAAAGTACACTGTACCTGTCACCAAAAAGTTCACTGATGACACCCCCCAACACACTGGAAGCAACCGCCAGTGCCGCCCTCCGGACTTCCCCGCCGGAGGGCACTTTTTGTTTAAAATCCGATAATCCCCCAAAAATTCCCCTTTGGCAAAGCGCTTCCCCGCTCATGCTGCAATGCGGCGTTTTGGAGAATTTCATCGCATTTGACCGCCTGATATTTCGGTTGACTTCATGAATGCACTCCCTTATAATAGTTTTGTGTTGCGCAGCCACGCTGCACGCACTGCAACTGTACGGCTGTAACGTTGCATCAGAGGGGAGGGATAAATGAAATGGAAATCCGTGTTGGAGAAAACGAGTCTCTTGAGAGTGCTCTCAAACGGTTTAAGCGCAAGTGCGCCCGCTCCGGCGTTTTGGCGGAGGTTCGCAGGCGTGAGCATTATGAAAAGCCCAGCGTGAAGCGGAAAAAGAAAGCGGAAGCTGCAAGGAAGCGTAAATATTGAGTTTTTCTTTCAGCTGTTATTTGAACTTCCCCTATTGCCGTACAGCGCAGTTGTAAACACGATCCACGCATATAGCACCCGGTTTTGGCCGGGTGTTTTTTTATTTCGCAAAAGTGGCAAAGCCCCTTTTGCGAGGTGTCCAAACTGACGTACATGCCGTCAGTTTGGACAGATTTAGATGGATGCCCCTCAGTTTTTATGCTGGCGGGATGACGGAGCATCCCGCCGTGCGGCTTTTTATTTGCGAAAGTTCGCTTCCTTTTTCTTGCCGGTGTTTTTTGGACCCGCTTGCACATATAGTTCAGGGAAGGGGGGTGCGGCTGTGAAGGACGACTGCGTGTCATTTAGCGACCTCAAATGCAAAGAAGTCATCAACATCTGCGACGGCGCAAAGTTGGGGCACATATGCGATATCGAGCTGGAAATCTGCGATTGTAACGACCTGCGCTTGACCGCCATCGTATTGCCGGGCCCGTGCCGGTTTTTTGGCATTATCCGCAGTGAGGAGGAGCTGGTGATCTCCTGCAAGTGCATTACAAAAATCGGGGAAGACGTAATACTGGTGGATCTGCCGCTCAAGGAATAGCAAAATGAGTATACGGCAGCGGGGAACCTGTGCTATACTCAACTTGAAAATATGCACACGGAGGAACCCGTATGAAATGCCGGTACTGCGCCTGCCTGGAGAGTAAAGTAATAGACAGCCGCCCCACCGACGACGGCTCCGCCATCCGTCGCCGACGGGAATGTATGGCCTGCGGCAAACGGTTCACCACGTATGAAAAAATCGAAGAACTTCCCATTATGGTCATCAAAAAGGATGGCCGGAGGGAACCTTTCGACAGCGCAAAAATATTGACCGGCATACGCCGCGCATGCCAGAAACGGCCCATATCCGCCGCCACGCAGGACAAGCTGGTGGAGGACGTGGTGCGCGAGGTGTTTAACACTTTGGAGCAAGAAATCCCCACAGCCCGCATCGGCGAGCTTGTGATGCAGCGTCTGAAGGAACTCGACGAAGTCGCCTATGTGCGCTTTGCGTCCGTATACCGGCAGTTTAAGGACATCAACACGTTCATGCAGGAACTGGAGCTGCTGCTCAGGGAGAAATAGAGTTGAATATCGCTACCGCCCTTCTTCGCATCAAAAGAGGCCACGCATACCATGAGCAAAACGGAATAGGTTTTTTTACGCTGCCCGCATTTACCGGTACCGGGCTTGTCAACCATGGCTGCACCGCGCGCACGGGCGGTATAAGCCGCCCGCCTTACGATACGCTGAATTTAAGCTTTACCCGCCCCGATGAACGGCGGGAGACCGTTATGGAAAATTACCGCCTGTTTGCAAACGCCGCAGGCATCGCCTGGGACAGCATGGTGATGGACAGCTTTGAGCACGGCACGACGGTGCTCGCCGTGGACGCTGACTGCGCTGGAGCGGGCTATTTATACGATCCCCTTCCCCCCTGCGACGGGCTTGTGACGGACGACCCACGCATTGCGCTCATCACCGGCCACGCGGATTGCCTGCCGCTTTATTTGCTTGACCCCGTGCGTGGGTGCATCGGCTTGGCGCACGCGGGCTGGAAGGGCACGCTGGGGAAGATCGGGCTCATTATGGCGCAGCTGATGCAGCAAAAGTACGGCGTGGAACCCATCCGCATGCTCGCGGGCGTAGGGCCGGGGATATGCGTAAAATGTTTTGAAGTGGACGAAGAACTGGGCGTCCGGTTCCAGGCGGGGTTCCCTGATATTCCCTGCGTATTACCCGGGAAACCCGGCAAAGCACAGATCGATCTGCCGCTTGCCGCGGCCGCGCAGTTTATGGAGGCGGGAATACTTCCTGAAAACATTTCTCTGATGGATGCCTGCACCCATGAAGACCCGGAGCGGCTGTATTCCCACCGGCGGGACCGGGGGCAAACGGGCGGCATGGCGGCGTTTTTGCAGCTGCTTTCACCTGCGGACGACGCGTTTTTGCAGATACCGGCCAGGCCTTCCGCCGTGTAAGCAAGGAGTATTCATATGGACGTGGGTATCATCGGCGGCGCGGACGGCCCGACCGCTATATTTGTTTCCGGCCTTGGTATCGGGACAATTTTGATAGGCGCGGCGCTTGTTTTGCTATTGGGTGGCCTGATCGTCTATGCGGTACGGCGCAGAAAGAGATAAGCATTTTCCGCATTCGGTGAGAGATGAAAGTTAAAACTTTTTGGAGATATGACGAATGGCAGCCAAACCGGCTGCCATAGTTTATTCGCAAACTTTTTCAGGAGCCTTGCTCCTCCAAGTTTACTTATTCTCTGTTCTTATCGCCCAAGCTCGCCAGATACCCCAAAACGATCGCTTTGGATTTTTGCGCCGCAAGCGTTACAAACTGCGCATATTCCATATGGGAACCGTCGTCCTCGCCATCCGAAATGGCGCGGACCACGCAGAACGGAACCCCGTTGATAAAGCACACCTGCCCGATACTGCCGCCTTCCATTTCATTTGCGAGGGCGGAAAACCGCTCGCGGATAATCGCGGCCTCGGCACGGCTGCCGATAAAGCGGTCCCCCGTGGCGATGACGCCGCGGTGGACATGGGTATCCTGAAGCTGCTGCGCCGCGCGGTACAGCGCATCCGCAAGGGAACGTTCGCTCGGGAACTCGATACGGTTGACGCCGGAAACAAAGCCGATAGGGTCGCCCACGGCGGAGGTATCCACATCGTACTGCACCACGGCGTCCGCGATGACGATATCTCCGATGCCGACGCCCTTTTTCAGCCCGCCCGCGACGCCGGTGTTGATAACGGCGGCAGGACGGTATTTCAAGATCATGGTCTGCGCGCACATCGCGGCGTTGACCTTCCCCACCCCGCTTTTTGCAAGCACCACGTTCTGCCCGCCGAGCCTGCCGGAGTAAAACGCCATATCGCTGATGATTTCTTCTTTATAATCGGTAAGCGCCTGCCTGAGACCATCGATCTCCACCGTCATGGCGCCGATAATGCCAATCAAATCCTGCCCCATCCTTAACCGCTCCTTATGACTTCTATTACTCCGGATAGCGCATGCGCTCCGCCGTAATATTCGATAAGACTTCAAGATATTTTCTTGCGTGGTATTTCGCCATGGAGAGGTTCATATCCAGGTAATTGCCGCAGTCCCGCGCGCTTGCGCCGGGAATCTCATCCGTGAACCCGGCGATAAATTCCAGCATGTCCCTTAACAGCTCCAGAATATCCTTCGGCTCCAGTTCGCCTTTCAAAATCAGATAAAACCCCGTGCGGCAGCCCATGGGCCCGAAATATACGATCTTTTCGCCCCAGTCCTCATGGTTTCTTAAATACGTCGCCGCCAGATGCTCGATAGCGTGTATGGGCGCGGTATCCAGCACAGGCTCCTCGTTGGGGTGAGTAAACCGAAGATCAAATGTGGTGAGTACGCCGCCGTTTAAAGTATCCCGCCGGGAGACATACACGCCGGGCAGCAATCTTAAATGATCCACCATAAAGCTTGGTATCTTTTTCATTAACCTGTTATTACAACCCTTTCCTTATGTGCCTCCTTATTGTATCATATCGCATCATGCCTGCATATTCATCCAGGCAGAGAGCTCCGTTAAGATACGGTCCCGTTCCTCCCGGCGGCCGTTATCGGCATTGAAACGTATGCCGGGGCCGATGGTCAGCGTGCGCTTGCTTTTGTTCGCGTATACCGGGTAAAACGTGGTGCAGTGGCCCGTGCGCTTATAATACTCCGCGCCGATGGACGCAAAACCGGAATAAAAATCCGATACGCCCTGCTGCCTGTAGTTTTCCCCGCCCGGATTTTCCGGAAACAGCAGAATGTTATCTTCATATTCCATGGCGTCCACCGTCAGGCGCATGGTGTTGACGACTTCCCGCGCCGTCCCACGGTATACGGGGATGGGATCGAGCGACTGCAGGACGAACAGTATGAATGGCGCAAACATGCGCGGCAGCCGCGCGCGCAGCTTCTCCGGCAATATCCGGAACACATTGTTGACCCCGTTTTTTAGTTGCGCGGCGATGATATCATGGTCCAGCATACTGGAAATGATCCAGGAGCGGAAATAGAACGGCAAGTACAGGTTCGTAATGAGCGGCCCGTAAATTTCCAGATGATTGCCCACAAACACCACAGGGCCGTGTTCCGCATCCACATGCTCCTTTCCGATTACGCGGCAGGGCATCAGCGGCCGGATGATAGCGCGCATAATATCGGGCGCGATACGGCGGGATTGCTGAATGAGCTTCATCTGCAGGCGGGTTTTGAGCGCGTCGTTCACATTGCCCGCGCGCTGCTGCGCCCGGTAGTGGGCAAGCTTCTGCGCATAATCTTTGTTGAGCGGCTGCATCAGCGCATAGAGGAGCGCCGCAAATATCCCCGCAATGGGCCAGAACCGCATGGAGCCAAGCAGAAACTGTATGAAAGGCAGCTCCTGCCAGGGGTCCGCCCTGCCTTCCGAAACGAACGTCACAACGGTAAGCAGAAACACAAAGAGCAGCGTAGAGAGCGTGAGGCTCCATTCCACAACCGCCTGCGTGTTTTCACGGTAGCCCGACAGTTCTTCCGGCTTCATGTTCAGCTCCAGCACGGCCCGCAGATCGTACCCCATGGAAAGTATGATGGAGAGCATGCAAGCTAAGCCCGTCCCCCAAAGCAGGTAGGACACGATGCGCAGAACGCCGGGGAACCAGTTAAAATACGCTCCGATAATCGCAAGCAGCAGAAGCGCCGCCCCGGCGGCGAATATCGAGGGTTTGTTGATCTGCGCAAAATCCCTGCGGCGAAGCAGCTTCAATATGATGACCGTCATGCCGCCAACCAAGATGAGCCATACCGCGAGGTCCCAAAACAACCCGGTCATGGCGCTGCCCGGGCGTATGCGCATGGAGCAGATGTAGGTCAGAAGGGCGAGGTTTAAGGAGACGACCGCGCTCGACGTCATGCGGTTGTAAATGCGGTAGGAAGAAACGCCAAGCAGCCTGTCCGCACCTTTAGAAAACTGCGCGGCCTTCTGCGCGGGCTCCGCCACCTGGTAGGCAAACAGGGCGACGCCCGTCGCCGCGACCATGGCAATGGTTTCAAGGAACGCGTCCGCCGGAATTTTATCCGCCGCCGCTACCGCCACCGCGGCGCTCAACAGCGCATGCGCAAGCAGCAGCAATGTAGCGCGCAGCGCCCTCCGGCTTTGTAACCTTCGCGAAAGGAATGCGGTAACGCCCTGGCGGATCAGCAGCAGCAGGATGCATATGAGCAGCGCATAAAACTGCGCGTGGCCGGTCACCGCCGGATAGACCAGGAACAGGCTCACGCATAAAAGCGCAGCAAGCACAAACAGCGCGGCGCCCCGGGCGTGTATGGACGCGGGCAGCCGCGCGCTGTTATCCTTGCTGAACATTCGGGCAAATACCACCAATACCTGCCCGGCAAGGTAAAGTGCTACGCCCAACACCGCGTTGCCTAAAAGCTGCTCGCTCAGGCAGCTTGCAATGTAGAGATGAAAGGCGTCGATCAGCTTGTGGAACGCCACGCCGCGCAGCGCCCGTATTTGCCCGCCTTCTGAAACCTGTTCAGCCATCGTATTCCTTTGCGCGCTCCTCTTTGCGCAGCACGCGCAGCACGCCCTCGGCTAAAGCCCGCAATTCGTCTTCCCCGGGATACACCCGCACGGGCGCAATCAGGCTCACGCGGTTCTTGATGGCTCCGGTAAAGCGGTTGCTGTAGGCAAGCCCGCCCGTCAATACGATTGCGTCCACCCTTCCTTCGAGCACGGCGACCATCGCGCCGATCTCCTTGGAAACCTGGTAGGCCATGGACTCGAGCACGAGCGCCGCGTAATCATCCCCTTCCTTGATCAGGCGCTCGCACGCGCGCAGATCATTGGTGCCAAGGTACGCGCCCATGCCGCCGCCCCTTGTCACGCGGTCTATGAGCTCCTTTTCGGTATACGCGCCGGAGAAGCACATGCGGATCAGCGGCTCCGCGGGGATGCCGCCGGTGCGTTCGGGGCTATACGGGCCTTCGCCCGCCAGGCCGTCGTTGACATCGACGACGCGCCCGTACCGGTGCGCGCCCACCGTGATGCCCCCGCCCATATGGGCGACGATCAGCCTGCAATCCTCATACTGGCGGCCCATTTCCTTTGCGCAGCGCCGTGCCACCGCCTTTTGGTTGAGCGCGTGGAATACGCTGCGCCGCTCAATGCCCGGCATGCCGGTCAGCTTGGCGTAGGGGTCCATCTCATCCACCACCACAGGGTCCACGACATACGCGCTTTTCCCCACCTTTGCCGCAAGCTCCGCCGCCATGATGCCCCCCAGGGAGGACGCATGGGTGGCGGCCGAGGAGCGGATAAGATCGTCAAGCATCCGCTTGTTCACAAGGTATACGCCGCTGTCGATCGGCTCCACCAGCCCGCCGCGGCCTACGATGGCGTCGAACATGGAAAGCCCGTATCCCATTTCCTGGAGCGTGCGCTCAATAAACGCGAGGCGCATGTTCTTCTGATCCACAATGGACGGAAACTTCTCGAGCTCCCCTTTTGCATGCCGCGCGATCTCCTCGTGCCGCATGGTCTCGTTTTCAAATATGCCGATTTTGGTGGAGGTAGAGCCGGGGTTGATGACAAGCAGGCGGTAAAGCTTCTCTTCGCTCATAGACGTTCTCCTTTTATTTCGCGTCGGTTACTATCATTCTTTTTCCAGCGTGATCGCGCCCGTGCGGGCGGAATCCACCTCGCCCGCGCCTCTGAGCGCTTCCAAAAACGCGTCGAGCGTCTTGGGCGCTTCCGCAAGCTGCAACAGCAGTACGCCGTTTTCATTTGCGATCACCTGCACCATAAACCGCTCCGCAACCGCCCGAACTTCGGGCATATCCTTTACGCGGGCCACGGCAAGCTCCCGGCAGATGCAGCGCTCTTCATCATACGCGCTCACATGCCGCACGCAGGCCAGGCGGGAAAGCCGGTTCACCACGTTCGGAAGCGTGGAGTCAAAGCATTGCAGCGCAAGCGTAATCCGGGATATGGATGGGTCCGCGGTCTCTTCCGCGGAGAGGCTTTTGATGTTCCAGCCTTCCCTGCGGATCTGGGCGGTGATTCTGGTAAGCACGCCAAACTCGTTGTCCACCGTAAGTGTGAGGATATGTGCTTCTCTTGCGGGCATAGCGTTCCCTCCTGATGCGTCTTGTTCAAAGTCCATTATACAACATCCTCCCATATGGAAAGAATATAAAATATCCGTGAACGCAGTAAACCCGCAGATAAAGCCTGTGGCTTTGTCTGTGGCTCAATTTGACATACCCGCGGGAATGATAGTACAATCAGCCCATAAGAAGCATGTAAAAGCGAGGAAGCGAAAATGAAACGACTTATCATAGTTGCCCTGTGCGCGCTGCTGACGTTTGGCGTATTCGCGTGCGCAAAGGACCCTGGCGATACGGTGATCGCCACCGTCAACAAAAAGGACATCCTGCAGCGGGATTTTGAAGCGCCCTTCAACATGTATTTTGCCCAGTACAGCCAGGCGGGGTACGATATGACAAACACCGAAAACCTGAAGGCGCTGCAGGACAGCATATTCAACGCGCTCGTCCGCACCGAGGTGATCTACCAGCAGGCGGCGACGCAGGGATTTACGCTGACCGATGAGGAGAAGACCAATGTCTCCAATGAGGCGCAGACGCAATACGACGCCTTGCTTTCCTCCTATGTACAGCAGGCCCAAGCGGATGGGTCGGACAACGCGGAAGCCGTGGGCAACAAGAATTTTGAGACCGCGCTCAAGGCCGAAGGCTTTACAACACAATCGTTCCGAAGCGGGCTGGAACAGGATATGCAAAAATCCGCTCTTGCCGTCAAGCTGGAGGAAAAGGTGAAATCCACCGTGACGCTTTCGGAGGAGGACGCCAAAGCCCGCTATGAAACGGAACTCAA
The DNA here is from genome assembly GCA_023426265.1 of Bacillota bacterium. Taxonomy (GTDB): domain Bacteria; phylum Bacillota; class Clostridia; order Christensenellales; family CAG-138; genus JAEYLA01. The sequence goes on from JAFABA010000058.1 coordinate 9,861, forward strand.
CGATCAGCGTGCGGCTTATACGGAGAACGCCTCCGCGTTCGAAACGGCGCAAAGCGCCTACGAGGCGGGCACGGGTACCCTGCCTTTGTATGTGCCCGAAGGGTTTGTGCGCGTCAAGCATATCTTAGTTGCGGACGAGGCCACAGCGAACGATTTAGTCAAGCGTATCGACGCGGGCGAGGACTTTGACGCGCTGATGGCGGAATATGGCACCGACCCCGGCATGCAGGCGGAACCCAATAAGACGCTCGGCTACCTGCTGGGCGCAAACACCAGCTTTGTGCCGGAGTTTAAGGCGGCCGGCCTTGCGCTTGAAAATGTGGGCGACCATTCCGTGCCCGTCAAAAGCCAGTTTGGCTACCATATCATCAAGCTGGTGGAAAGGCTCCAAAGTGGGGACCGCGCGTTTGAAACTATAAAAGCCGACTATATGGCCCGCGCGCTTCAAATACTCCAGCAGGAGGCGTACGAAAAAGAGGTGGAGCGCTGGACGGAGGAATCGGATATCGTCAGTTACATCGGCCGTATCCGCACCTTAGGCACCGCTACCCCCACCCCGTAACCGGCCGGAAGCCCATGCGACAGCTGCAAACCGGCGTATACCGGCTGTATGACAAAACGTCCGGCCAAAGCTTTGTGGGATTTAGCCGCAATCTTGAGGGAACAAAAAAACGGCTGCTGTTTGAATGCAAGCTCAACGCCTGCCCTTATACCGCGCTGCAGCGGGCGTATACCGAATGCGGCGGCCTGACGTTTGAAGCGCTCGAAACATTCGGGCCCGACGCAGGCATGACCGATGAAGAGCTGGACGCGCATTTATTGGCGCTTATGGTCCGTTATCAGCAAATTTACAACGCAAGACCCATCCAATGATACTTTTCTCAAATTAAAACGTGGACAAATATTTGTCCACGGCTAAGGAAAATAGTATCTACTAATCCGCTTTAGCGGAATGAATGAAATGCGGATTAGTATGACAACCTTTTTGGGACTTCAACATACTTCCCCCTGTGTGCGAATAAATATTGTAAAAACGCGCAACGGGGGGAATCTTATGTTACACAAAAAACGCTATGCGCCGGCGGTACTCGCGTTGTGCTTGCTGCTGGCATTGCTGATGAGCGCCTGCTCGACCGGCGTATTCAACGAGGAAGAGCTGGAGCAGCCCGTGGATTCCGATGCCGGATTCCGCCGGACCGTACTGTATTTCCAAACCGACGACGGCCTGATGGTCCCTGTAATGAAGCTGCTGCCGTGGGAGGAGGGCATTGGCCGCGCCGCTCTCAACCAGCTTGTGGATACGGAGGAGAACCATATTTCCGCCGCCGCAATGGGGCTTAAGAACGTTGTGCCGCCGGGAGTCACATTTGTGCTCTCCATTTCGGACGAAGCCGTGGCCACATTGAATATCCAGGATCTGCCCAAGCTGGAGAGCGCAGAAGCCGAGCAGGCGCTTGTCGCCGCGGTGGTCAATACGCTGACGGAATTCCCGACCATAGACCAGGTGCAGCTGAAATTTGACGGCAAAATCAAAAGCAAGCTGTCCCACGGTACCCCGGTCAAGGACGTCATGCGCGAACTGCCCCTCAACGAGGAGCCGATGCCTGTGAGCGCCACCGGAGAAGATATGCCCTATACCCTGAAACTATACTTCCCCAACCAGTCCGGCAGCCTGCATGTGCCGGTCACACGGCCTGTGGCGCAGGAACCGGACCTTGAGGTCGCCATGCGGGAGCTTGTGTTTGGGCCTGTGGACAGCGCCCTGCGCAGTTGCTTCCCCGAGGGAACGCAGGTGCTTTCCGCTTCCATTATGGACGATACCGCAACCGTGAATTTCAGCAAGGAATTCGCCGCCATTTCGGATACGCCGGAGCTTGAAGAGCTGGCGCTGACCTGCATGCAGCTGACAGCGAAGGAATTTGGCGGCAGCATCGCCTCTTTGCAGGTGCAGGTGGAAGGCAAGGATTACGAAAGCGGCGCGCTCGAAACCATGGCGATACCCGCTTACGACAACGAGTACCGCTGATTCTTTTGCGCAAAGCGCTTTTTCCTTTTCCCGGCTTCGGGATATGCATTGCGGCCCCTTGGAGTCTTCTGCCAAGGGGCCGCAATCCTGCGCTCAGGGTAAACGATGATCGCAAACTTTTTATGCGTTTGCCGTAGCGGTTTGCGCTTTTCTCTTTTTTCTGTCGAAGTGCCGTGATATACTAAGAAAAACCGCGCAGGGAGGTTCGTTTCTTGTATACATGGGATAAATGGGACATCCGGTTTATGGACCTGTGCAAATCCATCGCCAACTGGTCGAGCTGCTACCAGGAAGGGCGGAAGATCGGCGCGATTATCGTAAAAAACAAGCGCATCCTCACCACGGGCTACAACGGCGCTCCGGCGGGCATTAAAAGCTGCGTGGAACGCGGCGAATGCCTGCGGCGCAAGCTCAACATCCCATCGGGAACGCGGCATGAGCTGTGCTACGC
>JAFABA010000077.1 GCA_023426265.1 Bacillota bacterium
ACGATTTCGTTGGCCTCTTCAAATACGGGCGCGCCCTTCATCTGCGGCGCAAACTCATACTGCATGGCCCATTTGTCGTTCTTCGTGAAGTTGGCGGACATGTCGTTGCAGATTTTTGAGCCCTGGCCCATCAGTTCCACAAACGCGTTGAGCACGCCTATGGAGCCGAAAGTTGCGATCGTTTCGATTTTTTCAGGCAATACGACCGTACGGCCGGCCATGTCGGTGATGGTGCGTTCAGGCGCTTTGGTGGTCTCGGGGGCGGCGGCAGGCGCTTCCGTTACGGCGGGCGCGGGCGCTTTGGTAGCAGCAGGGGCAGGGGCTGCGGGGGCAGCGGCGGGCGCGCAGGCGCCCAGGAGCAGCAGCAGCGCAAGCAGCAACGGGAATAATGATACGGACCTGCTGGTTTTCATGGTTTGTTCCCTCCTCTAAGTTCTGGTTGTTTTTATGGGCATCCTTCGCCGGAAATTCTTACATTTCCGGCATTTCAACAATGAGCAATGTTAAAGCTATGGCTTTGACTACCCTAATTGATAAAAGGGATGCTTGCTTTTGCATATGCGTTCTCGCCCGCGGGCACATCCACAACGCTGACCGGAGTCTGGTAAAGCTCGGTCAAATTCTCGCCCGTCACCACAAGATCCGGCGGGCCGTCCCGCCAGATGCATCCATCGCGCATGAGCGCCGCACGGCCGCCGATCCAGAACGCATGGTCCGGTATGTGGGATGTCATCAGGACGGCATACCCTTCCTGTGCAAGGGACCGCACGACTCTGAGCATACGGATCTGGTTGCTGTAATCCAAATTGGAGGCAGGCTCGTCCATGATCAGCAGCCGGGCCTGCTGCGCGAGCGCACGCGCCACCAGCACCATCTGCCGCTCGCCGCCGCTCATCTCCTGAAACGACTTTTCCGCGAGGTGGCCGATCTGCAGGCGCTCCATGGCCTCCATTACGATCTTCTTATCCTTTTGCGCGGGGGCGGCCCCGGGCTTCAATTGGGCGACGCGCCCCATCAGCACGACCTCGCGCGCTTCATACGGGAACGCCATGGTTGTACTCTGCGGCACATACGCCAAAAGACCGGCGCGCTCCTGCGGCTTGATGGCGTAAATATCGCGCCCGCCAATGCGGATGACGCCGCGCCCCGGCTTTCTCAACCCCAGCAAGCAGCGGATCAGCGTGGTTTTTCCCGCGCCGTTTGGCCCAAGCAGGCTTAAGATCTCCCCCTGCTCCAGACAAAAGGAGACGTCCTTTAGCACCTCGCATTCCGTATGGTAGGAAAATGAAATGTTCTTAACTTCCAGCATTATGACCAGGTCCTCTTTGTTTTTGCCAGCAACGCGACGAAAATGGGGGTTCCCACCAGCGAGGTCAACACGCCCAGAGGAAGCTCCACGCCCGGTACGCCGCGTATGACATTATCGATCAGCAGCAGCAGTACGCCGCCTATGAGGAAGGACGCCGCCACAATCTTGGAATAATTCGCGCCCACCAGCATACGGGCGATATGCGGGACGATCATTCCCACCCAGCCCACAATGCCGCAAATGCTCACCGCGCAGACAGTGATCAGCGTGGAAGCCGTCACGACAACAAGCTTGGTCAGCGGCACGTTCACGCCCATCGTAAGCGCCTCATCCTCGCCGGCCGCCAGCGCATTGATCTTATGCCGAAAAAAGAAAAGCATGGCAAGGGATAGCAAAGTAGCAGGAAGCATGACCAGCACATCCGTGTTAGAGGCGCGCCCCAAGCTTCCCATCAGCCAGAAGGTGATGGAAGCGAGCGTATTGTCCGTATCGGCCAGTGTCTTTACTATGGAAAGCAGCGATTGAAACAGGCTGGATATCACGATGCCTGCAAGAACCAGCACGGTGATGCTGCCCTTTCCAAAGGATTTTCCAATGATATAGGAAAGAAATACCGCCAATATGCCGAATACGAACGCGGTCAATTGTACCACCCACCAGGATGCCTGGTTCAGCAGCGCCAGCGCCGCGCCAAAGCCCGCGCCCGCCGAAACGCCCAGAAGATCCGGCGACACCATAGGGTTCTTGAATAGCGTCTGGTACGATGCGCCCGCAACGGACAGCGTCCCGCCGACCAATATGCCCATCAGGATGCGCGGCAGGCGCACCTGCAGCACCACAGTTTCCAGCGTTCCTTCCCAGTATGCGGGTTGTGGCAGCACGCGGTACGTTAAAATGTCCCATACTGTCTTGGGGGCTACCGGATAGCGGCCGATCATGAAGGACAGGAAGAATAATCCTAAAAGAAAAGCGAGCAGCAGAAGCATTTTTGTAGGGAACCGCAGTTGTTTCATGTCGTTTACCGCCTATAAATGACCGTTCGTTCCGCACTGCGGCCAAACAGATGATACCCGGAGCCGGCTTCGCTGATGATATCCAGAGCCTCGTCGGGATTTGTGACCCGTATGCCGCCAAGCATGGTAACGCCCTTATCGAAAAACGCGCCGGGCAGCATGCTGGCTGTGGGGCCGGTGACAAGCGCCTGCGCGCCGGGCTTTTTGAGCGAAAGAATGTGGTCAAGCGTGTTGTTGAGAAGCGTAGTCCCCGTAATCACAAGCGCGTCCGCGCCGGGAACAATTGAGTCGGTCTCCGAAACGGGCAAAAAATGATCCAGTTCCGCCCCCTTGAGGGTGCGCGGGTCCAGCTCCAGCACGGTAAAATCATGCCCATCGCGCAGCAGCCGCTTGAGCATGGGAACAAGCGCGCCGATGACCACAACCTTGCTCCCTTTGGAGATTGCCATCACGTCAAACGCGTCAGCATGATACAGCGTTTCATACCGGCGGCCCTGCTTTTCACGGTAGGCGGGGTCCTCCAGGCAAAGCTCGCTCAGCGCGTTGAGGGTTGCGATGCCCAGCGTTTTTTTGAGCACGTTTGTTCCAAATACATCCTCGAGATACGAAGCGGCTGGCCGACCGGCAAGCTGCCCGGAAAGCGGCATGGCGCGTACCTGAGAAGGGCAGCATACCGCCTCGGGCAGTTCTTTTACCGGCGTATAGCACAGCCCGCCGTGCCCCGTGCTGAGTTTGACGCCTGAAAAAAACAATCCGAATACCGCCCGGGAAATCGTAATGTCGTTCATCCTCGCGCCAAGAAAGCTGCTGGTCGTTTCCGCAGTTTCCTCAAGAATAAATGCCATGCTTTACCCCATAAATTGTTTGTCTTAATCGTCCAAGTACAATTGTACAAATAGGATGTCACATGAGTTTCGTTATATTTAGAAAAGAATAACCAATATCATCATATTTGCTGGGGTGATTTTTTTCAACGGCTGTTGTACGGCAATCAAGAATTATTGTTCTCCATTGCCGTACATTATGATATGATATTGATAGAGCTTCACAGAAAGGCTGCAAAAATGCCCGAACGCACGTTTCATGTACAATCCGTCGCCAAGGCAGCCAGGCTGATCAACTGCCTGGCCGCGGTAAAGCGCCCGCTCTCGCTTCAGGAATTGTCCCAAGCCGCAGGTATTCCCAAGACCACTGCCTTTGGCCTGTTGGCGCCCATGCGGGAAGAAGGCTGGGTGGATCAAAACGAGGAAGGCAAGTATCGGCTTGGTATCCGGCTTTTCGAATTGGGGACCATTGTGAGCGCGTCATGGAATATCGTGCCTATTGCCCGCCCGCAGCTCCAGATGATTGCGCTCCATACCGGGCAATCCGCCCAGCTTTCCATGCTTGATAAAACGGATGTGTTGCTGTTGGAAAATGGGGATCCCGGCAGTTCGCTTCGTATTGTGTCCGAGCCGGGGGACCGGCTTCCGGTCCACTCCACGGCCTCGGGCAAGGCGATGCTGGCGTTCCTGCCGCCCATGCAAGTAAGAAGCATTCTCCGTTCCGCGGGGATGCCGGCGTTCACGCCGCACACCATTACCAGTATGGAGGATATGGAGACAGCGCTGGAACAGATCAGGGCGCAGGGATTTGCCGTGGAGGATGGGGAGACGCGCATTGGCCTGCGCTCCGTGGCCGCTCCGGTATTTAATATCAACGGTATGCCGCGGTACGCAATCAGTGTTTTAGGTATGTTCAGGCGTACCTCCGAGCCAAGTTTTCAGACTGCTCGGGAACTCGTGCAGGCCGCTTCACGATTTGTTTCAAAGGAACTTGGCTACTCTGCTCCTATTTGACGAGAAAAGGGCGATGAATCTCCCTCAGCTTTTCCTCACCAATAGAAACGCCGGACAGGAACAAGCGTAAGGGATTTCATCACATCATCCTGATCCGCCCTGATGATAGAATGGGAAACAATGGTAATGCATTTTCTATCCTTACACGTAGTTGCACATTTGAATATCCTGCCCCTGCCATCGTCCCATACTACGCCCATCCACCCATTTCTTCATACGTGGGTGGGTCCTTCATATGCCCTGTCACTACGTGACGGGGCTTTTCTAAAGTTTAAAGCTTAGCGATAGCCTCTTTTTACACTCGTATATCATTTGTAATGCACTACCGCATCGTCGTTTGTTATTGCATAAATGACGCTCGCTCGCCATACACTAGGTGCTGGCAGCCTAAAAATGCAACATAAAAAAAACGAAACAGACAGGAACAAACATTTTACTTTGCCGTTATCAAAGCGAAATGTACGTATCATATGCTTTATTTGCCACGTGGAACAAACAGCAATCAAAACAGTTAAGGGTAACGTAGACGAATGTAAATTGTGGGGGGACAAATCAACAACGGCGGAGTGGTTTCCATAAAAAATATGTACTGTCATTAGGGGCTAAGGACTTAGTAAAGGAGCGAAAGCATGAAAAAGAATTGGTTGACAAAAAGAATTGCGCTTGCGTTATTTGCCATGACGCTTTTGGGGGCGCTTGCAGGCTGCACGCCTTCCGGCCAACCGGCGGCTGCTTCCTACGAGAATGTGAAGCTGGACGGCAACGAAGTATATCACGTTACGTTTTGGTACTCTATGGGCGGCCTCGGCGAACAGGCCGTCCAGAAGATGGTATCCGATTTTAACGGCGCGCATCCCAATATCCAGGTGGACGCGCAGTTTCAGGGCAGCTACACGGATGCGATGAGCAAGCTGAAAACCTCCATGAAGGGCGGGCAGCTTCCCGACGTTGTACAGCTGGGGGATGAAAGCACGCGCTTCATGATCGAAAACAAATCCGTCATACCGATCCAGACGCTGATCGATGCCGAACAATACGATCTTTCGGCCTTTGAACCCAACATACTCGCGTACTATAGTCTGGACGGAAAGCTGTACTGCATGCCGTTCAACAACTCCACGCCTATTCTTTATTACAATAAGGACATGTTTAGCGCCGCAGGGCTCGACCCGGAAAACCCTCCGAAAACCGTGGACGAGCTGATTGCCGTCAGCGAAAAGCTTGCGAAGAAGGATGCGCAGGGCAACCTGGCGGTATCCGGCTGTGAAGTCAACAACGCAGACATCAACGGCTGGCTCTTCTCCGAATGGCTCTGCCTGCAGGGGCTGCACTTTGCCAACAACGGCAATGGCAGGACGCAGCGGGCGACCGAAGTCGCGTATGACGAAAACGGGGGAGGAGTGAAAATCCTCAAAAAGCTGCTGGAGGTACAGCAGTCCGGTACCGCAAGCTCGGCTAAGACCATCAGCGATATTTTCGGCCGGTTTGCGTCCGGACAGACGGCGATGATGCTTTCCTCTTCGGCAGGCCTCTACACCGTACTCACCGCCATAGGGGACACGTTTGAGGTTGGAACCGGGCCTATGCCCGCCATTAGCGCGGAAGATAAGGGCGGCGTATCCGTAGGCGGCGCGGCGCTCTGGATGATGGATACAAAGGATGTCAAACAACAGAAAGCAGCGTTTGAATTCATCAAATTCATGGCCTCGCCGGAGCAGCAGGCGTATTGGTGTGGCCAGACGGGTTACTTCCCGGTCACCACCAAGTCCTATGATCTGCCGGAAATGCAGCAGCTTCTCTCAGAAAAGCCGCAATTTAAGACCGCGATTGACCAGCTGCGCAACTCCAGCCCGGAATACCAGGGCGTCCTCATCAGCGTATTCCTGGAGCTGTCGCAGCAGTACGAGGAAGTGATCAATAAGGTGCTTTCCGGCGAATGGACGCCCGAGCAGGGCGTTGCATATGCCGCGGAGCAGGCCAATAAGACCATTGCGGAATACAACGAAAGCAATCCCCAGTGATGAAAAGACCTTTAAACTCAACGGTGCGAATTCGCACCGTTGAGGGGCGGCCGGTTCCCGGCCGCCATCCGCTGAGCGGCGCCAGCCGCCTGTTCCATGATAAGGAGGCGCCATGAAGCAAGCTTACCCCAAAGCGAATATGGAAATTCCGCAGGGAAAATCCCGATTCCGAACGGCCGTTTTTCATAAAAAGGCGGCGAGGATCGGAATAAAAACCGCACCCTACCTGTATCTCGCGCCCTGTCTTGCGCTGGTTGCGCTGTTCGTATATTTTCCTCTGCTTAATACAATCTCCCTAAGTCTTACCAGGACAAACGCAATGGGAGAGCCGGTGCGGTTTGTAGGACTCAAAAATTATATCGATGTCATTTGTTCCACGGAGTTTCTCAATTCCTGTTTTGTTACGCTCAAATTCGTAGTGCTTACGGCGGTCCCCGCTTTTATCCTGGGGCTTGTTCTGGCGCTGCTGACGGAAAAAAGAGGCAGGGGCAACAGCCTGTTTGAGCTGCTCTTCTCCATGCCCGTCGTCATCTCGTCCTCCTCGGGGGCTATGATCTGGATGCTGATGCTCAACCCCTCCACAGGGTTTATCAGCTTCCTACTGAATCAAAAGGTGAACTACTTTCAGGATGAGCGGCTTGCTATTTTTGCTTTAGCCGCCCTGACCGTGTGGCTGAGCGTCGGGATCAACTACATTTTCTTCTTGACGGCTCTGCGCAATGTGCCGGGGAGCATTTCCGAGGCGGCCTGCCTGGACGGCGCGGGCTTTTTTTGCCGGTTGTTTCAAATAACGCTCCCGATGATCTCGCCTACGCTGTTCTTCGTTGCTGTGATGGATGTGGCGGCGTTTGCACAGACGTTTACGCAGATCGCCATTCTGACGCACGGGGGGCCCGCACAGGCCACCAATACGCTGGTATACAGCATCTATAACGATGCGTTCATCAATGACCGGTACGATATCGCAAGCGTCCAATCCATACTGCTGTTTTTGATTATGCTGGCGGCGATCCTCCTGCAGTTCAGGATGGAAAAAAAGGTGGTGTACGATTCCTGATGAAACATGTGACATGGAAAGCGGGGCTGATGTTCCTCCTCAAGCTGCTGTTCGGGCTGGCGCTTGTGGTGCCGCTCCTGTATTGCCTTTTCATTTCTCTGATGACGACGGGAGAAATATTCAGCTATCCGCCCAATCTTTTTCCCCAAACTCTGTATTTGAGCAACTATGAGGAGCTGTTTCGCACCATCCCCGTGCACCGGTTTTTATTCAACTCGCTTTTGATCGCCACCGTGTCCACCGCAAGCAAAATGATATTGGATAGTCTGGCGGCCTACGCGTTCGCGTTTTTCGAGTTTAAAGGGAAACGGCTGCTTTTCTTTGGCATTCTGTTTGCGTATATGGTGCCGGCCGAAGCCATTATTATTGCAAACGTCAATACCATTGCGAAGCTGGGCCTGCAGGATACGATGGCGGCAGTCTTGCTGCCCAATTTGGTTTCCGTAATCGGCGTGTTTATCATGCGGCAGCGTTTTTTAACCATCCCCAAGGAGCTTCGGGAAGCGGCGGTGCTTGACGGATGCGGGTCATTCCGCTTTTTTGCTTCCATCGCTCTGCCGGTGGCACAATCCGCGCTGTTTTCTTTGGGCATGATGGAGTTTGTAAGCGCCTGGAACATGTATTTGTGGCCGCTTCTTGTAACGAACAGCACAGCGAACCGGACGATACAGATCGGCATCAGCATGCTGAATTTTTCGGATTCCCAATCCTACGGGCTCTGTGCCGCGGGCATTGTGGCGGCTCTTATTCCTCCGATCATCATGTTTATTTTAGGCAAACGAAAACTTGTAGAAGGCTTGACCGCGGGCGCCGTCAAGGGGTGACGCCGGCAATCAGCCGTAACATGCACGAAAGGACCAACATCAATGAGCATTGCGATTCCCGCGTTCTCTACGAAAGGAAATTGGTACAAAGGAAACCTCCATACCCATACGCTGCTTTCAGACGGCAAATCCTCAGCGGAACGGATCACAGCGCTTTATCAAAACGCAGGCTATCACTTCCTTGCGATCACCGATCATAACGTGTTCCGGTCTTACCCGCATCTTTCCGGGGGTGGGCTTTTGCTGCTTTCGGGTACAGAGCTTACGCCCGGCTTTGATAAAAGCGACGCCGAGCTGATGGCGGCAATGGAAGCCCATCAGAAGGGCACGTTTGTATTCAGCAAGGCCACGCCGACCTTGCGCCAAAAACTTTCCGCGCTTTCCGGCCCCCACGTGGTTGCCATTTCCAGAAAACTGACGGACACGGCATGGAACGCTGAACATCATCGGCTCGTGGGGCTCCAGCCGATGATCGACTATGCGGCGGAGAAAGGCTGCCTTTCCATCATAGCGCACCCCGTATGGTCCAGGCTGAATACGGAGGAACTCTGTGCTTTGCACGGATTTGCGTCCATAGAAGTATATAACCATGCCAGCCACCCCTGGGCGGAAGCCTCGGTGCACTGGGATACGGTGCTCAACCACGGCATGCGCGCATTCGCCAGCGCCTGCGACGATACGCACGATATGGAGGAAGCGCTCGGCGGGTATATCATGCTCAAGGCGCCGGCGCTCACATATGATGCCGTTATGGAAGCGTTTGAAAATGGGGAGTATTATTCTTCCAGCGGCCCCGCGATACTGGACTTTCATCAAGATAACGGCTATATGGCGGTTTCCTGCTCCCCGGCAAGGGAGATCCGGTTTCTTACGGACAATATATTCGGCCGGACGTATCGGGCAAAGAATGGGGAAGACCTGACGCATTGCACCCATAAGCTGTTTGGGAACGAGCGGTATGTGCGTGTAGAGATTGTGGACGCACAGGGCCGCAAAGCTTGGACAAACCCTGCGTTTTT
>JAFABA010000024.1 GCA_023426265.1 Bacillota bacterium
CGGCGCGCACGGTCTCGCTGCACGTGCCGCTCCGTTTTACTCTGGACGGCGCAGAACTGGAGCTGGACGCGCTGATCGACACCGGCAACCTCTTAAACGAGCCCGTGACCGGCCTGCCGGTAGTGCTCGTTTGCTCCACATCGATGGGCAAGCGTGAGGAAGGGTACCCGGTGCGCTACTGCGGCGTAAATGGGGAAGGGCTGCTCTACGCCCGCCGCGCCCAGGCCGCAAAGATCCGAATCGACGGAATCTGGCACAGTACGGATATCATGGTCGCCCGCTCTCCGGTGCCGATCACGGGGGCAAAGGCCATTGTGGGCAACAATGCGCTGCCCCCGGAAAGCATATATCATACGAATTCCAAACAGTGACGCATCGTCGCGGCGGCTCCTTTCGCGCGGGGCGGCGTCGCCCTCCGCGGCAGTGTAGCGCTGCTACGCCTCACTCCGGTTTCTTGCCCCGCATCCGAAAATCCCTCGCCGCTTTGGATGCGCCACTGTATTCCATTCGTATAAACGCACAGGGAGGAAGTACATCGTGCATAGATTCATCGCTTGGCTGTACCGGTTGTTGTTTCGAAAACCCAAAGGCGTGTACTATGTCCATTCGGGGGAAACGCTGCCCCCGCCGCTTACGGTGGAGGAGGAGCAGGAATGGATCGACCGCCTTGCCGCCGGGGATGAACAGGCGCCCCATATCCTGATTGAACGCAACCTCCGGCTGGTGGTGTATATCGCGCGCAAATTTGAAAATACCGGCGTATGCATCGAGGATCTGATTTCCATAGGTACGATCGGCCTCATAAAGGCCGTCAACACGTTCGATCCGGATAAGCGCATCAAGCTCGCGACATACGCCTCCCGCTGCATCGAGAATGAAATTCTGATGCATTTGCGGCGCACCTGCAGGCTTAAAATGGAGGTCTCTCTGGATGAGCCGCTCAATATCGACTGGGACGGCAACGAGCTGTTGCTTTCGGATATCTTAGGGACCGAAGGCGATTTGATCGGCCGGGGAATTGAGGACGAAGTGGACAGGGAATTGCTCCTTAGTGCGCTCAACAAGCTGACGGCGCGGGAACAAAAGATTGTGCAGCTCCGGTTCGGGCTCAATTCCGACCGCGAGTGCACCCAGAAGCAGGTGGCGGATATGCTGGGCATTTCCCAAAGCTACATTTCCCGCCTGGAAAAGCGCATCATCAAACGGCTGCGCAAGGAGATCGCGCGGATGGAATAATTGTTTTTTATAAAGTATTGGCATATATAAGGATGCGCGCCGGGTTCCCGGCGCGCATTTATGGATAAAAGCCCGGCGAAACCAAAGCTTCACCGGTGGCTGTCCTATACATACTTCTGCATATGCTTCAACGCGTTCTTTTCCAAGCGCGACACCTGCGCCTGGCTGATGCCGATTTCCTTTGAAACCTCCATCTGCGTCTTGCCCTCGAAAAAACGCATTTTCACAATCCGCTGCTCGCGGTCCCCCAGGTGGGAAATCCCCTGCGTGATGGCGATGTTGTCGAGCCACAGCGCATCGTTCACCTTGGTGTCGCCGATCTGGTCCATCACAAATATGGCGTCGCCGTCGTCGTGGTAGATGGGCTCATAGAGCGATATGGGGTCCTGGATGGCGTCGAGCGCGAACACGATCTCCTCCTCGGGCAGCTCAAGCTCCTTGGCGATTTCGGCGATGGTGGGCTCACGGGTGAGGGAGTCCATCAGCCGCGTGCGCGCCTGCAGCGCCTTGTAGGCGACGTCCCGCAGTGACCGGCTGACACGTATGGTGTTGTTGTCCCGCAAGTGCCTGCGCACCTCGCCTATGATCATGGGCACGGCATAGGTACTGAACTTGACGTCGTGCGATAAGTCAAAATTATCCAGCGCCTTGATGAGGCCGATGCAGCCGACCTGGAACAGGTCGTCCATCTGCTCCCCGCGGTTGGTGAACCGTTGAATCACGCTCAATACAAGGCGCAGGTTGCTGCGCAAAAACTCATCGCGGGCCCCGGTGTCCCCTTCTTTGACGCGCAGCAAAAGCGCGCGCATCTGTTTCTGGGTCAGCACAGGAAGCTTTGAGGTATCCACGCCGCAAATCTCCACCTTGTTAAGCGCCATAACCGTTCCCCCTTTTTCTGTTGCATCTGTAGTACCTTTATGATTGCCGAAGCCGCGCATTTTATCCGGCTGCAAGACCCGCCTTCGCTGTGCGGGAAAGCATGGAAAAGCCACGAAAAAAGGGGAAAATCCGGCCAAAAAGAGGCAAAAAAAGAATAAAGATGGAATAATATTCCGTTTTGGGCGGGGTTGACTATTTACCCATCCCGCCGCATAGCCTGTATAGAATCCTCTTCACAGGGAGCGGAATTTGGGGGGCATGAAGGCGTATGGCAGGGAGAAAAAAGAAGGCGCCAGGTACTAAGGCGCCGAAAAAAAGGCTGCACAAGGCCCCGTGGAACAGGCAGCTATTAACCAAGCTGGATCTTCCCGTGGAGACTGACGCGACTGTGCCCAAGCTTACCATGGTGGGGCGTGGGGATTTGCTGGTGGAAAACCATACGGGCGTGCTGCAGTACGAGCCCGCGCGCATTCGCCTGACCACGCATGAGGGCGTGCTGGAGATCGGTGGGACCGAATTGAACCTGCTGGAACTCTCCACGGGCCGCGCCTATGTGCGGGGGACGATCTCCAGCATCGGGTACGAGGAGTAAACGTACGGCATAGTGAGTCTTAGGGGCGTGGGAGATCGCGATCCCCCACACATAATCAAATCTGATGATTGGTTGTGCAGCTTTAGCTGCACATCATTCCTTGCAGAATACCCGAATGTGCCATTCGGGGTGCATGCACGTCAGATTTGTGGAAAAAAGTGCGTGAAAGCGCACTTTTAACCTACAGAAAGCCCACAGATGAAGCCTGAAAGGCTTTCTCTGTGGACGAAGCCAGGTGGTAAAGATGTGGAATTCTGTATCCGGATATGTTATCATACGGTTGGACGGCCTGGGTTTGGAGCGCATGCTCAACGCCATGCTTCTAAACGGCATTCCCGTCTGGAACGTAAAAAGAGAAAGCCGCGCGCGCATGACACTGGAAATGCGCGCAAAGGATTTTCATAGGCTCAGGCCGTTAAAGCGCGGAAAGCGCTGCCGCATCCATATTGTGGAGCGGCATGGCGTACCTTTTCTGTTCGCGCGGTTCCGGTTCCGCAAGCTGCTGGTATTCGGCCTTCTGCTGTGCGGATTTCTTACAATCGCGGCGCAGACGCGCATCTGGCTTATCCGCGTGGAAGGCGCTGTTCGTGTCCCCCAGGCTGTGGTGCTGCGGGCGGCGGAAGAAGCGGGTGTATATTTAAGCATGCCGCGCAGCGCGGTGGAGCTAGCCTCCCTTTCCCAGGCCGTGCGCGCGTATGACGACCGCATCGCGTGGGCGGGGGCAAGGACGGACGGTATTATCCTCACCCTGCAGATTGTGGAGGCGGAGCCGATACCGCCGCGGCCGGATAAAAGCATCCCGTCCGACGTTGTTGCAAAAAAGGACGGCATTATAGAAAAAGTCACCGCGCTTTCGGGAAAGTCGAACGTCAAGCCCGGGGACGCGGTGCGCGCGGGCGAGGTACTCATACGCGGCAACATCACGCGTGAAGGCGCCGCCGAGCCGCTGTATGTCTTCGCCGAAGGAGATGTGATCGGCCAGGTCTGGTATACCTCCTCCGTCACGCTTCCCTGCACGGAAGAGAAGCTGCTGCGCAGCGGGCAAAGCGAGCCGTTCCGCGTGATCGAAGTGGCAGGGCTTCCGCTGTTCAGAACCGAAAGCGGGTTTGCGCAATTTGAGGAAGAATTCCGGCAGGAATCCGCGCAGCGGGGGTTAGTGCTCCCGCTGAAAGTCAAAAACGGCGTCCGGTATGAGCTGACCGTACAGGAAGTACCTGCGGATGCGAACGAGATTACCGCGGAGGCGCTTTTCAGGGCCGAGCTTGCGGCGCTCGAGCAGGTGCCAAAAGACGCGCAGATTATAAAAAAAGTGAGCGAATCCACCATGTTGGAGGATGGCAGCATCCATGCGGTCGTGGCGGTTTGCACGCGGGAGCAGATCGGCTCCACAAAGCCGATGTACTGATCCGATGCAGCTTTTTGCCGCGATGGGGAAAACTAAAGCATTGGCGACAGAATGAACGAAAGGCAGTGCGGTATTTGGAAGAACTGAACCTGTTGGAAGAAACCCCGGTGCGCGCTCCGCTCAAATCCGAGGCGTTTTTGCCGGTACAATCGATGGACGAGCAGATCAAGCTGTTCGGCGTGTTTGATGAAAATTTGGATATTTTGCAGGCGGAGACGGGGGCGCGCATCAGCACGTCCTCCGATTGCATCAAAATAGAGGGGAATACGGAAGATGTAGAGCTTTGCCGGGTGGTATTGGAAAAGCTCCAGCAGATGCTCAGAAAAGGGGAGCCCATCAACCGCGGGCGCATCCGCTACGCCGTGGACCTGGCAAAGGACGGCAACGCGGACTTAATTGAGCAGATCATGGGCGACGTCATCGCCATCACCAACAAAGGCCGCCAGATCAAATGTAAGACTCTTGGACAGAAGCGGTATGTGCAGGCGCTCAAGGAATATGATCTCGTATTCGGCGTGGGCCCCGCGGGCACAGGCAAGACATACCTCGCGGTGGCCATGGCGGTGCTTGCGTTTAAAAACAAAGAGGTGGACCGCATCATACTGACGCGCCCCGCCGTGGAAGCGGGGGAAAAGCTGGGGTTCTTGCCCGGCGACCTCCAGAACAAGGTGGACCCGTACCTGCGGCCGCTGCATGACGCGCTTAACGACTTTTTGGGCAATGAAACCTACCGGGGGCTGATGGAACGCGGCGCCGTGGAAGTGGCCCCGCTCGCCTACATGCGCGGGCGCACGCTCAACAACGCCTACATCATTCTGGATGAGGCGCAGAACTGTACAATCGAGCAGATGAAGATGTTCCTAACCCGCTTTGGCGAAGGTTCCCGCGTTGTCGTCACTGGCGACATCACGCAGATCGATCTCCCGCAGGACAAAAGGAGCGGCCTTGTGCACGCGCTGGGCGTGCTCGAGGGCGTGGAGGGTATTGCTGAGATATACCTTTCACACAAGGATGTCGTGCGGCACGACCTGGTGCAGCGCATCATCCGTGCATACGAACGGAAAAAGAGCTGACCGCTTTTGGGGAGGGAACGCCCCATGGGGAATATATTTGCCGGGGACGTTGGGCTAAGGAGGTACAAATGGGCAGGAAAGAGGAAGGCAGGGAGCGCGTTGGGCTGTTAAGTGTGCTTTCGCTTGCGCTCGTGCTTGTGCTCTTTTACGGATGCGCCATAGCCGTGCTTTCGCCCAAACGTTACGATATCATGGCGGGCATGGCTGTGCCTGAAACCATAGAGGCGCCGCGCAGCGTGGAGGATAAAGACGCAACCGAAGCCCTCCGGGATGCCGCGCGGGAAGCCACAAAGGCCGTATACCGGCTGGATTCGGCGCTGATCGAAACCTATACGTCCGGGGCGGCCGAGTTCTTTGAGCAGGTGGATCAAATGCGCCAGAGCGCGCAGGAACTGCTTGTATCAAAAGGCCAGGCCGCTTTGGGGACCACGGCGCTGACCACTGAACAGTGGAAAAACTCCCTCAACATGCAGGAATTGAACGGGCTCCTTTCGGAATTGTCCGTGTCGCTGACCCAGGACGAGGGCTGGCAGCTTTTAAGCGCAAGGGAAAGCGAGCTGCTGCGCTTGCAGGACGCCGTGCTCTCCAAGCTGACCACGGCGCTCAAAAGCGGTTTGGAGGAGCGCGCGCTTTTAGCGAGAAAAACCGCGTATATCCAGGAACTCAACGCCACCACGCTGCCCGATACGTTAAAGGCCGTAGGCAAAAAGCTCTTTGATACATACCTGCAGCCCACGTTCGTGGTGGATGAGGGAGCGACATTCAGCGCCCGAGAGCTTGCGGCGGAGAGCGTGCAGCCAGTCGTCGTCAAGCGGGGCGAGGTTATCGTCCACAAAGGGGAGCAATTAACCGAGCAGCAGTTCAAGCTCCTGCGGGAGCTGGAGCTTGTGCAGCAAACGGGCGCGGATACGCGGCTGAGGGTCGGTCTCGCGCTGCTTTTTGTGGCTTTGTTTGTAAGCTTTGCGGCTTTCCTGCTGTTCTATAACCCCAAAGTGCTGTACAATAAGAAATCAACGCTGATACTCACGTTTTCGCTTGCGGTATCGGTGCTGCTCGCGGTCGCGCTCTATGCGCTTGACCCGCGCGTGACCACGGGGATCATTGGCGTCATGCTGATCGCGCTGCTTTTAGACAGCGTAACGGCCATGGCGGCCAACGTGCTGATTGCAGTCTGCTTTGGCGTTATGGCGGGCGGGCAGGGCGAAGCCCTGATGGGATTTGACGCAATGGCGCTCGCTATTTCCATGCTGATCGGCGGGCAGGTGGCCGTATTCGCGTTAAAAAGCAACCAAAGGCGCGGCTCCATCATTGCCGCGGGCGCGCTTTCGGGCGCGGCCGCCGCATTCGTCACCGTCGCGGCCTATGTTATGGCGGGACGGAGCGCCGTCGATACCCTGATTGCGGCGGCGTGGGCGGTGGGAAGCGCTACCATATCCGCCGTGCTTGTGGTGGGCTCGCTTTCCCTGTGGGAAAACCTGTTTGATGTTGCCACCAGCGCGCGGCTTGCGGAACTATCTAATGCCAACCATCCGCTCCTGCGGCAACTGATGACGGAAGCGCCCGGCACGTATCATCATTCCATGATGACGGCGGCACTGGCGGAAAGCGCCGCGGAGGCGATAGGCGCCGACGCGTTGCTTGCACGCGTGGGCGCGTATTACCACGACGTAGGCAAGCTTAGGCGCCCACTGTATTTTAAAGAGAACCAGAAGCCCGGAGAGAACATCCATGATACGCTGCCCGCTTTAGAGAGCGCCGCCATCATACTCGCGCACCAGAAGGACAGCGTCGTCATACTCAACAAGCATAAAATGCCCGCCGCCGTCGTGCAGATCGCGTTTGAGCATCACGGAAATTCGCTGGCGGCATATTTTTACCACAAGGCGGCAAAGGAAGGCGGGAAACCTCCCGCGCAGAAAAACTTCCGCTATCCCGGCGCGCGGCCTTCCACCAAGGAAAGCGCGATCGTCCACCTGGCGGACAGCTGCGAGGCCGCGGTTCGCGCCATGGAAAACCCCTCCCGCGAGGATATGGAAGAAACGGTGGACCGCATCATCAAAGGGAAAATGGACGACGGGCAGCTTTCCGCCTCTCCGCTTAATTTCCGGGAGATATCCGTCATAGAACAGAGCTTTTTGCGCACGTTCAACGGGCTGATGCATGAGCGCATCGCGTATCCGGAATTGGACCGCCCGGGGGGAGCCTGATGCATAGCATTTTAGATGAGACCGGCACGCTCAGTGAAGAAGAACTCGCGCTGATCCAGGCCGCCGTGGACGCGGCGTTCACGCTCGAAGGAAAGCGCGGCATGCTCGCGCTGTACTGCGTTGCGTCCGAAGAGATCCGCGCGCTCAACCTGGAGCACCGCTCGGTGGATCGCGTGACGGACGTGTTGAGCTTTCCCGCTGTGGAGCCGGGGGAGACGCCGCCCGACGGGTTCTTTGGGGATATTGTCATCTGTCCTGACCGCGCCAGGGAACAGGCTCGGGAGTACGGGCACAGCGTGGCGCGGGAACTTGCGTTTTTAACGGTACATGGTGCGCTGCACCTGTTCGGATACGACCACATGGAAAAAAGCGAAGAAACATACATGCTCGAACGGCAAAGAGCCATACTGGAAAGGATGGGAGTACCAAGATGAAACGGACGATACACGACCTGGAGATCAAGAATTTACTGCGCATGGCCAACGAGGCGATGGACCGCTCTTATGCGCCATACTCCGGCTACCGCGTGGGCGCATGCCTCAAAGGCGAATCCGGCGCTTATTATTTGGGCTGCAACATCGAAAACGCGTCGTTCACCCCCACCAATTGCGCCGAGCGCACCGCGGTATTCAAGGCGGTGTCCGAAGGCGAACGTCAATTCGAAGCGCTAGCCGTCATCTCCTCCGGCGAGCAGACCACGTTGCCCTGCGGCGTTTGCAGGCAGGTGCTTTCGGAATTCTGCGACCCGGACATGCCGGTGATCTGCGCCAACCGCAGCGGCAAGTTCCAGATTTTTGCGCTGGGCGAGCTGCTGCCGCATGCATTCACACCCGAGGCAATGAAATGACGTCCTTCTTAAGCGGCTTTGTTTCCATCATCGGCTGCCCCAACGTGGGCAAGTCCACGCTTTTAAACCGGCTGGTCGGCCAGAAGATCGCCATCGTTTCCCCGCGCGCGCAAACCACGCGCAACCGCATCACCGGCGTGCTGACGCGCAAGGAGTACCAGATCGTATTCTTAGATACCCCCGGCGTGGCGTCGCCCAAGAACCGGCTGGGGGAATACATGCGCCGCGTGGCCTATTCCACGCTCGACGAGGTGGAGGCGATCCTCTACCTTGTGGATCCGATCAACGGCCTGCGGGAACGGGACGAGGCATTGGTGGAACGGTTAAAGGAAGCAAAGGCGCCTAAGATAGGGCTTATCAATAAGATCGATCTCTGCTCGCTTGCCCAGGTGGAGGCGGCCGAGGCGTTTTTAGAAAAGGCGGGCTGCTTTTCCCACATACTCCGCATCAGCGCGGAAACCGGCGCGGGGGTGGAAAAACTCGAAGCCCTGCTTCACGGATATTTGGTAGAAGGCCCGCAGTACTTCCCGGAGGACATGGTCACGGACGTGCCCGAGCGCACGCTGTGCGCCGAACTTGTCCGGGAAAAGGCGCTGCTGCTGCTGCGCGAGGAGGTGCCCCACGGCGTGGGCGTGGAAGTGGATAAAATGGCCGCGCGCCCGGAAGGGGAATTAACGGACGTATGGGCCACCATATACTGCGAACGCGAAGGGCATAAGGGCATACTCATCGGCCATAAGGGTTCGATGCTAAGGCGCATCGGCGAGGCGGCGCGCCGGGATATGGAATGGATGCTGGGCACGCGCGTCAACCTGCAGCTCTATGTCAAAGTTCGGGAGGACTGGCGCAACAGCCCGAACGCATTGAAGGAGCTTGGATACGAATAGGCACGGAAATTCATTCATTGCGGGGCACGTTCTGCCCCGGAGATACATGTTGTAGGGGATGCCGCCCTCGGCATCCCGTTTGGGCCGCATAGGCAGGCGGCACCTTGGAAATGAGGGGAATTTGGATTACGACGGGACGCCGAAGGCGGCGTCCCCTACAGGGTCTATATTGATTGAAAACGGATTCCCGTATGAATTGCCCTGAATGCTGTTCCTCACGTTTTTGCCGGAAATTGCATTTCATTGGATTTCTCGCCTTGTGGCACACTAGAGAATATTCCACAAAAACAAGGAGTGCATTTCTTTATGGCCAAAAGCAAAAAACGGGATGCGCAGCATGCCTGGCGCGAATTTTCGGAAACGGGGGCGGTAGGCGCATACCTGACGTACCGTGCCATGCGTACAAAGGAGGACGGGTTCCAAGAGCGGTTTCAAGAGCACTGAATTTTTGCCCGGGGTTTCCCGGGCATTGTTGATAGAGGCGGGGGATATGGCATTTCTAACGGTGACGGGTATTGTCACGCGCTATGCCAATTACAGGGACAACGACAGGATACTGACCCTCTTTACAAGGGAAATGGGCCGTGTCGATGCAAAAGCAAGGGGCTGCCGCAAACAGAAAAGCCCTTTGCTTGCCTGCGCCCAGCCGTTTGTATTCGGGGAATATCAGCTCTTTTCCTCCAAGGACCGCTTTGTGGTGGACCAGTGCGATATCCGGGAAACGTTCTATCCCCTGCGGGAGGATATCGGGAAATTTACGGCGGCAAACGTCATGCTCTCGCTTTCATGCCTCGGCGTGCAGGAACGCCAGCCCAATGAGGAGCTTTTCTCGCTTTTGTACCACTGCCTGAGCTTTCTTAGCTACACAGAGAGCGAGCCCATCGATCTTGCGCTATGCTTTACTTCCCGCTACTTTGAGGTGATCGGTTTCAAGCCCGCCATCACGTCCTGCGCCCTGTGCGAAGACGATCTTCGTACGCACAGGGAACTGAAGTTTCATGCGCAGTCGGGCGGGGCGCTGTGTTTAGACTGCGCCCGCCGGGAAAACATAGGTGATAGCGTCTCCGGCTTGACATTGGAGGCGATGCGGCGGATGCTGCTTTTGAAGGACGCGGAACTGGACAGGGTGCGCCTGCCGCAGCCGGTGAGGATAGAGCTTTTGGGCATATTGGAGGCGTACTGCACCGCTATTTTGGAGCGGGAAAACAAGCCGCTTTCGGCGCTTCGGGCATTGCTGTAAGGCCATACTCCGGCATGCAGGATTTCCTGCATTTTACGAGTTTTCCGTTGCATTCTTCCAAGGGACGGGTTATAATGAAATGCGCCAAACAGAGTGGCGGCGGCATTTTTACAGGATTTGGCCGGGTAGGGCTTCATGACCGATTGCTTTCAAATAGAAATTTGATATAGGAGGGCATTACATGGCACACAAGTACGTTTATCTTTTCAGCGAGGGCAACGCCCAAATGCGCAACCTTCTGGGCGGCAAGGGCGCGAACCTTGCGGAGATGACCGGGCTGGGTCTTCCCGTTCCGTTCGGCTTTACCATCACCACGGAAGCCTGCACGCGTTACTATGAGGACGGAAAGCGCATCGGCGAAGATATTCTGGAACAGGTGTTCAAGGCCGTTGCGGAGCTTGAAAAAGTCGCCGGGAAAAAATTCGGCGACGTCAAAGACCCCTTCCTTGTTTCCGTACGTTCCGGCGCGCGCGCTTCCATGCCGGGCATGATGGATACCATACTGAACCTTGGCCTTAATGAAGAGGTCGTAGATGTAATAGCCAAGAAGAGCGGCAATGCCCGCTGGGCCTGGGACTGCTACAGAAGGTTCATTCAGATGTTCTCCGACGTGGTTATGGAAGTTGGCAAGAAGTACTTTGAAAAGCTGATCGATGCCATGAAGGAGCGCAAGGGCGTATCCAGCGACCTTGACTTGGATGCGGACGACCTGCATGAGCTCGCCGACCAGTTTAAGGCCGAGTATAAGCAGCAGATCGGCAGCGATTTCCCCACCGATCCAAAGGTACAGCTTTTTGAGGCTATCAAGGCTGTTTTCCGTTCATGGGACAATCCACGTGCCAATATATACCGCATGGACCACGACATTCCCTATTCCTGGGGTACTGCGGTCAACGTGCAGATGATGGCGTTTGGCAACATGGGTGATGATTGCGGCACCGGCGTTGCGTTCACCCGTTCTCCCGCTACCGGCAGCAAGGGCCTCTTCGGCGAATTCCTGACCAACGCTCAGGGTGAAGACGTCGTTGCCGGCGTGCGCACTCCCATGCCCATCAGCGAGATGGAGCAGAAGTTCCCGGAGGCGTTTGAGCAGTTTGTGAACGTCTGCAAGACCCTTGAGAACCATTATCACGATATGCAGGATATGGAGTTCACCGTAGAACACGGCAAGCTCTATATGCTCCAGACCCGCAACGGCAAGCGTACTGCTGCCGCCGCCATAAAGATCGCCTGCGACCTTATAGACGAGGGCATGATAACCGAAGAAGAAGCCCTTATGCAGATAGACGCCAAGTCTCTTGACATGCTGCTGCACCCGCAGTTCGATCCCAAGGCTCTTAAGGACGCCAAGCCCATAGGCAAGGCCATAGCCGCCAGCCCGGGCGCTGCCGCCGGCACAATAGTGTTCACGGCTGAGGACGCCGTTGAGCATGGCAAGAATGGCGAAAAGGTCGTTCTCGTCCGCCTTGAGACCAGCCCCGAGGATATAGAGGGCATGAAGTATTCGCAGGGTATACTGACCGTCCGCGGCGGCCAGACCTCACACGCCGCCGTTGTGGCGCGCGGCATGGGTACCTGCTGCGTATCCGGCTGCGGCGATATAAAGATGGACGAGGAGAACAAGTGCTTCACCCTTGCAGGCAAGACCTATCACGAGGGCGACGTGCTGAGCCTTGACGGTTCAACAGGCTGCATCTATGATGTTCTTATCCCCACCATTCCCGCCGATCCTAACAGCGGCTATTTCGGGCGCATAATGGAGATGGCTGACAAGCATAAGAGGCTTGCCGTCCGCACCAATGCCGATAATCCTCATGACGCTGCCGTTGCCGTAAGCTTTGGCGCGCAGGGCATAGGCCTCTGCCGTACCGAGCATATGTTCTTTGAAGAGGATCGTATCCCTGCCGTGCGCGAGATGATAGTCGCCAAGACCGAGGAAGCCCGCCGTAAGGCCCTGGACAAGCTGCTTCCCATGCAGAGGAGCGACTTTGAGGGCATCTACAAGGCTATGGGCGAGCGCCCTGTTACCATTCGCTTCCTTGATCCACCGCTGCATGAGTTCCTGCCGCATAAGGACGAGGAGATCGCGGCTCTTGCCAAGGAAATGGGCCTGACCTTTGAAGACCTCAAGGCCACCGTTGCAAGCCTGCATGAGTTCAACCCGATGATGGGCCATCGCGGCTGCCGTCTGTGCGTCACATATCCCGAGATTGCCGAAATGCAGACCCGCGCCGTTATAGAGGCTGCCATAAATGTGCGCCGTGAGACCGGCCTCAACATCGTTCCTGAGATAATGATCCCTCTGGTGGGAGAAGTGAAGGAGCTTGCTTATGTTAAGAGCTTCGTAGTAAAGACTGCCAAGAAGGTCATGGAGGAGAACGATACTGAGTTCAAGTTCCTCGTAGGCACCATGATAGAGATTCCTCGCGCGGCCCTTACCGCCGATGAGATCGCTACCGAGGCTGAGTTCTTCTCCTTCGGCACCAACGACCTGACCCAGATGACGTTCGGCTTCAGCCGTGACGATGCCGGCAAGTTCCTTGGCGCTTACTATGAGAAGAAGATCTATGAGTCCGATCCCTTTGCGCGTCTTGACCAGACCGGCGTAGGCAAGCTGGTAGAAATGGCTGCCAAGCTTGGCCGTGCGACCCGTCCGGATATCCATCTGGGCATCTGCGGCGAACATGGCGGCGATCCTTCCAGTATCGATTTCTGCCATCGCGTAGGTCTTGACTATGTATCCTGCTCGCCGTATCGTGTGCCTATAGCCCGCCTTGCCGCCGCTCAGGCCAATATAAGGAACAAGTAAAACAAGCTTTGCATAAGCTGAAAATCGGGCGCTCCGCATCCGGAGCGCCCGATTGAGTCTGTCGAAAAACCTTGGGGTTGTTAAGGGGCGACTGCCCCTTAAGCTAATTCCGGCTCTGACGGCATGCACGTCAGAACGGATGAAAACCTTTAGGTTTTCGTGCTTTGCGGGTTTTGCCGCCCGGGAGCGTGAGCGAGAGGCAAAACCCGTGCAAACTCGAAAAAGTGGCGAATAGCCACTTTTTCGACACTCTAAATCGGGCGCTCCGCATCCGGAGCGCCCGATTTAACTTATCGATGTATTGTTTTGTGTGTTGAGATATTTCCATAAGCGGGATAAATACCGGATAAATGAATCAAATTTCCCTGCATAAGCAGGGATTTTGCTTTTTGTGTTGAAAAACAGCAGAAAGAAGGTTCTTGGGAGGTGCGGCATGAAGGAGAATATTTCAAGCGGCGCGCTTAGAATAAGGGCGGAGGAGCTGGAAAAACAGCTCTTAAGCCCATATGCGGCTTTGTCAAGCCAAACAAAGGGAAGGGAATACCCCATGGAAAAATGCCCTATCAGGACGGAGTTCGTCAGGGATAGGGACAGGATAATACACTGTAAATCATTCAGAAGATTAAAGCATAAAACGCAGGTGTTCCTTTCACCTGTAGGCGACCATTACCGCACAAGGCTCACGCATACGCTGGAGGTGAGCCAGATAGCGCGGACCATATCAAGAGGGCTTAGACTCAATGAAGACCTTACTGAAGCCATTGCCCTCGGCCACGATCTTGGCCATACGCCGTTTGGGCATGCGGGAGAAAAGGTGCTTAATTCGCTGGTGCCCGGCGGGTTTCAGCATAACGTGCAGAGCCTTAGGGTTGTGGAAAAGCTGGAAAACGGCAAGGGGCTTAATCTCACCTTTGAGGTGAGGGACGGCATATTGAACCACCCGAGCGACTGCCGCGCCGCAACGCTTGAAGGGAGAATAGTCAGCCTCAGCGACAGGATAGCTTATATCAACCACGATATTGACGACGCTGTTAGGGCCGGAATACTTGATGAAAGGGATCTGCCGCAAAGCTGCGTTAAGATACTCGGTTCATCGCACGGAAAAAGGATAAATACGCTTATACTTGACGTAATATCGGAAAGCATGGATAGGCCGGAGGTGCGCATGAGCGACGAGGTGTGGCAGCAATTCAAAAAGCTCAGGGACTTTATGTTTGAAAGGGTTTATTTGAACCCGGGCGCCAAGCATGAGGAGAGCAAGGGCAAGCATGTTATAGAGGTGCTTTTCTCATATTATCTTAAGCATCTTGACAACCTGCCGGAGGACTTTAAGAAGAATATAGAAGAAGATGGCCCTGAAAGGGTAGCCGCCGATTATATAGCCTGCATGAGCGATAGATACGCAATTTCGGATTACGAAAACAAGTTCGTACCGCGCGAGTGGGTGTGATTTTTTGAATAATTTGCTGATTGCGATGCAGGAAATCAGGTTTTAACGGCGAAATAGTTGAATCTGCTGGATTTTGTGAAAGGAGTGTTGTGTGATGTCGGCTTTTCCGGAAGAATGGCTTAACGAGCTCCTTTCTAAAACGGATATTGTAAGAATAGTCTCGGAATATGTTTCGCTTTCCCCAAAGGGCGGAAGGTATTGGGCGTGCTGCCCGTTCCATAATGAAAAAACGCCCAGCTTTTCTGTTATACCGGAAAAGCAGATGTACTATTGCTTCGGCTGCCATGCCGGCGGCGGTGTGATACATTTTGTCATGGAAGCCGAAAGGGTGGGGTTTGTCGACGCTGTTAAGCTGCTTGCCCAAAAGGCTGGGATGGAGCTTCCGGACGAGATAAACGACGAAAGATTAAAGGCGGAAAGGGCATATAAAGAAAGGCTCTTCGCGGCCTGCAAGGAGGCTGCAAGGTTTTATAATAAAAAGCTTTTGAGCGAGGAGGGCAAGCATGCCCAGCAGTATCTTACAAAGCGCGGCATAGGCGGAAAGATGGCTATGCGCTTTGGCTTAGGGTACGCGCCCGAAGGCTGGCGGAATCTTATCGAGCATCTTAAAGCCAGGGGCTTCAGCGAAAAGGAGATAGTTGACGCAGGGCTTGCCATACGCTCCAAAAAGGAAAAGGGCGGCGTATATGATGCATATAGAGACAGGCTGATATTTCCTATCATATCAGCTTCCGGCAGGGTGATGGGCTTCGGCGCAAGGACGATGAAAAAGGATGAGGAGCCAAAGTACATCAACACCGGCGACACGCCCATATACAATAAGCGCAACAACCTGTATGCGCTCAACATGCAGAAGGGCAGGCGCGCGGGCGAGCTTATAATGGTCGAAGGGTATATGGACGTTATAAGCCTTTTTAACGCCGGCATAGAAACCGCCGTGGCTTCGCTTGGCACGGCCATGACTGCTCAGCAGGCAAGGCTTATAAAACGATATGCCGATAGGATATATCTTTGCTACGATGGCGATAATGCCGGACAAGCCGCCACGTTAAGGGGACTTGGCATACTTGCCTCGGCAGGGATAGAGGCTAAGGTGATAGTAATACCAGGCGGCATGGATCCGGACGATTATGTTAAAAAGTTCGGGAAACAGGGCTTTTTGCAGCTTAGGGACAGTGCGCTGAGCGCCAACGGCTTTATGCTTGAAAGCATGGCGAAGGAGTTTGACCTTAAAACTACCGATGGCCGGGAGGCCTTTGCAAAGAAAGCGTGCCGGTTCGTGGGCGGGCTGCAGCCTGTTGAGCAGGAGCGCTATGCGCCTGTTATAGCCCGAAAAACAGGGCTCAGCGAGGATGTGGTAAAGGCGCAGTGCGGCCTAAGCGCTTCCGGAATAGAGAATATGCCTGCCAAAAACAGGAATACTATGAGCAAAGTTCGGCAAAAAGCCGAAGATGGCTGGGACGCTGCGGAGCTTACCATATTGAGCCTTATGCTCATAGACGCATCGACAGCGGCATATACGGCGGAGCTTATGGCGGAAAACGGGATAGAGCTTAAAAACGAGGCTATCCGCGCGGCCGCAGAAACGCTGCTTATAAAATACGCCGAGGATAGCGCAGCCAATACGGCCATCATAATAAGCGAAATGCCTATGGAGCAGGCGGAGGCTGTGGGCGCCGCGCAAACGGCCGTTGAAAGAATGGGCGGCGACGCTAAGAAGATAGCGGAGGATTGCGTAAACAAGCTGCTTAAGGAGAAGCTGAGCGAGCAATACAGCCTGATGTTCGTTAAAGCGCAAGCTTTGAGCGGCGAGGAGCAGAGACAGTGCCTTATAAAGGCCGATGAAATAGCAAAAAAGCTTAGGCTTTTAAGATAGATTTCACACAAATTAAGCAAAAGGGGTGGCTGCTTTGGAAACGAAGGAACCGAAGAAAAGCAAAATTGACGAGCTGATTGACAGAGGCAAGGCTAAGGGCGTATTGACCTATAAAGAGGTTATGGATGCACTGAGCGACCTTGATATGGACAGCGACCAGATAGAAAAGCTGTACGATAGGTTTGAATCGCTCAATATAGACGTGGTGGAAGAGGAAATTGACGTACCCGAAAACATAAATGATGAGATAGCGGAAATTGAAAACGATACCTCCCTGGGTGAGGGGATATCGATAGACGACCCCGTTAGAATGTACCTTAAGGAGATAGGCAAGGTGCCGCTTTTGAGCGCGCAGGAGGAGATAGAGCTTGCAAAGCGCATGGCCGACGGGGATCAGGAAGCCAAGCAGAAGCTTGCGGAAGCCAACCTCAGGCTCGTGGTAAGCGTTGCAAAGCGCTATGTCGGCCGCGGCATGCTCTTCCTTGACCTTATACAGGAAGGCAACCTTGGCCTTATAAAAGCGGTTGAAAAGTTTGATTACAGAAAGGGCTACAAGTTTTCTACTTATGCAACGTGGTGGATACGCCAGGCCATAACAAGAGCTATAGCTGACCAGGCGCGCACGATAAGGATACCCGTGCATATGGTGGAGACTATAAACAAGCTCATCAGGGTCAACCGTCAGCTATTGCAGGAATACGGGCGCGAGCCGAGGCCGGATGAGATAGCAGCCGAAATGGGCATATCAGAGGAGAAGGTGCGCGAGATAATCAAAGTGGCTCAGGAGCCGGTTTCTCTCGAGACTCCTATAGGCGAGGAGGAGGACAGCCATCTTGGCGACTTTATAGCGGACGATGTCACCCCTGCTCCGGCGGATGTTGCTGCGTTCACCCTGCTTAAGGAGCAGCTTATGGAGGTGCTTGACTCCCTTACCCCGAGGGAGAAGAAGGTGCTTAGGCTGCGCTTCGGCCTTGACGATGGCAAGGCGAGAACGCTTGAGGAAGTCGGTAAGGAGTTCAACGTAACAAGGGAACGTATACGCCAGATAGAGGCCAAGGCGTTGAGAAAGCTCAGGCATCCATCAAGAAGCAAAAAGCTTAAGGACTTCCTTGAGTAATATAAGCCGAAACACGAAACGGCGGGCCGCGTTATGGCCCGCCGCTTTTCTTTTGGCGTTTCGGCTTATTTTTCGCTCAGTATGGCGTCGGAAGCCTCTTCCCTGAACTGCGTGGTGTAAAGGTCGTAGTAGTAACCGCGCTTTGCGATAAGCTCGCTGTGCGTACCCTGCTCGGTTATCTCGCCGCCGCGTATAACAAGTATCCTGTCGGCATTGCGTATGGTGGATAGCCTGTGCGCCACGATAAAGCTGGTGCGGTTGTCAAGCACCGTTGTTATGGCGTCCTGTATAAGCTGCTCTGTCTCGGTATCTATGCTGCTTGTGGCCTCGTCCAGCACAAATATGCGCGGATCCGCCAATATGACCCTTGCAAAGGATATAAGCTGCTTTTCACCTGTTGAAAGCCTTACGCCTCCTTCGCCTACTTCGGTATCGTAGCCGTTTTCCTGGCGCAGTATAAACTCCTCCGCATGCACCATTCTTGCCGCGGCATGTACCTCCTCGTCGGTCGCGTCCTTGCGGCCATAGCGTATGTTGTCCGCAATGGTGCCGCTGAACAGGTGCGGGGACTGCAAAACGTAGCCAAGGCTCGATTGCAGCCATAGCTGGCTCCTTTCGCGGTAGTCGCGCCCGTCAATAAGCACGCGGCCTTCCGTGGGCTCATAAAAGCGGCATACAAGGTTGACTATGGTGCTTTTGCCCGCGCCCGTCTCGCCTACCAGAGCTATGGTTTCGCCCGCGCTGACATGCAGATTGAAGTTCTTAAGCACCTTTTCGCCACCATTATAGGCAAAGCTCACGTTTTCAAACTCCACTTCGCCCTTTATAGGCTCCCAGTTTTCGCGCTTGGGATTGAAGCTGTCGCCGTATTTGGCTATCACTTCGGGAGAGTCTATTATCTCACACGGCGTATCGATAAGGGATACTACGCGCTCCGCGCTTGCCTGCGCGCTTTGAAGCTCCGCAAGTATGCCTGCAAGCTGCTGTATCGGCTCAAAGAAGTTTGTGGCGTAAGATATGAACGCCGAAAGCGTGCCGAATGTGAGCGCGCCCACCATAAGCTCGGAGCCTCCCTTGTAAAGGGCGATGGCTGTGCCTATGGAACCAAGGAACATGACTATCGGCATGAACAGCGCGCTAAGAAGCGCGGAGCGTATGGAAGCATGCTTCATCTCGCCGGTAAGCTCCTTAAACTCGGAGTAATTGGCTTCCTCCCTGACGAGCGTTTTGGTGGTCATGGCGCCCATTATGCCTTCGTTAAAGGAGCCTGTTATGCGGGAATTTGTCTTTCTTACACGGCGCTGGTACTTGAGTATCTTCTTTTGAAAATACACCGATATGATCGCCAGCGGCGGTATGACCACCATAACGAGCAGCGCGAGCCGCCAGTTTTTGACGAACATAGCCACAACAACGCCTATAACATATGTGGCCGCCCAAAGCAGGTCAACGAAGCTCCATGCCATCATTTCGGAAAGCCTGCCTACGTCGCTTATCATTCTTGCCATAAGGTAGCCGACGGCTGTTTTGTCATAGAATGAGAACGGCAGCTCCTGCAGCTTTCTGAACGCCTCCGTCCTTATATCATAGGATACGTTCATTTCGATTCTTCCTGCCTGCTTTATGAAGAAGAATACGCCGCTTGATTGCAGAGCCACAAGCCCAAGATATACCGGTATGAACCAGCCGAGCCCGTGCGTCGTGCCTTTTTCAACAAAATTGTCTATGGCATAGCTGCTCATAAGCGGATAGATTATATCAACTATGGCTATGCCTATGTTGCAAAGTATAAGGGCAACTGTAGCCTTTTTGTAGCGGAAAACGTAGCGGAAAAGCCGCTTCCATATGGATAGATCGACCTTTGTATCCTTTTCGTAATCCTGCTCTTTTATTGCGGTATTACTCATCAGCTTTGCCTCCTTCCTGCTTCAACTCCTCTTCAAGCGCGTTCTGTATCCTAGCAATGCGCTGATACAGTCCGTCCTCATTGATAAGCTGTTCATGCGTGCCTTGCTGCACAAGCTTGCCGTGTTCAAGCACAAGTATCTTATCAGCCTCGCAAAGCGTAGTTATGCGGTGTGATATTATAAACGTGGTGGTGCTTTCCCTTCTGTGCTTAAGCGCGGCGCGTATGGATGCGTCGGTCTCCGTATCCACGGCGCTCATGGAATCATCGAATATAAGTATCGGCGCCTTCTGCATCAGCATTCTTGCGATGGCTACCCTCTGCTTTTGGCCGCCGGAAAGGGTGACTCCGCGCTCGCCCACAACGGTGTCATAACCGTTCTCAAAGCTTTCAATAACATCATGCACGCAGGCGACCCTTGCGGCCTCATAGACGTCATCATTGCTGAGGGAGTTGTTGGTTATGCGTATGTTATCCATAATTGTGCGGGAATAGAGGAACGGCTCCTGAAGCACAATGCCTATGTTGCGCCTAAGATGTCCGTGCTCTATGTCGTTTATGTTCACGCCGTCTATATCTATCTCTCCGGCTGTGCAGACATAAAGCCTTTGCAGCAGCTGGACAAGGCTCGTTTTTCCGCTGCCGGTCGAACCGAGTATGGCTATGGTTTCTCCTGGATTAGCCTCGAACGATATGTCGCTCAAAACATCGTCATACTTATCATAGCCGAAGCAAACGTGCTTGAACTGCACCTTGCCGTGTATTTCGGGCTTAAGCGCGGCGCCAGGTTCTTC
This sequence comes from Bacillota bacterium, assembly GCA_023426265.1. Classification (GTDB taxonomy): domain Bacteria; phylum Bacillota; class Clostridia; order Christensenellales; family CAG-138; genus JAEYLA01. Next base: position 20,319 of record JAFABA010000024.1, read on the forward strand.
CTCAACAGGGGCTGAAAGTATCTCGTCTATCCTGCCAAGCGATACGCTCGCCTTGCCAAGGTCGGCAAGTATCCTGCCAAGCTGCCTGACAGGCCAGGTGAGCATGCCCGTGTAGGTAGTGAATATCATAAGCTCGCCAAGCGTTATTTCTCCCTTTACCGCAAGCGCGATGCCTGCGAATAGCGAAAGCGCTATCTGGCAATAGCCCATGGCGTCGCTTCCACCCCAGTATATAGCAAGCATCTTGCAAAGGTGGTATGTTTTGTCGCGGAAGTCCTTGTTGCATGCGTCAAACTTATCCACTTCGTCGCGCTGCTGGCCGAATGCGCGCACAACCCTGACGCCCGTAAGGTTTTCCTGCAGCGTGGCGGAAAGCTTGCCTTCAGCCTCATCGCTTAGCGTGAACTGCTTCTTGACCCCCTTAAAATATACAAAGCTTACTATAAAAAGCAGCGGCAGAAGAGCCATTGATATAAGGCTCATCCTTGTATCTATTGAGAACATTATGGCAGCGGCAACTGCAACCATAACGACCGTTCTTACCATTTCAAGCAACTGCATGGATATAAAGCGCCTTACCGTGTCAACATCGGAAGTGCAGCGCTGCACCAGATCTCCTGTTGATACATGCTTGTGGTAATCGTACGGCACGGACTGAAGATGGGAGTAGAGCGCATTTCTTGCGGTCATGGCCACACCTTCTGAGGCGTGGGCTATGCAGCTCCTCCTAAAATATGTCGCAACGCCGTTAATGGCCGTAAAAACTACAAGCGCAATGGCGCATATGTACAGATGGCTCCTTAGGAAATCGCGCCCGCCCCAGCCGTTTATGACGCTCATTACAAATTCAGGCAGGTTGCTTTCCTTGCTGCCAAGAACATAGTCCACCGTAAAGCTTGTTACTATCGGCACGATATACGCCGCTATTATCGCAAGCAGCAGAAACAGCGCGCCCAAGACAAGGTAGCCCATGCTGCCCTTGGTGAGCCGGCCAACGAGCTTCCAGTGTATCTTCTTATGCTGCTGTTCGTTTGTAGATAGATTCTCCAAAGCCAATTCCTCCAATCATATTTACTTTTCTGCGGCAAAAAAGGCCGCAGACTGCATTGTCCACGGCCGTGTGTGCAAAATAGTTTTCGCTATGCGGGAAGCGAAAGCATACTATACGGCCGCGAGGACATAACTATCCCCTTGAAAACGGAAACCGATTCAACAAGAATGCAGAACTTCATTTTACCTCGCGACTCCTTTCAAAATGTATCCGCTCATGCGAACCATTGCCATTGTACCATTATATCTAAAACTTGGCAATACATAATTTATGCTTATCACACTATATATTATGGCGTAAAGCTGCGCGTAATATGGTATACTATTATAAAATAACGAGCGAGAGGGAGAAAGCAATGCTTCTTATAGAAAGCACCCGCAACGAAACCGTTAAGCGCGCACGCCAGCTTGCCGCAAGGAAGGGCAGGCTGGAGCAGGGACTTCATTTTATTGAAGGGGACAAGCTTGTAAGGGAAGCCGTGGTATCCGGAGCCGAGCTTTACGAGGCTTTTATCGAAGAAGGGCATGAGCTTATGGCTGCCGTGCTTGAAGGCGCCGGAGCAAAGGTATATACGGTAAAAAGGACCGTTATGGAGACGCTTACGCTTACCGACACTCCGCAATGGGTATGCGCCACGGTAAGGACGCCAAACGTACCGGCGCCGGAATATTACCCCGAGGGGCTTATAGTTGCGCTTGACGCGGTGCAGGATCCCGGCAACCTTGGCACCATATTGCGAACGGCGGACGCTATGGGAGCCGTTGGGCTGCTTTTAGGCGAGGGCTGTGCCGATCCTTACGCACCAAAACCCTTGAGGGCTGCGATGGGCTCGATATATCATCTGCCTGTGTGGCAGGCAAAGCTGGAGCAGGAGCTTATAAAGCTTAAGGAGCAGGGCTATACGCTCGTATGCGGCCACCTTAAGGGCGGCAGCAAATTGCCGAAGGCTACGGATAGAATGTGCCTTGTTATAGGCAACGAGGGCAACGGCGTAAGCGACGGCGTTGCAGAGCTTTGCCAAAAATACACTCTGCCGATGTATGGCTTTGCGGAATCGCTAAACGCTGCCGTGGCTGCCGGCATATTGATATACGAGCTTGCCAAGAGCATGAGGGAATAAAGAGAACGGGAAGTTTAAACATTTTATAAAGAAATGCGCATGTTTATTGCCATGACGCGCCGCTGTGTTAAAATCTGTTGTTAGAGGATTCTACATTGCTTTCGGCGCAAATTGACAGGGGTGAACATACAAATGACCATGATGAGAACAAGGCGCGCATATAAGCGCACTATAACGATACTTGCGGCGCTGCTTGTTTTAAGCGTTGTAATAAATATTTTTTTGCTTATCAAGGTGAGCAAAGCCGGAATTAATGCCGAACCTGTGGAGACGCCGCAGGACAGTGCGTCTCCTGATATATCAAACGAGCCTGCGCAGTCCGTTGATCCAACTGTTAAACCTACTGAGGCGCTTTCGGCATCGCCGGCGGTGACTCCTACTGTTGCGCCGACGACAAAGCCTACCGAAACTCCGGCAGCTACTCCGAAAGCTACAACAAGGCCGACGCCTACAGCAACTGTAAAACCGACTGTAAGGCCGACGAAAAAGCCGGCGAAAACGCCGGAGCCTACGCCTACGCCGTATTATGAGCCTACAAACACGCCCGGCGGGCTTTTCGGCACAAGCACGCCCACGCCTGCAGAGACCGTGCAGCCTACCCCAAGCGCATTGCCGACGGCGGAGGCGACGCCGACCCTTGAGCAATCGCCTGACATATTTGGCTAAAGCGAATACTTTTATAAAGCAAACGGCGGACGGCGAGGCAGCGTCCGTTGAGAGTGCCTAAAAAGTGGCTGAACGCCGCTTTTTCGAGTTTTCACGGGTTTTGCCTCTCGCTCACGCTCCCGGGCGGCAAAACCCGAAAGGTATGAAAACCAAAAGGTTTTCATCCGTTCTGACGTGCATGCCGTCAGAGCCGGAATCTGCTTAAGGGGCAGCCGCCCCTTAACAACCCCAGGGGTTTTCGACAGGATGAGCGGACGGCGAAGCAGCGTCCGCTTTTGTGTTGAATAAGCCCGCATTTTGGTTTATTATATTAGTATGTATACTGATTATGAGATTAAAAACGGAACGCTTACGGTACGCGGCATAGACCGTATCGATATAGAAAGGAGCTGCGCCTGCGGGCAGAGCTTCAGATGGAAAAAGGACGGGGATGGCTTTGTCGCGCCCGCGCTCGGTCGGGTTGTGCGCGTATGCCAAAATGACTGCGACATATCCATATATCCCTGCAAAAAAGGTGAGGAGAAGGATTGGCTCGCCTACTTTGACCTTGACAGGGACTATGCCGCGATAGAAAAGCGGCTCAGCGTTGATGAACAGCTTAGCATGTGCATAGGCAGCGCCAGCGGCATTCGCGTGTTCGCTCAGGAGCCGTTTGAAACGCTGATTACTTTTATAATCTCCGCCAATAATAACATAGGCAGAATAGCCGGAATAGTTGAAAGACTGTGCGCGCTTTGCGGCGAAAAGGCGGAGTTTGACGGCAAGGAATACTATTTATTCCCAAAGCCGGAAAGCATAGCGGCGCTTGAAGAAAGCGAGCTTGTCAGGATAGGCTCCGGCTACAGGGCGCCTTATATTAAAAAAAGCGCCGCGATAATAGCGGGAGGCTATCAGCTTGAAAAATTAAGGGATATGCCTCTTGATATCGCGAGAAAAGAGCTTTTGAAGTTCCCGGGCGTGGGGCCAAAGGTGGCTGACTGCGTGCTGCTGTTTGGTCTTGGGCATACGGACGCGTTTCCTGTTGACGTATGGATAGGCAGGGCGATGAGCGAGATATACTTTGATGGCGAAAGCCCGAAAAAGAAGCAGCTTGAAGCCGCGATAAGGGCCCTTGGCAGCGAAAGCGGCATAGTGCAGCAATATATTTTTCACTATGCAAGGCAAACGGCATTGGGCAAAAAGCGCCAAGGCAAAACCAAGACACAATAGATAAATAAGCCAAAAGTTGTGTTGACATGTACAGCTCTCTATGCTACAATGCTTTGGTGAGCCGCTCTGCGACGGCTTTTTTGAAGCGCGTGAATAACGGCGCCGTGTCGCAGGCGAGATTGGGGAATAGGAGGTGCAGCAAATGTACGCTATTATCCGTACCGGTGGCAAGCAGTACAAGGTCGAGGCGGGCGATGAGATTCTGGTCGAAAAGCTCGATGCCGAGGCTGGTGCTGAGGTTTGCTTTGAGGTTCTGATGCTTTGCGACGGCGAGAACGTGACTATCGGCAAGCCCGTAGTTGAAGGCGTTTGCGCTAAGGCAGAGGTCATTGAACAGACCAAGGGCGATAAAGTTGTGGTGTTCAAGTATAAGCCTAAAAAGAACATCCGCAAGAAGCAGGGTCATCGTCAGCCGTATACCAGGGTCAAGATCAATACCATAGGTTAACCAAGACATGACAGAAATTACTCTGTTCCGCAAAAACGGGCGTGCCGTGGGCTTTATGGCGCAAGGGCATACCGGCTATGCCGATGAAGGCAGCGACATAGTTTGCGCGGCGATAAGCGCGCTTACGCAGGCCGCTGTGATAGGGCTTAACGAGGTGATAGGCCTTCAAACGGCCCTTGAAATAGAAGATGGTTACATATACTGTATGCTGCCAAAAGCTGTTTCCGAAAAAGCATGGCATGATGCGGAACTGATACTTAACACACTGGCGTTGAGCCTGAGCTCAATAGCCGAAACAAACGGTGATTACATCAAATTGACTGATAGGGAGGTGTAACACGATGATGATGAATCTGCAGCTTTTTGCTCATAAAAAGGGCGTTGGCAGCTCGCGTAACGGACGTGACAGCGAGTCTAAGCGTCTTGGACCCAAGAGGGCTGACGGGCAGTTCGTTCTGGCCGGCAACATTCTGGTAAGGCAGAGGGGCACTCACTTTCATCCCGGCAACAACGTTGGTATCGGCAAGGACGATACTCTGTTCGCTAAGGTTGACGGCGTAGTCCGCTTTGAAACCAAGCATCTCGGCCGCAAGCAGGTCAGCGTTTACGCTGTCGAGGAAGCAGCCGCCAACTGATCAACAACATCGTAACACAAGCCGGCCTTATTGTGGGCCGGCTTTTTTCATGCCGTAATTTATGGCGATGCGGCGGCATATTAATTGTGCAGGGGGTGCTTTATGGAGCTGTTTCTTATGTCCTCTGCGGTATTGCTTAGCATGATGGGCCTGTATATGGGCCGCTGCGTGTATCTTTTGCCGCTTAGGCCAAAGCATTTTATACACGG
>JAFABA010000122.1 GCA_023426265.1 Bacillota bacterium
AAAAGCATTAAATGTTTGGAGGGTAAACGATGAATGACAGAATCAATGCTCTGAAGAACGCGTTTCTTTCGGCCACGCGGGCTGCGGATACGGAGCGTGCGGTACTCGTCACGGAAAGTTATAAAAATAGCGAAAATAAATCGGAGCCGATACAGCGGGCGCTTGCATTGCGCCATGTCATGGAGAATATGACCATTTCCATCCACAATCAGGAGCTGATTGTGGGGTGCCATGCGCAGCATGTGCGGGGCACTCCTTTGTTTCCTGAATATGCCGCCGGATGGATTTCTGCCCAGATGGACGATTTTATGACGCGGCAGGGCGACAGGTTCGCCATAACCGAGGAACAGAAAGCAACGATGCACAAATGCCTCGCGTATTGGAAAGGGCGTGCGCTTGACGAGCGGATTAAGGCCTGTATTCCCGATGAGTTGCAACGCGTCATCGATTATGGCATCATATACAATGCCAGCTACGCGTCCAAATCCCCCGGGCATTTTGTTCCCAATTATGAGTACCTGTTGAAAACTGGTTTTGACAGAATGATCGAAAGGTGCGAGGAGAAGCTGTATGCGCTTGACGAATACAGCGATGACTTTATAGACAAACGCGAGTTCTATTTATCGTGTATAGAAACCATGAAGGCCGCTATCGGCTATATGAAGCGCTTTTCCGCGCTTGCAGGAAGCATGGCCGAAGCGGAAAGCGACCCCGCCCGCCGTGCGGAACTTTTAAAAATCGCGGAAAACTGTGCGAACATTCCAGCCAAGCCGGCATCGTCATACTGGGAAGCGCTCCAGTTTATCTTCCTTACCCAATTGACCATACAGCTCGAAGGAAACGGTCTTGCCATCAGTCTCGGAAGAATGGACAAATACCTGTATCCGTATTATAAAGCGGACCTGGATGCCGGGAAAATCGATTACCATAAAGCGCTTGAGCTAATGGAATGCCTCTACCTGAAGCTGTCCGAAATAGACAAAATATCCTCGAATGAATCCACGGCTGTCAATACGGGGCCGGCACATGGCCAGACGATTACAATCGGCGGTACGCTTGCGGATGGGAGCGATATCACAAACGATATTTCTATTCTCGTTCTTGAAGCGGACCGAGGTGTTGGGCTTGCACAGCCGGATATTGCAGTAAGGATTCACAATGAAACCTCTCAGAGGCTGATCGACGCGGCCACGGTAAACGTGAAATCGGGCCTCAACAAGGTAAAGATATACAACGATGAGCTGATCAAGGAAGCGGTAAAAAGGATTGGAATCAGCGAAGAGGATGCCTACAATTTCAGCTTTTTAGGCTGCAGCGAACCGGTGATCGACGGCAAAACGAACAGCTGGGGCAACAGCGGGCATATCAATCTCGCAAAGTGCCTTGAACTGGCGCTCAATGACGGGAAGTGCATGCTTACGGATTGCCAGATGGGGCCGCGTACCGGGGATCCGCGCGCATTTTCCTCTATCGGGGGCGTCAAGGCAGCTTATAGAAAACAGGTGGAGTATTTTACCGATGTGCTTGTCCGGTATGACAGGGTCATCGACATGTGCCATAAAAGATACCTGTCATTGCCGTTTTGCTCGGTTGTCGTCGAGGACTGCATCGAAAGAGGTGTGGATTTTGAGCGTGGCGGCGCGAAGTATAACTTTACGTCTCCTTTGGGGGTCGGACCGATTACCGTCGGCGATTCCCTGATGGCAATGAAAAAGTTTGTGTTCGATGAAAAGAAGCTGGGAATGGACGAACTGCTCGATGCGCTGAAAAAGGATTTTTCAGGCATGGAGCCCATGCGGCTGATGCTCAAAAACAAGGCGCCCAAATACGGCAACGATATCGACGAGGCGGACGCCATGAGCGATTTTGCGGTGGCGGCGTTCTGCGACGCGCTGGAAGGGCGCAGGGACGCACGCGGAGGGGTGTTTACCGCCGGCATCTATTACCTTACGGCGAACGTTCCAAACGGCGAACGCACGGCTGCCACGTCGAACGGTCGGCATGCGGGTGAGCCGCTCAATGACGGCGGCGTATCTCCGACGCATGGCGATGACAAATGCGGCGCGACCGCCATATTCAAGTCCGCGGGAAAGCTGTGCAACGTGCGCGCGGGGCATGGGTCGGTATTGAATCAGCTCCTGCATCCGTCCATCTTCAAGGGGGAGGACAGCGACAGGATATTTGGCGAATATATGCGCAGCATAGTCGATTGCGGCGTATGGGAAACACAGTTCAATGTCATCACACGGGAAGATCTCATGCGCGCGCAGGAGCATCCGGAGGAATACCGCTCCCTTGTCGTGCGCGTCGCGGGGTACAGCGCCTTCTTTACGGTGCTCGGCAAGAGCGTGCAGGACGATATCATAGGCCGCACCAGTCTAATGCAGTATTGACGATATGAAAGGATGCATATTTGATATCCAGCGGTTTTCCATACACGACGGTCCAGGAATACGCACCACGATATTTCTAAAGGGATGTCCGCTGCGCTGCAGATGGTGCTGCAACCCCGAATCGATGAACCCCGCGCCGGAGCTGCTGTTCAATCCTTCGCTGTGCATCGGCTGCGGGAAGTGTGCGGAGGTATGCCCGACAGGGGCGTCGGAGAGGATGGGGCTTGATCGTTCGCTGTGCACGGGCTGCGGGAAATGTGCCGAAGTATGCTACGCGGAAGCAAAGTATATCAAAGGACGGTATATGACGCCCCAGGATGTGGTTGACGAAGCCGTCAAGGATGCAACGTTCTATAAGCGGACGGGCGGCGGCGTTACGTTCAGCGGCGGCGAGCCGCTGCTTCAGATCGATTTTCTGGAGGAGGTGCTCACGCTTTGCCGGGAAAATGATCTCGGTACAGCGATCGAGACCTGCGGCTATGTTCCGTGGGCGCATTTTGAAAGGATCGTACCTCTTGTGGACGTATTCTTATTCGATATCAAGCACACGGACAGCGAGAAGCACCTTACATATACAGGAGCAAGATGTGAGCGCATCATGGAAAATTGCGAACGTCTCGCAAAGATCGCGAAGCGTCTCATTATACGCGTGCCGGTGATACCGGAGTTCAATTTTAATACGGAAGCACTCACGGACATCGTACGGTTCGCGGAGAGGATCGGAGTCAATGAGGTGCATTTTTTGCCCTATCACAGGTTTGCGGCAAATAAATATGCTTTCCTTGGACGTGAATACTGGGATCCGGGCATCGACCGTCTGGACGAAGTTGCGGTGAAAGAATGTATCAGTGGTATTCACTCATCCATTAAAATGCGGGTCGGCGGATAACCCGGCCCTTGCGGGAACACCTATAAAGCTATATGTGCAACTATGCGGCCGTGCCAATTTTGGGTATGGCCGCATTGCGGTTTTCATAAGTTGACCTGCCCAGCATGGGACTGTCCCTATAAAAAAAGAACGGATACCCTTGATACCGCTATTCTGTGCAATTCTCTTCTCGTTTTTGATGATACATTTGTGACTTTATCGCTCATTGTTCATCTACTACAATAAAACCTAGCACACAAGATCAAGAACCAATCATTTTTTATAGCACAGGTGTAATCAATGGCAGTATATTTATTTGGATGCGATATCGGAACGACGAGCGCGAAGGGCGTATTGATGGACCCGGAGGGGAATATTCTCGGCAGCCATTATGTTGAGTATCAAATGTTTAAGCCCAGAACCGGATGGTTTGAGCATGATCCCAACGACTACTGGCGGGTATTTAAAGAGTGCCTGCAGGCTGTTATACAAGCCGCGAGGGTCGATACCAGGGAGATCGCGGGCATTGGTGTAAGCGCATGTTCTCCCTGCTGCATTTTGGTGGATGAGCGGGGCAATGCGCTCGAGCATAGCCAGATCTGGATGGACCGGCGTGCGGTGGACGAATGTGACCATGTACGCAAACTCTATGGCGACGATGAAATATTCAAGATCTCCGCCAATCCGCTCGATCCGCACAGTGGCGCCATCAAACTGCTGTGGGAGAAGAATCACCGCCCGGAGCTTTATCGGAACACTTATAAAATGCTGAATCCGGCCAATTTCATCACGATGAAACTCACCGGACAGTTTGTCACCGATTACTCCAACGCATCGCTGGTGGGCGTCTTTTTCGATATCGTCAACCGCAGGTGGAATATGGATATGGCGGAGGCAATCGGCCTCGACCCCGATAAGTTTACAAAGCTTGCCCCTTGTAGCGAAGTCGTCGGCGAGGTAAGCAGAAAAGCAGCCGAAGAGTGCGGCATCGCGGCAGGGATACCGGTCGTAGCCGGAACGGTGGACTGCAATGCGGCATGGCTGGGCAACGGCTCGACGCAGGATGGCGACGCCAGCCTGGTGATGGGCACAGCCGGAGCGCTGGGCGTAGTCCATTCAGAGCCGCGCTTTACCAGGAATCTGACCACCATCATTCATACGGCAAATTCCGAACGGATGTATACGACGCTGGCGGGGACCTCCAGCTGCGGAGCGCTTCTGCGGTATCTGCGGGATACGTTTTTTAGCGAAAAGGCAGAGGAAATGGTCCGGACGGGGCAGGATATTTATGAGGAATTCAATGCGATAGCGGGTGAAATACCGCCGGGTGCGGACGGGCTGATTGTATTGCCGTATCTGTCGGGGGAACGTACGCCGCTATGGAATCCGGTAGCGAAGGGAATGGTATTCGGACTGGATTTTTCCCATACGCGCGGGCATTGGGTGCGTGCCATGATGGAGGGCGGTATTTATGCCATCTATCATTGCCTGAAGATCATGCAGGAAAACCGTCTGAAAATCAACATGCCGATCTTGATCAGTGAGGGCGGCGCGAAAAGCGCTCTTTGGCGCCAGATTGCAGCGGATGTAATGGATGTGAGGCTCAATTATATGAAGGAAGCCAAGGGTGCGCCTACGGGCGACGCCATCAACGCGGGCGTAGGGGTGGGCATCTTTGACAGCTATGATGTGGCGAAGTCCTTTATTACCATTGATGAAACGCATATGCCGCAAAAGCATGTGCACGAGAAGTATGAGAAGTATTATACTCTTTACAGGAAGCTCTATGAGGATGTGAAGGGAAATTACGATATCTTGGCTGCGATGAAGAAAGATGATTAGTCAGAAAAACATTCAGATGATGATCCATCTCTGCACGCTGGCGGAGAACGGGCAATATATCAAGATCGACGACCTGGCATCCCGCTTCCAGGTCTCCTCCCGGACGACGAGGTATGATCTTGATAAGATTGACGATTATCTCAAAAGGATGAAGCTGCCCACGCTCACCCGGGATAAAAGCCGCGGCATTCTATTGGACTTTTCCGCCGGGGAGCTGGAACGGCTCAGATACAATATCCAGATTTCCAATACGGATTCCTATGTGCTCTCTAAGCAGGAACGCGTACTGCTTATTGAGCTGTTTCTTTATGACGCGGAGGCTCCTGTCAAATACAATGAACTTGCCGAACATCTCAGCGTCAGCCGCAAAACAGTGATCGAAGACGTACGAGCCATCAAGGATTCTTTGAAAAACTGGGATGTAGCGATCCAGTCCACCAAATACGGCATTCGCTTGCTGGCAAGCGAGATTAATCAGCGGCAGATGCTGATGGACAACCTGCTGACCATGTTCACGCCGATGGAACTTTGGAAGATCATGCGCGGCGTATTCCCCAACCGAAGCGCTATGATTGAGCAGAAATGGAGCGAGATCATCGGCAGTGACTACATCTCGGTCAGTGAGACGATATTGCACGATCTGGAGAAGAAAAACAAGCTGGTGCTTTCGGATGATCTATATTACCTGACGATCATTCTGACGGTATTCGCGGTACGGCGCAACGCGCTTGGACATGGCTTGCAGGGGTCGCGACGGGGAGAACTCGAATCTGAGGCGATGCTCAAAGAATACTGTACTTTGTTGCGGGAACATCTCGGGTCAGCCCTGAAGGATGATGAGTATGGATATATTGACGCCGAGGCCAGTCGCATCCTCAATCTAAAGGAGAGCAAGCTTGCACAACGCAAAGCAGATATCGTGGCGGAGCAGCTTCTTATATGCGTGAGTGAAGCGATGGGGAGGAAGTATTATCTGGATGCTGGTCTGCGGGCCAGCTTGCGGGAACATTTGACCACCATATTAAGAAACAAGACGGTTCATTCCAGCACGGATGAAATGACAGTCAGCGCGGTGCTCAAAGAGAATGGAACCCTGTTCGAGAGTGTGAGCGCCTGTTTGGCGGAAATGCGTGAGCTGGCAGAATACAGCAGGGACGGCACAGAATGTGCGCTGATTTCGCTGCACTTTCTGGCGGCGGACGAACGGAGGCATATGACTGGAGACAGCCATTGCAAAGCGCTGGTGGTCTGTGCGAGCGGAATTGGGACGGCGAAGATGATTTCCGCTAAAATTGCCAAGCATTTTTCACAGGTCGAAATCGTCAATACGACGTCAACCCATAATCTGGACGCCATGGTCGATATGCACCGGCCGGATCTCATTCTGACCGTCTTGCCGCTGGAGAGCAAACAGGTTCCGGTGATTCAGGTGAACGCACTGCTGACAGATGATGATCTGGAGAAGATACGGGCTTTCCTAGATAAAAACGGAAAACCATATACACAGCAGGACAACGCGTTCCTTTACGAACGGGTGCTCAATACGATCTGCAGAAACTGTACGGTCAATGACAGAAACGGGCTGGAGGAGGAACTCAGACGGCTGCTCAGGATTGAACGTAAGGCGGTTTTGCATATATCTGATCTGATTACAGCAGATATGGTGACGCTGGGTCTCAAGGCGGATACGTGGGAGGAGGCGGTGCGCGGCAGTGCGCGGCCGCTTGTTGAGATGGATTGCGTTGAACCGCGGTATGTGGACGCCATGGTGGATATCATACGTCAAGCAGGGCCTTATGTGGTGCTGGTTCCCGGCATCGCAATGCCGCACGCCTTGCCTTCCGATGGGGTAAAGCGTACTTGTATGAGCCTGACAACGCTCGAGAGACCGGTAGAGTTCGGGAACGCGGCCAACGACCCTGTGAAGCTTGTGATCTGTATCGGCGCTATTGAAGGGGAAGATCATATGCGGGAAATGTCTGAGCTGATCGGGCTGAGCGGAGACAGGCGGATCATTGAGAAGATATGCAATGCCAGAGACAAGGAGAGCGTGGTGGAGTTGATACGCAGCGCGACGCTGTTTTGAAATAGCTGCTGGAATGTAGCCTGTGCGGCGGCGCCTGACTATGGCGTTTCTTTTGCGGGCATCAGTACCCGGATGGGAATACTCGAATTGATGGGACGGTATGCGTGAGAATCGTAACGTTATGTGAATGTGGGCTTGGAACCAGCTATATGCTGAAGTTTACCGTGGAAAAGGCGCTGTACGCGCTGGGGATGACGGCTGAGGTAATCCCAGGAGGCGCGGCGGGCGGCATTGAGAACGCGGATCTTTATGTCATGCCGTTTGGGCTGAACCCGCAGCGCAGGTTAGGCGAGAAGACCAATTATATCGTTGTCCGCAACGTGGCAGATGCGGATGAGGTGATTGCACATCTTAAGAATTGTACATGGTTGAAATAACGGACACAAAGGTAGCTTAATGATGAACTGGACATCAATACCATGGTTGCCCGCGATCGCAGTGCTGCTCTATATGGCCGCCCGCCGCCAGACTTTTGTGAAGATCGCGGAAGCGATCGTCAGGATGCTGATCGGCTACGCTTTGATGCTGGTGGGAACAGCGGCAGCCCAATGGGCGCTGAGCCCGCTGGACGGCTTTATGGTCAGGCTTTTTGCTGTGCACGGCGGCGTACTGAACACGGAGGTATTCGGGACCGCGCTGCTCAACGACTATGGCGGCATCGGTTTTGCGATCATGCTGCTGTCCTTCGCGTTCACGTTGATCGTGGCGGCGCTGTCCAAGCATAAGTATCTGTATATGACGGCGCATCACATGATGTTTTTGTCCCTGATGGTAGCGATGCTCCTGAAAATGGACACCAGCCTGAGCGATATAGGGTGCATGCTCGTCGGCGCGGCAGTGATGGCGGTATATATGTTCACAACCGTACTGGTTACGCGGCCGTTCATGAAGCGTCTTACCGGGACGCCCATGCTGGGCATGGGCAACTCGGCGTCGTTCGCATCGGTCGCCGGGGGCCTGATCGGACGGCTCTTCCGCAAAAGCACGGCAAGGTTCGACGCGGAAGAAACGACGCTGAAATTCGGGTTTCCGGAGACATCCTTTGCGTCGGCGGCGCTGATTTTTACCGCGTATACGGTTTTTTGCCTGATGGCGGGCGCCGATGCGTCCAGGTCCCTGCTTGGAGCAGGGCAGCATTGGCTGGCGAGCGTATTGCTCCGCACAGTGATCTACGGCGCGGCGCTGTCCATCCTGCTCAAGGGGATATCCGAATTTTTAGGGAAGATCATTGAGGCGTTTATGTGGCTGAATCAACGGTTCGTAAGGGGAGCCGTGATGGGAATCGACGCTTCGGCGGTGATTCCGTATTCGCCCAAGGCCTGGATGGCTGGCTTCCTTTCCTGCAGCGCCGCCGGAATCATTGCCGCGGCAGGGCTGCTGGTTTTCAGGGCCGGTTATGTACCGTTGATCGGCCTGACCAGCTTCTACTTTGTAGGCGGCGTGGCCGGGGTGTTTGGGAACGCCTATGGCGGCAAGCGCGGCGCCATCGTGTCCTCGGCCTTTATTGGTGTGCTGACGGTTGTCATGTGCAGCGTGTTCATGACGGCATTGGGTGGGATGGACAGCATGGGCTTTGCCTTCGGAGAGACGGAATACAGCATTCTGGGCGGATTGCTTCGCTTCATTTTTAAGAATTTATAAGGACCTGTCTGAAACGGCGATGCTCTACATGCTGGCCTCGGCATTGGATATGGTGTTATGGAATAAAATCAACGATCGAAAGGGTTAAGTGCGTGATTATCAAGGAAATTGAAGTGAAAAACAGGGTGGGACTGCATGCCAGGCCTGTCTCCATCATTGCAGCCGAAGCGTCAAAGTTCCAGTCTGACATACAAATCCGGCACCGCAATGTCACCGTAAACGCAAAGTCAACCATAAAACTGTTGGCGTTGGGTATCAATTCCGGTGAAAGCATTGAACTGTATATCAGCGGACAGGACGAAAACAAGGCATTTGAGCGCCTGAATTCCATTTTTGACAGTATTAACTATGATTGATGCGGCATCCGGCTATGAGTGAAATGGTTGCAGGTACGGCAGGAAATAAACGTGACTTTTTGTCCGGGCCGCTTCATGATATAACCGATATAAAGGGGAAAAGCATCAAATTATCTTTATTCGGGATAATTGCCGCCTATTTCGTACAATGCCATAAACGAAGCAATAAAGGTTCATTTCATTTTGGTTGTCTGGAGATTGCATATGAGTGATATAACATACGCTTTGGAAATGAGAAATATCGTCAAGCGCTTTCATGCGCTGACGGCTGTCAACAATGTCAGTATCCGTATCCAACCTGGTGAGGTCCACGCCATCTGCGGAGAAAACGGCGCGGGAAAATCCACCCTGATGCGGATATTGTCCGGAGAATATCCTGATTATGAGGGGCAGATCCTGATCCGGGGTAAGGAAGTGCGTCTTGAAACCCCTGCCCAGGCGAAATGCCACGGTATTGAGATCATCCATCAGGAACTGGGACTTGCAAGACCCATCTCCGTTGCGGAGAACATCATGGCTGGACGGCTGCCAAAGAGCAAATGGATCTTTCTTGACAACAAGAAAATGACCGATTATGCCCATAAATATCTGGCGATGGTGGGGTTGGAACATGTCAATCCCCACGCAATCGTTTCTACGCTCAGCCAGCATGAAGCACAGTTGGTGGAGATCGCCAAAGCCTTATCCAATGAACCCAGCATTCTGATCATGGATGAACCGACCTCGGCACTCTCACGGAACGAAGTCACCAGGCTGTTCAAGATCATCGACAAGCTGAAAAGCGAAGGTCTTGCAATTCTTTATATCTCCCACTTTCTCAACGAGGTGTTTCGTGTTGCGGACAACATTACCACGATGCGGGACGGGGGACATATCGCCTCCTGTACCACATGCAGCACGACGCAGGAAGAAGTGGTCCGGCAGATGGTGGGAACCGACGTCAAGGATTTTTATGCGGCGCGTGTGACCAACATCGGCAAACCGGTTCTGGAAGCTGAGCGGCTGACGCGGCTCGGGTTCTTCCGCGATGTCACGTTCTCCGTCCATGAGGGAGAGGTGCTAGGAATATGCGGCTTGGCGGGCTCGGGACGAAGCGAACTGGCACGCGCCTTGGTCGGACTGGACATATGGGACGAGGGTACTCTCAAATACATGGGCGAGACAATTAAAAACAGGAGTTACGACAGTGCGATCAGGAGGAATATCGCATACCTGCCTGAAGACAGAAAGATACAGGGTCTGGCCCTGGATCAGGCCATAGGCTTTAATATCTCTTCAGCAAAAACTGTCAGCCAGAACAAAAGCTTTTGGGCCGACATGAGCGATAAGGACGGCTCGATCGAAAAACTATTGGACCGGCTCAAGGTGGTTCCGCGCGACACCGGCAAAGTGGTGGGGCAGCTCTCGGGTGGCAACCAGCAGAAGGTGTTGCTGGCTAAGTGGATGCATATCGGACCCAAGCTGCTGATTTTGGACGAGCCGACGCGTGGTGTGGATGTGGGCGCCAAGGAAGCGATCCATGAAGCGATCAAGGATTATGTGAACCAGGGATGCGCGGTAATCCTGATTTCCTCCGACTTGATGGAACTCATGGGGTTATCGGACCGGATATTGATATTAAATCATGGGCGCGTCAATCTCGTCATGGACAAGGATGAATGTACGGAAGAGACGCTACTGCTGGCTGCAAACGGAGGATGCTGTGACGAATGAGTAAGGGCAGAATGAATGATATCATTAGCCGGTTTGGCATATTTGCTGTTGCCATACTGCTGATTCCGGTAGGCATCCTTGTTTCTGACAATTTTCTAAGCGTATCAAACATCGTCAATATATTTGATGCGATGTCCTACCTGGGAATCCTAGCCTGCGGCATGGCATTGGTGACATACTGCGGGCAGTTGGTAGACCTTTCTACGCCGTCAATCGCGGCGGTTGGAGGATTTGTTGCCGTGCTGACGCTCGATTGGGGAGTTCTGCCGATGATCCTGATGGTCATTTTGAGCGGAGCGCTGATTGGCGCGGTCAATGGCCTGGTTGTGGGAAAATTCCGAATCAATACGGTTGTCTGGACGCTGGCGGTCAGCTTTGTACTTTCGGGCCTTATACGCGTTACTTTTGGCAGCAGTACGGTCTACCCAACGGGAGGGGACACACACTTCCTTGAGCAGATATCCCGTTATCGACTGGGCGGCATCGTGCCGATCAGTGTAGTCGTTTTACTGCTGCTGTACATTCTGGTCCATATCGTCGTGTCCAGTTCCGTACTGGGAAAAAAGATGAAGTTGGTGGGATGCTCCGCAACAATGGCCCAGTTTTCGGGCGTCAACGTGAGCAGGGTCATATTGTTTAGCTTTATCTGCAGCGGTATCGCCGCCGCCGTAACGGGGCTGTTCATCGCGTCGCTGTCCAAAGCGGCCTGCTATAATTTCGGTTCGGGTTACGAATTTGACGCCATCACCGCGATCGTACTCAGCGGCATGATACTTGATGGCGGGAAAGGCAGTATTGCGGGTGTACTGGGCGGCGTGCTGACCATCGGCCTGTTGAATAACATTATGACGTTGTTTGGGCTCAATACATTTTTACAGGATGTTGTGACGGGCGCGGTATTCATCATTGTTGTATGGGCGACAAATTACTCCGCGAGAAAGTTTGAGGCAAAAAATGGCTAAGAGAAACAGGCGGTTCTGGGGACTTGTCAACGCAAACCGCATATACTTTGTTTTCATCGTGGTATTTGTTCTGCTTAGCCTGACGGCGCCCAAATTTTTCAACACCTATAATATAGGCGTCATTCTGGGAACCACGATGCTCAACGGCATTGTTGTGATCGGCTTTACCATCGTCCTGATCTGCGGTCATCTGGATCTTTCCACGGTAGCCATTATGAATCTGGCGGGAAACCTCGCAATTTACATTGTGCAGAAAACGGACAGCTTCTTGCTTGCGATACTGGTTGCGGGACTTGCGGGGCTTACCGTTGGGGCGGTCAATGGGCTGCTGGTAACGAAGGGGAAGATTAACTCATTTATTAGTACGCTGGGCATATCCACGCTCATTCAGGGATTGGTGTACTTTTCCAACAACGCAATGACCCAGGCGATCAAAAATTACAGCGCGACCGAATTTCTAGACATGAAGTGGATCCCGTTTGTACCAAACCGCGCACTTCTAACGATAGCGCTTGTGGTGATCATGTACATCTTCATGTCCAAGACCACAATCGGAAAGAATTTTTATATTGTGGGCGGAAACGCTGAATCGGCATGGTATGCCGGGTTGAACCCGAAGGCTTATCTGAATGCTGCGTTTTCCATCAATGGTGTTTTTGCTGCATTGGGTGGGGCTATCTATGCCTGCTACCTGGCGGCGGCGTTGGCCAACCTTGGGGACAAGGGCATCAGCCCCTTAAACACGCTGATTGCAGCGTCCGTATTGGGGGGCGCCAGTCTGACAGGCGGCAAGGGAAATATTATGCACAGCTATATTGGCGTTTTGACGCTGACGACGCTTTACAATGGAATGAGCTGCTTCAAACTGGGCTTTGAAATGCAGTTGTTCATCAATGGTATTGTGCTGATTATGGTGATCATGATTGAAGCTATTAGTACATACCGGCACAATAAATATGCGGGAGCGAAAGCGGATTTATTCTGAATCAGGTATTGGCAGAGGCGGATAGTCGGGGCTGCAGCCGAAATACTTTCCGAATATCTACCCTGCCTTTAAAAATAAGGAGGAAAGCAAATTGAAAAAAGTAGTATCTGTTCTTGTGATCCTATTGATGATGGCCGGTGTGTTGGCGGGATGCGCCAACACGTCAACTCCGGCTGAGAGCCCGGCTTCGACCGGCGCCGCACCGGCGCCTGCTCAAACGGACAGCACCGCGGCGCCGGAAGCCTCCAACCTTGAGAAGTCCTTGGCGGTCGATTGGAAATCGGCAACGGATAATGCGGGCAACCCATTGTTCATTGACACGTATGTGCCGACGTATCCTGATGCGCCTGCAGATGTTGAAGCGTATGGCGAAAACGAAGAGATGCGTTATTATCACTACGAGTATCCGTATGCGAATTGCGTCCAGAAGACGCAGCCCGTCTCTCCCGCCGACGGCTCCATTGGAAAAAAGATTATTATTCTAAAAAATGGCGATCATCCCTATCACACTGCGTTTAATAACGCTGCGGTACAAGCATCCGAAATCTTTGGCATGAGTGTGGAAATCATGTCCGCAAACTGGGACGTCACCATCCAGACACAGCAGGTGGAACAGGCGATCAACGAGCAGCCTGACCTGATCATTTATGTTCCCTGCGATCAGGATACCTCTGTAACGCATCTGAAGAAGATCTACGATGCGGGCATCCCGGTAATCGGATCGAACTCCATGCCCAGCGCAGAAGGCTTCCAGTACCTGCTGAGCTTCTGTGGTCCGGACGATTGGGGCCAGTCCAAACTGCTGGCCGAATACCTGGCCGACAAGGCGGGCAAAAAGGGCGGCTATGCCATTCTTTCTCACGAGCCCGGCGGTTCCGCCTATTATGCGCGTGCATATGGCGTGATCACGCATCTTACGGAATATGCGCCGGACATGAAGTTGCTTGACGTCCAGGCGCCCGGAACGGACTCCGCAGATCAATCCAAGACCATTGTTGCCGACTGGATCACCAGATTTGGAAATGAACTCAACGTGATCTATACCGGTGAAACCACAGTGCAGTCTACCGGTGCCATCGAGGCGAGCAAGAACGCCGGCCGTACCGACATCATCATTGGTGGTATCGACAACAGCGACACAGCCCTGTCGGCCGTACAGGATGGCTCGCTGACCTGTGCCACCAATCAGCCCCCGATGCAGGATGGCGCGCTGCCGGTGCTTCTGGCTGCAAAATGGTTCAACGGAGAAACGCTGGACCAGGTTGTGTTTATGAAACCCAGCGTTATCAGCGCTGAAAACGTCAACGACTTTTTGCCGGCTCAGTGGTAAGAGACTTACCCTGAAGTCAATGGTCTGAAGCTCAAAAGAACCCTGTATCTGCGAAAAGGCAGATCAGGGTTCTTTATTGGTTTGATGGTATCACAACCTGAATGTATGGACAAGGTGCCATATTTGTCCATGAATCAGCAATAAGGATATAAAAATATCCACAATGGCGGGATTGGAGCAGTAGAAGCAAAACAAGGGAAGGAATATGCCGGAACGTCGGTTATTTCGGGATGGTCTTATAAAAAACGCCATAGCAGCTCAAATGAGCAGATCGCTGCCAGCAGACTGACTTAGGCGCAATGAAATCTCTTTTGCAGCATCTTCCACAGATTTATGGACTTGATAATTAATCTTTAGTGCTCTATAATCAAATTGTCAGGATATATTATGATGGGTGTTACACTTACGCTCCCTTTCAGTTTGGAGATAATTGAAAGGAGCGTTTTTATGTTCAAATTTGAGCAACGAGAAAATGATGTTGCTGATAACAACTCAAATCTGCAAGCAATCATGACGGGAATAAGGAAAATAGAGATTCAGCCCTGCCCTATGCCGGAGTGTGGAGCTGACGATATCGTTGTGCATATGCAGTACGTAGGCATATGCGGCTCAGACATACATTTTTTAACAGAAGGGCGCATAGGAAAAAAGATTATTGACAAACCTCTGGTGCTAGGTCATGAAGGTGCAGGTATCGTGGTGGAGACTGGGAAAAACGTGACTGATATAGCGGTAGGGGATAATGTTGCGATTGAGCCTGGGATCCCATGCGGCAAGTGCGAATACTGCAAATCGGGAAAGTACAACATATGTCCCGATGTAAGGTTTATGGCGTCTCCGCCCAACCACGGCTGCTTAAAAAGATATATAAACTATCCGGCTTATATGGCATTTAAATTACCTGACGAATTCAGCCTGATAGAAGGGGCGATGTTGGAACCGCTTTGCGTAGGCCTGCATTCTGCCATGAGAGGAGAAGTTAAGCTTGGTAAAACCGTTGCAGTGCTGGGTGCAGGACCTATTGGCCTTATGACGATGCTAAGCGCGAAAGCCATGAGCGCATCAAAAATATATGTTGCTGACCTGTTTAAAAAGCGATTGGAGAATGCACGTGCGTTTGGTGCAGATGAAACCTTCAACGCCTCTGATGGCGACATCGTTGATGCCATACTCGAAGCGACTTATGGCAAGGGCGTGGATATTGTCTTTGAAGCGGCAGGGAACCCTACAACGATGGTGCAGGCAGCAAAACTGGTAAAACGTGGCGGAGTAATCGTTCTTGTTGGAAACCTGACAAAGGAAACGACATATCCCTTTCACGAAATCGCCGTTAAAGAAGCGGACATAAGGACAGTTTTCCGTTACAGGAATATGTATCCGATAGCAATAGACGCTATAAAATCAGGCAAAATTGACTTAAAACAGCTAAATCCGGATATATTCGATTTTGCGGATACCCATAAAGCTTTTGAATATACAATACAAAACGCCAAGGATATAATAAAATCCATCGTAAAGATTGATTGAGAAATAATACTACAGCGGTATGGTACCGTACCGCTGTAGTATTATTCGCAGCTTTTCATATGAGTCAGGCAAATGTTTGGCGCATTGTGTTAAGATCTGCCTGTGCAAGCTCAAAGAAATTTGAATCCTTGCCCATAGGCGGGAGACAGTAATAATTCTCGGTTATAAACCAGCCGGAAACCCCTATACTCTTTAACGTACCGGCAAGCTTGTGAAACCCGCCATACCCTGTACCCAATAGGCAGCAGCCCTTGAGGTCGGCGGGCGCGTCTTTCACATGCACATGGTCAATGTTTTCACGGCCTATCCTCAGGATTTCTTCATTAGGATCACCAGAACCGAAGCGTATAGGATTCAGCGTATCATAGCATAACCTTAAGCCCTTTACGGCATCCAGCATTTTCATGATCTTATCTATATGAAGGATGCATTCAAATACAATTCCAACTCCGTTATCCTGGCCATATGTACAGGCATATCTGAGCAATTCGGAAAAGTTAATAAAGTCAACATCATTGAGTATCTGGGAAGCGAAGAAGGAAGACAGCATAAGTATGGGTATATTCATATCCCTGCATGCGTCAACACCTTTTGTTATGCTTAAAATGGCATCATCCCCCTGAGGGCTGCCTAGCGAATATTTCATGGTCCCGTCTCTTACCAGCGTGTAGAGATGCAATGATTGCAATTCCACATTGTGTTGCTGCGATGCATGCAGGTACGCCTCCTGCAACCTCCTGTTATTAATGGGGAATGCCTTGCCTTGCCCCCCCAGATCGCCCAACTGTATGCCGTCATAGCCTAACTGTGCCGCCAGTTCAAGACTATAAGGGCCTTCGGTGGGAAGAACCCATTCGCATATACCCATTTTATTGACTGACATGTTGCCCTCCTATGCTTTTGATTTAGTTGCTTAAGTTAAGACGCCTGTTTCTGAGCGATCGCATAGCAATCGCTATTTCAACGGCTTCTTCTGCTTCTAAAAGCACATCTTTGGGGAGCTTTATACCAAACCTGAATTCCATCATGGCAATCTGCTGGTAAAAGAGCATCCCCCGGCCATCTATAATTTTGAGTCCTTGGCTTGCTGCCTCTTTTAAGAATGCAGTAGTGGGATATAAAACGTCAGCTACAATACAATGTTTAGGGAGAAACTTGATGAAAGAAAGGGGCAGAGTATTTTCCCAGTCGCTGACGGTCTTAAGCGATGTGCACTGTACAACCAGGTCCACATTCGGAGCAATACTTGCTATATAGTTTGCATCAAACGGACCGCATTCGGTCTCTATCCCATATAAAGATTGCAATACGCCTGCAATGTATTCCGATTTCTCCTTCGTCCTGTTTATAATGGTTGCCTTTTTGACACCCCGGGTGCACAAATTGGCGGCGATAGGGCCTGCTACCGCGCCTGCTCCTACAATTAACACATGTAAGTCGGTAAGGTCATCTACAACATCTTGGATCGACATTCCCATGCCTGCGCCGTCCAGTCCGATCCCTATAAGCTTTCCATCCTTTACTTTAACGCAGTTTACACACCGAAATGCACGGCTGGCTTCGTCGCACTCGTCAAGATAAGGAATGATATCTGTTTTATGTGGAGTGGTTATGTCAAATCCGTTTGCGTTTATGGTTTTTACGGCCTGTATGAAATCCGGAAGCGTTCCTTGCGGTACAACGCAGGGTAGGTTGACAGCGTTAATGTTCGCATACTCATATATTGCGTTATGCAGATAGGTGGCGCAACCTTGATCCATAGGGTCACCTATTTGAAATACCACCTGGGTGTCAACATTATACTTTACACGCATAGTAGCTCTCCCTTTATTGAATTACTAAGTATATATCATAAAATGTAAGCGATTACAATAAAAATATCATTACAGAGCATTAACGTTATATGACCAAAATGCAGAGACTCAGCTGAAATATGAATTATCAATACAAATTATTAAATTTTAAACTTGACATTCAAAATTAATTATTTTATTCTTCGTGTAAAGGGTTACATTTTTCATTGGTCGAATTCTCCAGAAAGGAATGTGTTTGTGGCAACAATAAAGGACATAGCCCATGAAGCCGGCGTATCAACGGCCACCGTATCAAGGGTGTTGAATACACCTACTCTAGTTTCGCTCGAGAGACGTAAATTGGTAGAAAGGGTTATCAGCGAACACAATTATTCATCCAACGCATTGGCTAGGGAGTTGGTGACCAAAAATACCAACCTTATCGGTTTGCTGGTCACAGATATTACAAATACGTTTGTTCCCGCAGTCATGGATAGCTTTTCCAAGGAACTTGAAAAATATAATTATAACATGTTTGTGTGTATAACAGGCGCTGATCCGTCAAGGGAACAGCACTTTATAGACATCATGCGTCAGAAAAGGGTGGAAGGTATTGTGCTGATAGGTAACAGGCCGATTTCTTCACCAAATAACGCAGGGTTATCAAAACTTGCAAAGCATATGCCCGTACTTAAAATTGGCTATACGGATATAGATAGGCTAATGTCCGTAAGGACGGACGAAGAATTAGGGACATACAAGGCGGTAGAGTATCTTATTAAGCTAGGCCACAAGAGAATTGCGTTTTTAAACGGTTCCGAAAATGTAGATACCTATTATTGCAAAAAAATTGGCTATGAAAAAGCGATGCGGGATTACAATTTAGAACCGCAGGAAAAGTATTATATTAAGGTTGATTCCTATCTTTCGGGATCGGGCGGTTACAACGGAGCAATGCAGCTTATGAGCCTCAACGAAAAACCTACCGCCATATTTACTGCGGGCGACCAGATTGCTTTCGGCGTATACAACGCGGTGCAATCATGCGGATATCGAATCCCTGATGATATATCTGTTGTGGGATTTAGCGGATCGTATATGTCGGAAATGATCTATCCTTCCCTTACAACGGTTGCGCAGTACGCTTTGGAAACCGGCATTGAAGCTGCTAGGCAGATGGTCAAAAAGTTAAGAAAAGAAGGTGACGTTCAACAAAATATCGTTTTTACTCCTGAGCTTATACTGCGCAAGTCGTGCAAGCCGGTGGAATAGCCAAACAAAATTCATTCGGTAATGTGGCCGATTGAATCTGTTCATTCATATTTTCGGGATTTATGCCAGGGGCATAGTGTTTCTTTAAAATCTAATTACATAAACGTTCATAAGTGTACAACAATCATTGATATCTGTAACTGATAGCTCTTTATTTGGAATAAAATGTAACGCATTACATTCAGACGAAAGATCTTATTCGCACTGCAAGTACACCAATTTTAACTGCTTTCCCTTAAATAAAAAGTGCATTTGTATATTCCCAGAAATATTATCCCCAGAAGCTAACCAAAATGTAAAGCTTTACATTACATTGATTATCTAAAAGGAGTGAAAATCGATGAAAATTGCAATTGCCAGCGATATGATGGGTATCCAGCTCAAAAGCGCAATTTGTGGGAAGTTACGTAATGAAGGTTATGAGCTGATTGAATTCGGCTCTTTCGAAGGCGACGTAATGCCACACAGCGAGGCAGCCGTTAAAGTGGCAAAGACTATTCAGAGCGGAGAGGCTCAGAGGGGCATACTGATCTGCGGTACAGGTATGGGCGTTGCCCTTACTGCTAACAAGTTTAAGGGCGTTTACGCCGCGCCAGTGGAAAGCGTGTTTGCCGCCAAATACAGTAGGCTTATAAACGAGTGCAACGTATTATGCCTGGGGGCGTATTTGATTGGAACTTACATGGCGCTGGAGATGGTGGAAGCATTTTTAAAACACGATTTTGCAATGAATTTTGAAGCAAAGCGTAAGGCAAATCTTACTGCGCAGGTAGAAAAAATCAAGAGCATTGAAGATGAAAATTTAAAATAACGGAGCCGCTCCATCACCATATTCTATTTTTTAAAGGAGGTGGGACACGGTACTCATACACGTAATTACCTGAGAATCATCAAGATTGGGGGTGAGGCGATACCTGTAGACGGTATATATCCTGAAAGCCGGAGCGGGTGCGATACCCGTACATATATCCTGAAAATTACCCGAATGCGCAAAACATAATATCAAAAACGGAGGACAAGAATTATGTGGAAAATTTACCCTTTGGATCTTGGGCGCAGTGAATTTGACCAAAGCGAGGCAACACTTCGCAAGAACATGGGAAAGAGGGCAGTAGGTGCGTTTATAGCGTGGTATCTTACGGACGGGACGCACAATATCGTGGTTGACGCGGGTCTGCCCGATATTGAGACATCCGTAAAATACCATCCCTATACAAAGCCTACTATTACCGAAGAGCAGAACATGGAGTTTCAGCTTAAAAAATGTGGTACATCCATCGATGAAATCGAACTGGTGCTTTTAACGCACCTCCATTGGGATCATGCCGGTTCCTGTGAAGTGTTTAAGGGAAAAAAAGCAAGATTCATCGTAAGCGATGTTGAACTTTCACATGCGATCAACCCCTGCCCCGCGCATTGGGCAGCGTATGACGCGCCGCAAAAGGGCATTACGCCTGGATGGATGAAAGTGCTTCCGCAAATTGACACGATAGATATGGTAGACCAGGAGATCATACCAGGCATATCCATGTTTCCGACGCCCGGTCATAGCGTGGGTTCCATGTCGGTTGCAGTTGAAACCACAGACGGCACCTATGTTATCACAGGGGATGCGGTGGCCTGTTATGAGAACCTGCTGGGTGAGCCCGAGAAAAACCTGAAATACATTCCCAATGGCGTATACTACAACCTTGGCGATATGTGGAAAAGCTTTGATGTCATCATGAAAAAGATTGACGGTCAGGTGTACCGCGCCTTCCCGGGTCATGACTTAAACATTCTGAAAAACAAATGCTATCCCGTTGAGAAATAGCATAACCCTCCCCAATAACCAACTGAATTTAAAGCAAGAAAGGAAGCAAAGAAAATGGAAGACAAGCAGATTAAGGCGGAAAAACTTATAGAGAAGATGACAAAGGAAAGAGGCTATATTTACGACGAATGGAAATTCGCCGCAACAAATGACCCTGACTTTGTTGAAGCTTATAATAATCTTTACAGTTCCGGGTTAAATGCCGGCGAGGCACTAAGTCTTGTTGATCGCGAATTGGTCGCATGCGGCATTCTCTGCTTTAGAAACCTGACCAACGGTGTTAAAACCCACATGATTCGTGCAATAAAACATGGAGCAACAAAGCAGCAGCTTTTAGAAGCGATTGAAACATGCATAGTTCCCGGTGGAGCTCCAACTTTCTTTACGGGTCTGGAAGCGCTGATGCTTACCCTTAAGGAATGCGAGGAAAAGGGGATTGAAGTAAAATAATAGACCTTATATTTGGGAGCATTGTTATGCTCCCAATTAAACTGACCTTAAGAAAGGAAGGGGCAAGGAAATGAAAAGAGGTATTGCACTGCTAATGGCAATCTGCATGCTCGTATTGGCAGGAGGTTGCAGCAACCCCGGTGAAACTACGGCAAGTCAAGATCCGACTCCCGCATCCACGCCCAGTCCGGCTGCTAGTCAGCCACCCAGTCAGGCATCCGCCCCAAGCCCAGAAGCTACCATAGCACCCAATACGTTCAAGGTTGGCTGGTCCATTGATACCATTACCTCTGACTTTAACGCGGCGGCAGATAAGAGAATTAAAATGGACATTGGGCTAATGTATCCGGAGATCGAATTGTTTTCGGCGGAAGCAAACGCACAGGCAATGAAACAGGTTTCAGACGTTGAAGACCTCATTGCCAAAGGCGTTGATCTCCTATTGGTAAAGCCCAAGGACGAGGCGACGCTTGCCACCACGCTGCAGCAGGCAAGGGCGCAAGGCATCAAGGTCATTTTGTTTGACAGATATGTGCAGGGTGATCCGTATGATGTGTTTGTGGGCTGCGATGACGTGGAAATTGGCAGGATATTGGGCAAGGGTATAGCCGAAGCCCTGGGCGGCAAGGGCAATGTAGTGCTTTGCGAGGGTACTGCGGGAGCCAGCAGCTATATGGACCGTATCGAAGGCTTTAAGGCAGCGCTCGAAGAGTATCCCGATGTAAAGATCCTTGCCAGTCAACCCAGTACAGCTAAGCGCGAAGACGGTAAGGCTATCATGGAGAACTGGATACAGGCGCACGGTGACAAAATCAATGCGGCAGTAGCTCTTACCGACGCTACTACAATGGGCATTATTCAGGCTATTGATGAATCTGGCTTGAAAAACATTGTAGTAGGTAGCGTAAATGGATCTATGGAAGCACTAAAAGCGGTGGTAGATGGGAAGATACATGTTGAAGTGGCCGTTTCATCCAGCGTCATTCCCGCGCTTCCGATTATGTGGGAAATGCTTAACGGTAACATGAATTTTCCCCAAAAGATAATAAGCCCACCCTTTGTAGTAACACCGGATAATGCAATGGATTACTATGACGAAACTCTGTTCAGGTTCGACGAATATGAACCGAAGACAAACCCGCTGGTACAGGGTTGCATCGACAAATATCCCGAGCTAAAGAATATAGAAATACGCGGACACAGCTAAAAAGACCTGAAGCATGGGCGTAGGGTTTAAATACATTTATTTAGAGCTTGCGCCCTGCTTAAACCTAAAATAGCATGGAGGAAACGTATAATGCCTAAGAAGACATTCAATACGGTTGTGAGTTTTTTTCTCGAACATGTCATGCTCCTTGTATTAATTCTATTTCTTCTTATCGGGGCGGTTCTTTCAAGGGATTTCTTGACAATTAAGAATATATTTTCAATACTGCGCCAGATGAGTATTGTAGGGGTGCTTGCATGTGGGCAAAGCGTGGCGATTATTAACGGCGGCATAGACGCTTCCATGGGTGGGATATTGTCGGCGAGCGTAATTATGTATGCGCTTGTTGAACACATGCCCTTTCCGGTTGCAGTTGTAATCGTGCTATTATTTGCTGCAACTATGGGATTTGCGAGTGGCACGATAATTTCAAGATTCAAAGTTGCGCCTTTCATAACAACCATGGGTATGGGTGTAGTTGGGGATGGCATCGCGCTTCTGCTTTCGGAAGGACGTCCGTTTTTTCTAAAAAATCATACGGACGTGCTTTATACAATAGGAAGCAGTTATGTTTTCGGCTTTATTCCTGTGATGGTGTTGATTTTTTTCGTTGTTGCCATCATCGGCCAGATAATATTGAGCCAAACATCCCTTGGAATGCAGTGGCGCTCCATCGGCGGCAATGAGGAAGCTGCGTACTGGAGTGGTATCAATACAAAGAACAACAAAATCATGGGGTACGCATTCAGCGGTATGATGTGCGGTATCGCAGCAATATTTGCGGCGGCAAGAACAGGCGTGGCTGATCCGGTTAGCGGCATGGGGCTGTCGCTCGAATCAATGTCCGCGGCGGTGTTGGGTGGAACATATATGGGAGGCGGAGGAATCGGTTCTGTAATTGGGGCAATACTCGGCGCATCCATATTAGGGATTATCAATAATCTCTTTAATATACTTAACGTTTCAACTTACTGGCAATCAATAGCGAAAGGGCTCATCATCATCATAGCGATTATTGCGGGTAGCAGAACGCTCAAAGGCAAGACGAAGCCTGGGAGGATATGATTATGGGCGAATGTTTATTACGAGTAGAAGGCATATCCAAAGCGTTTTGCGGAGTGCCTGCAATAACGAACATTAGCTTTTCAATCAATGCTGGCGAAGTGGTGGCCCTTATGGGGGCGAACGGCGCAGGCAAATCCACTCTCCTAAAAATTATAACAGGTGTATACCAAAGGGACTCCGGTAAGGTTTTTATGGGAGACGAAGAAGTATGTTTCTATACGCCGGGGGCGGGTAAAAAGCGGGGCATAGCTACTATTTATCAGGAGCTTACCGTAATACCCAACCTGAGCGTTTGTGAGAACATCTATATAAGCAAGATAAAAGAAAAAGCTATTATTAATTACAGAGAACTACATGAAAAGGCTACTGCTATACTCAAAGACCTCGGCTTGGATTTTGAAAGCAAAACGAAGGTAGGTAAGCTGAGCGTTGCAAACCAGCAGATGGTAGAAATAGCGCGTGCGGTCAGCGAGGATGCCAAAATACTGATAATGGATGAACCTACATCGGCGCTCGCAACTGTAGAAAAGAATAAGCTGTTTGAGATCGTGAATAAGCTTAAGGACAAAGGCCTTGGCATAGTGTTTGTAAGCCACAGACTGGGGGAAATCTTTGAGATTTCTGACAGAGCCACCATTCTCAGAGACGGTAAACTTGTTGGACATTACGACATCCGCGATCTTACCGAACAGAAAATGGTAGAACTCATGATAAATAAGAACATGGACGCGTTTTTTCCTAAAAGGAAAGTGGGAATTGGGGATGTCGTATTCAGCGTAAAAAATCTTACCCGTGGCAATAAGGTGAAAGACGTATCTTTTGATCTTAAAAGGGGCGAAATACTTGGATTAACAGGGCTTTTAGGCGCAGGTAGGACTGAAATCGCACGCTGTATATTTGGCATAGACGAATATGAAAAAGGCGAGATGGTCTTGAACGGCAAAAAGGTCAGTTTTAGAACGCCCCGACAGGCTGCAATGGCTGGCCTTGCGCTTGTTCCGGAGGATCGCAAGCTGTTTGGGCTGGTACTAAAAATGAATATCTGTGAAAATATTTGCCTTGGTTCTAAAGTGATGAAACCTTGGCGTGATAAGAAAAGTGAAAATGAGACCGGAAATAAATATATGAATAGGTTGAATATAAGGTGTACCGGACTCAATCAAAAGTTAATGCATCTTAGTGGCGGGAACCAGCAGAAGGCAGTCATAGCAAAATGGTTGGTAAGGAATTCTCAGGTTCTGATACTGGACGAACCTACGCGCGGTATCGACGTATCTGCAAAAGCCGAGGTGCACGAGATCATTGGAGATCTTGTGGAGGCGGGGGCGTCAGTTATCATGATTTCTTCTGAATTTGATGAAATAATGGGCCTCTGCGATCGTGCGGTCGTTCTGTATGAAGGGGAGAAGATGGGTGAGGTAGAACGGAAGGATTTCACAGACGAACTTTTAATGGGACTGTCCCATGGTCGCAAGATGGATCAGATATATGCGTAAATGTGCGGTCGACATCCGCATGCACCTCATGGATCATACATCATAAACCATTATGCCCACGAAACGGAGTATGTTCATAAAGCCAGGGTAGGATACAGGTCTGGAGAGCATAGCTGGCATAGTGCGTTCAACGGCAAATTTAAGCGGAGTTAAAAGGGGAGTATTATGCTGACAGAAGGAAAAATCAAGGAACTTAGAAAATTCTCCATTCAAATTCAAATGGAAGTTGTGAAGTCTATTTGCAAACTGGGTGTAGGTCATGTTGGTGGATCGTTATCCATTGCCGATGTACTTGCAGTTTTATATGGCGAGCATATGAAGCATGATCCCAAGAACCCGCGTTGGGAAGGAAGGGATTGGCTGGTTTGCTCAAAGGGGCATGCCGGTCCGGCCGTGTATGCGGCGCTGGCGCTAAAGGGTTTTATGCCCATGAGTGAGCTGGATACGCTCAATCAGCCCGGGACGCACCTGCCCAGCCATTGTGACCGCAACCTTACCCCAGGTGTGGATATGACGACGGGATCACTTGGGCAGGGCGCTTCTACGGCGGCGGGCGTTGCTAAAGCACACAAGCTGAACGGCATGGACAATATCATTTATCTCATACTGGGCGATGGCGAGATCAATGAGGGGCAGATTTGGGAGATGGCACTGTTCGCTCCGCAGCACCAGTTGGATAATATGATCGCGTTTGTTGATTGCAACAAGCTGCAAATTGACGGTTTCACAAAGGATATATTGGATTTAGGGGACATCGAGAGGAAGTTCGCGGATTTCGGCTGGTTCGCCCAATCTGTTGACGGCCACGACGTGGTACTGATAAGCGAAGCCATCGACAGGGCAAAGCTCGAAAAAGGAAGGCCGTCCTTGATTGTTCTTCATACGCAAAAAGGTCACGGATGGGGCAGAATCACTAATCAAGTTGGCTCCCATAGCATGAATATCTCCTGTGAGTTGCGTGATGAGGCCTTGCTTGAAATGCAGGAAGCAATGAAGAAATTGCAGGGAGGAAATGCGTGATGCATATCATTTTAGCAAAAGAGAATACCGTGGAAAAACAGGAGATGAGAACGGCATATTGCCAGACACTCGTCGAATTGGCAAAGGACAATGCGGATATATTGGCGTTGGATGCGGATCTGATGGCTGCGATGGGCACAAAGCCGTTCCAGGCGGCATATCCCGCGCAAACGATCGATTGCGGCATCCAGGAAGCAAATATGATCGGGGTGGCCGCGGGACTTTCCGCAGTTGGTAAGATCCCTTTTGCGCATACATTTGCTTCATTTGCGTCCCGGCGTGCGTGTGATCAAGTATTCGTATCCGCTGCATACGCCAAACTGAATATCAAAATTGTAGGCTCAGATCCGGGCATTACCGCGACGCTCAACGGCGGCACGCATATGCCCTTTGAGGATATGGGAATCATGCGCGGTATTCCGACGGTTACCGTGCTGGAACCCACTGATACGGTTATGCTCGCCGAGATTATGCGGCAGATTGTACAGGAATATGGCGTACATTATTTGCGCCTTGTACGCAAGAACGTCAAAAAGGTTTATGAGGCGGGCTCCAAGTTTGAAATCGGCAAGATGGTTCCGCTCGCGGATGGAAACGATGTAACGATTATCGCCTCCGGCTTCTGCGTATCGGAATCTATTCAGGCCGCCAAAGTGCTTCGGGAGCTGGGCATCCATGCCCGCGTGCTGGACAGCTTCTGCTGGAAGCCGATCGATAAAGAAACGATATTGGTTGCCGCAAGGGAGACGGGCGCCATTGTAACGGCGGAAAACCACAATATTATCAATGGACTGGGCAGCGCAGTAGCGGAGGTCGTCACGCGTAACTTGCCGGTCCCCATGGAGATGGTTGGCGTTCAGGACGAGTTCGGCGAGGTCGGTCCGCTGGATTATCTGGCGGAACGGTACAAGCTGACGGGAAAATACATCGTAGAGGCAGTCAAGAAGGCTATCGCGCGCAAGGTATGATGCAGATCACACGTGTACTTTTAGATTTTGGCCGTGAAAAGTAGCTTTTGCTGAGGCCGGCCCAGATAGTCAGCCATGAGCGCAGACAATATAAATAGCATAAAAACGGCGGCTATTTGCAGCCGCCATATTTTTGAACTGCCTGAAAGAGGTGGATGAATGGAATTCTCCTTAACCATGCAACAGAAAATGGTGCGAAGCGTCGTTCGGGAATTTGCCAGGAACGAGGTGGAGCCGCTGGCGGCGGAAATCGACGCGCAGGAGCGTTTTCCCCATGAGACTGTGCGGAAAATGTGCGAATGCCAGATGATGGGCATCCCGTTTCCTACTGAATATGGTGGAGCGGGCGGCGATTACATTTCGTATGTGATTTGCGTGGAAGAGCTTTCTAAAGTATGCGCCACAACAGGGGTCATACTTTCGGCGCACATCTCGCTGGGCAGCTACCCCATCTACCAGTTCGGCACGGAGGAGCAGAAGCAAACATTCCTTGTGCCGCTGGTAAAAGGCGAAAAACTGGGTGCCTTCGGCCTTACCGAACCCAACGCGGGAACAGATTCCGCGGCGCAGCAGACGGTCGCCGCACGCGAGGAAGAGCGTTACATACTCAACGGCACGAAAATATTCATCACCAACGGCGGCGAGGCGGATACCTACATCGTATTCGCCATGACGGATAAAGCAAAGGGCACCCGCGGTATCAGCGCGTTTATCGTACCCGCGGATACGCCGGGTTTCTCTGTGGGCAAAAAGGAGCACAAGCTGGGCATACGCGGCAGCTCCACGGCGGAGCTGGTGTTCCAGAACTGCGCCGCACCAGCAAAGAACCTGCTGGGCAGGGAAGGCGAAGGCTTCAAAATCGCCATGAACACGCTCGACGGCGGGCGGATCGGCATCGCCGCGCAGGCGCTCGGCATCGCACAGGGCGCTATGGATCACAGCGTGGCTTATATGAAGGAAAGAATCCAGTTCGGCAAGCCGCTGTCCCAGATGCAGGGGTTGCAGTGGATGATCGCGGAGATGCAGGCCAAAGTGGATGCGGCGCGCCTTCTTGTCTACAAGGCGGCGTGGTGTAAGCAGAGCGGCAAGCCATTTACGCTGGAGGCGGCTACCGCGAAGTTCTTCGCGTCCGAAACGGCGATGGAGGTAACCACCAAAGCCGTGCAGATACACGGGGGCTACGGGTATACGCGGGATTATCCCGTGGAGCGCATGATGCGCGACGCGAAGATAACGGAAATATACGAAGGCACGTCGCAGGTGCAGAAGATGGTCATTTCCTCCGCGCTGTTCAAATAGGGGAAAAAGATATGAAAATAGTGGTGTTTATCAAGCAGGTGCCGGATACCAATGAAGTCGCGATAGACCGCAAGACGGGCAGGCTCATCCGCGATGGTGTGCCCAGCATCATCAACCCCGACGACAGGCATGCGCTGGAAGCGGCTTTGCAAATGAAGGATGATGCGCCGGACACGCACATCACAGTCATCACCATGGGGCCGCCGCAGGCGGACACAGTACTGCGCGAAGCGCTGGCGATGGGCTGCGACGACGCCGTATTGATTACCGACCGCGCGTTTGCGGGCTCCGATACCTGCGCGACCTCGCTCATACTCGCGCGCGCCGCGCAGAAAGTGGGCGGTTTTGACCTGATACTCACGGGCAGGCAGGCGATAGACGGCGATACCGCGCAGGTTGGCCCGCAAATCGCGGAGCGGCTCAATTTGCCGCAGGTCACCTACGTAAGCGGCATCGAACAGGCAGCGGACGGCTTGCTTGTGCGCCGCACGATGGAGGACGGCTATACGCTGATAAAAGTGCGGACGCCCTGCCTGCTTACGGTGATCGGTGAGCTGAATACGCCGCGATACCCACGGATACCCGGCATATTTGCCGCATACCAAAGGGAAATCACCGTATGGGGTATCGACGATATCGGGATCGACCCGAAGGACGCGGGGCTTACGGGTTCGCCTACGAATGTATATCAGACATTTGTGCCCGTTGTGGAGCGCAAAGGGCTGGTGATCGAGACGGTTACGAAGGAAAGCATACGGGAACTGACCGATAAGCTGTGCGTAATCGCAAACGTCGCGGGGAGGGGGTGAGACCGATGGGCATAGCAATCATACCGGAACAATGCAAGGGCTGCGGCCTCTGCGTAAAAAGCTGCCCCTTCGGCGCGATCGCGATGCGCGAAAGAAAAGCGTATATCGGCGAGGCCTGCACCAACTGCGGCGCATGCCTCAATAGCTGCAAATTCGGCGCGATCATCGATGAGGCGGAAAAAGCGGAAGGCCCGGATCTTAGCGGATACAGGGACGTCTGGGTGTTCTGCGAGCAGAGGGACGGCGCGCTTGTACAGACGTCGTTCGAGCTACTCAGCGAAGGGCGAAAACTGGCGGACGCGCTGGGGCAGGAACTGTGCGGCGTGCTTCTTGGGGACGAGATAGATGGCCTTTGCGCGGAACTTGGCGCATACGGCGCGGACCGCATCTACTGCATAGAGCATCCACATCTTCGGCATTACACCACCGGCGCGTACACAAAGGCCATAGCAGACCTGGCGCGGGAAAAGCGGCCCAATATCCTGCTGGTGGGCGCGACCGTAAACGGGCGCGATCTGGGCCCGCGGCTGGCGGCACGCCTTGGCACCGGCCTTACGGCGGATTGCACAGGTCTTGCCATAGACTCGGAGAAAAAGAACCTCCTGCAGACCCGCCCCGCATTCGGCGGCTCCCTCATGGCGACGATCGTCACGGAGAACCACCGCCCGCAGATGGCGACGGTACGGCCGGGCGTCAT
Source organism: Bacillota bacterium (assembly GCA_023426265.1). Classification (GTDB taxonomy): domain Bacteria; phylum Bacillota; class Clostridia; order Christensenellales; family CAG-138; genus JAEYLA01. Next base: position 29,593 of record JAFABA010000122.1, read on the forward strand.
GAAAAAGACGGTCATGGCTGACGCGCCGCCGACCGCGGTCGTGCATATTCAGCCGTTCCTTTCGGAACGGGATATGCAGGTGGAAGTCATACATGCCGTAAAGTCCCTGCACAGGGCGGTGGATTTAACGGCGGCGGATATCATCGTTTCCGGCGGGCGCGGGCTGGGGGGAGCGGAAGGCTTTGGGCTGATAGAAAAGCTGGCAGGCCGGCTGGGCGGCGTGGTAGGCGCGAGCCGCGCGGCGGTGGACGCGGGCTGGATCGCCTCCTCGCATCAGGTGGGGCAAACCGGCAAGACCGTCCGCCCCAAGCTCTATATCGCCTGCGGCATTTCCGGTGCGATACAGCACCTTGCGGGCATGCAGAATAGCGGCTTTATACTTGCGATCAACAAAAATCCCGACGCGCCTATTTTCAAAATAGCGGATTACAGCCTGGTAGGGGACCTGTACAAGATCATACCCATGCTGATGGAACAACTGGCCGAATTAACTTCAGAGAGGTGACACACATGCAATTCATCGTAAAGCCGGTCATAAGCGACTGCGGCAGCCTGCGCGATTTTCTCACACAGTGGAAGGTTGGGGAGAACGACCTGATCGTCACGAACGAATATGTACTTTCCCCGCAGTTGGGCGGCGAAGCCCCCCCCTGCGATGCGGTTTACCAGGAAAAATACGGGTCCGGCGAGCCATCCGACGAGATGGTGGATAAAATGCTTGCGGCCGCCAGCAAAAGGGAGTATGCGCGCATCATCGCCATCGGCGGCGGAACGGTGATCGATATCGCCAAGCTCATGGTGTTCAAGCGCGGGCTTAGCTGCGAGGAAATATTCGAGCGCGGCGCGGCGCTTGTGCGGCACAAAAAACTTATCGTCATCCCCACAACCTGCGGCACGGGCAGCGAGTGTACCAGCATTTCCATCATTGAGTTCAAGAAAAAGCAAACCAAACTCGGGCTTTCGGTTTCCGCCCTGTATCCCGACGAGGCGGTGCTCATCAGCGGTCTTTTGAAGACCCTGCCCTACGACGTATTCGCGGCAAGCTCCATAGACGCGCTCATCCACGCCATGGAGTCGTTCGTATCGCCCAAGGCCAGCTACTTCACGCGCGCGCTGGGTGCCTCCGCCATACAGATCATCATACAGGGGCATCAGGCGCTTGCGGCCAAGGGCGGGAACAGGCAGCTTCCCGAGGACATACGCGGCTTCCTTGCCGCAAGCACAATGGCGGGCATTTCATTCGGCAACGCGGGCTGCGCTGCGGTGCATGCGCTTTCCTACCCAATCGGCGGCACATACCACGTGCCGCACGGCAAGGCGAATTACCTGCTGCTTGGCGCGGTATTCCGCACCTACCGGGAACTGAACGCAGATTTAAGCGCGCTCGAGGGCGTATTCGCGCCGCTGTTTGGCTGCGAGAAAGCGCGGGTATGGGACGCGCTCGATGTGCTTTTGCAGACTATACTGCCCTTGCAGAAGCTTAGCGCGCTGGGCATGGGCGAGGCGGAGTGCAAGACGTTCGCGCAGTCCGTCGTGCGGAACCAGCAGAGGCTGCTGGGGAACAACCCGGTATCGTTTGATGAACAGATCATAGAGAACCTGTATTTGTCTTGCCTGTAAGGCGGAAAGGGAAAAAGCCATGATGACGCGCGAAGAATACGTCGAAAGCCTGAAAAAACTCCATTTATCCGTGTATGTGCTGGGTGAGAAGATAAAAGATCCCACCGAGCACCCCATCATACGGCCTTCACTCAATTCTGTTGCGATGACCTACGAGCTTGCGCAGCACCCCGAGCATGAGGACCTGATGACGGCAACCTCAAATTTGACCGGGGAAAAGATAAACCGCTTCACCCACCTGCACCAGAGCACGGAGGATCTTATTAAAAAGGTCAAAATGCAAAGGCTGCTCGGGCAGAAGACGGCGTCCTGCTTTCAGCGCTGCGTAGGGCTGGACGCCGCGAACGCGGCATATTCCACCACATTCGAGTGCGACGCGGCAAACGGCACGGACTACCATGCGTGCTTTGTGGAATATTGGAAGATGATTCAGCGCATGGATTATACGGTGGACGGTGCCATGACGGATACGAAGGGCGACCGCGGCCTGTCGCCTTCCGACCAGGCCGACCCGGACCTGTACCTGCGCGTGGTGGAGCGCAGGCCGGACGGCGTGGTGGTATGCGGCGCAAAGGCGCACCAGACGGGCATCATCAACTCCCACGAAGTGATCGCTATGCCCACCGTCGCCATGAGGCCGCAGGACAGGGACTATGCCATCGCATTCGCGGTGCCCGCCGATGTGGACGGCCTGTTCATGATCTACGGGCGGCAGAGCTGCGATACGCGCAAGCTGGAGCCGAACGCGGATATCGACCTCGGCAACAAAAACTACGGCGGCCATGAAGCGCTGATGATATTTGACCATGTGTTCGTGCCCAACGAGAGGATATTTTTAAACGGCGAAACCGAGTTTGCGGGCATGCTGGTGGAACGCTTCGCTTCCTACCACCGTCAGAGCTACGGCGGCTGCAAGGTGGGCGTGGGCGATGTGCTCATAGGCGCCGCGGCGCTTGCGGCGGAGTACAACGGCGCTGCAAAGGCCAGCCATATCAAGGACAAGATCATCGAAATGACCCATCTGAACGAGACCCTGTACTCCTGCGGCATCGCATGTTCCTGCGAGGGCTGCCCCACCAAGGCCGGCAACTATTACGTGGATGCGCTGCTCGCCAATGTCTGCAAGCAGAACGTCACGCGCTTCCCCTATGAAATCACCCGCCTGGCGGAGGATATCGCGGGCGGACTCATGGTGACCATGCCCGGCCAGCAGGATTGGGACAATGAAAAGCTGCGCCCCTATCTTGACAAATACCTGCGCGGCGTGGACTGCATGCCCACCGAGGACAGGCTGCGCGTGCTGCGCCTGATCGAGAACCTTACTTTGGGCACGGCCGCGGTAGGTTACCGCACGGAGTCCATGCACGGGGCGGGTTCGCCGCAGGCGCAGAGGATCATGATTTCGCGCCAGTCCAACCTGGAGCACAAAAAGAAGCTTGCGAAACACATCGCGGGCATCAAAGAAAACCAGAAGTGAAGCTGTACGTAAAGTTTTGCGGGGGATGCAACCCGCATTTCGACAGAAAAAGCTATGCGCTTGCGGTAGCAGAGGCGCTTCACGCGGAGATCGTCTATGAAAACCCCGCGGAGGCGGATTACCGTTTGTTCGTATCGGGATGCGGGCGAAACTGCGCGGCGGCACAGGCGGCGTTATGCTCCGTGCGGGTAGACTGCATGGAGCCGGTGGAAGCGGTCGCGGCGAAATTGCAAAAAATGAGGAAGTAACATGAACGAATATGCAAACAAGCATCTTCCGGCGGAAGAAGCGATACGGAAAATTAAAAGCGGCGACCGCGTGGTAGTCGGCCACGCGTGCGCGGAGCCGCTTGCGCTTACCAACGCCCTGCGCGACTATATCCCGCAGCTTACGGATGTGGAGACCGTGCACATGGTGGGCATGGGGGAGAGCGCATACTGCAAAACGGGCGCGTGCGGGCATACGCGGCACAATTCCCTGTTTGTGGGCGGAAAAGAGGAACGGAACGCGGTGGCGGAGGGCAGGGCGGATTATACGCCGATCTACTTCTCCAAAATCCCCTCCCTCTTTTATGAGGCGCATCTGCCGGTGGACGTGGCGCTGATACAGACGAGCATGCCGGACAGGCACGGCTATGTGAGCCTGGGGATATCCGTGGATTACACCTATGCCGCAGCGAAGCAGGCAAAAACGGTCATCGCGCAGGTGAACCCGAACATGCCGCGCTGCCACGGCGAGTGCTTTTTGCATGTATCGGAGATCGATTGGATTGTGGAAGCGGCCACGCCCATACTGGAGTTAAGGCGCAGCGAATTGTCCGAGGAGGAGAAAACGATCGGTAAAAACTGCGCTTCCCTCATCAAGGACGGGGCGACGCTGCAGCTTGGCATAGGCGCCCTGCCTGACGCGGTGCTCTTAAGCCTCAAGAAGAAAAAAGATCTGGGCATCCATTCGGAAATGTTCTCCGACGGCGTCATGGAGCTTATTAACGCGGGCGTTATCACAAACAGGCGCAAAACCCTGCACAAGGGCCGCATCGTCGCGTCGTTTATCATGGGCAGCCGGGGGCTGTACGACTTTATCGACGACAACCCCATGGTGTATATGGCGCCGGTGGACTATGTGAACGACCCGTACGTCATTGCGCAGAACGACAACCTCGTGTCCATCAATTCTTGTGTGCAGGTGGACCTGCAGGGGCAGGTGTGTTCGGAAAGCATAGGACTTACCCAGATATCCGCGGTGGGCGGGCAGGTGGATTTCGTGCGGGGCGCGCGTATGTCAAAGGGCGGCATCTCCATCATCGCCATCCCCTCCACAGCCAGGGGCGGGAAGACGTCCAAGATCGTACCTACGCTTGACGAGGGTGCGGCGGTGACGACCAACCGCAACGATGTGGAATATATCGTCACGGAATACGGCATCGCAAACCTGCGCAACAAGTCCCTGCGCGAACGCGCGCGCCTTTTGATCAACATCGCCCACCCGGATTTTAGGCCGCAGCTGGTAGAGGAATGGGAACGCCGATTCCACATGAAATGGGAGGCATAAACATGCGAGATGTTTACATCGCAGCGCCCTGCCGCACAGGCGTGGGCAGCTTTGGCGGGACGCTTGGTGCAACGCCCGCAAGCGTGTTGGGCACCGCGGTCATCCGCGATGCGCTGTCAAGAGCGAAAGTAAGCCCATCCGATGTGGACCAGGTGCTGCTGGGCAATGTGCTGCAGGCGGGGCAGGGACAGAACCCCGCGCGGCAGGCCGCCCTGGGCGCGGGCATTCCCGTTGAGGTACCGGCGATGACGCTCAACAAGGTGTGCGGGTCCGGGCTTACGGCCGTATCGCTTGCGGCGGCGCTCATACGCGCGGGCGAGGCGGAGTGCATCATAGCGGGCGGTATGGAGAACATGTCTCTTGCGCCGTATTACCTCCCGCAGCTGCGCAAGGGTGCGCGCATGGGCGACGTGAAGGTCGTGGACGGCATGGTGCAGGACGGCCTGTGGGACGTGTTCGCGAATTACCACATGGGCATCACGGCGGAAAACGTCGCTGAAAAATACGGCGTCAGCCGCGCGGAACAGGACGGTTTTGCGTATCTCTCCCAGCAGAAGGCGGCAAAAGCGGCCAATGCCGGCCGCTTTGAGGCGGAAATCACGCCCGTCGAGATCCCCGGCAAAAAAGGCGCCGTTACCGTATTCAGGAGCGACGAATATATCCGCATGGACGCGTCGCGGGAGAAGATGGCAAGCTTATCCCCCGCATTTAAACCAAATGGCACGGTAACGGCGGCAAATGCGTCCGGCATCAACGACGGCGCGGCGGCCATGCTGGTGGTATCCGGGGATTTCCTGCGCGAAAAGGACATAGTGCCCATGGCAAAATACGTCGCGGGCGCGTCCTGCGGCGTGGAGCCTTCCCTTATGGGGATGGGGCCTGTGCCGAGCGTACAAAAGCTGCTGCAAAAAGCGGGATTGCAGGTATCCGATATCGATCTGTTCGAGGTGAACGAGGCGTTCGCGTCGCAGTCCATCGCGGTATGCAGGGAACTCAGGTTGGATATGGCGCGCGTAAACGTCAACGGCGGCGCAATCGCCATCGGCCATCCCATCGGCGCGTCGGGCGCGCGCATTACGGTATCGTTGCTGCATGAAATGAAGATGCGTGCCGAAAGGTATGGCGTTTCCACCCTGTGCATAGGCGGCGGCATGGGCGAAGCGGCGCTGTTCGAAAGGGACGCAATCTGCCGGTAAGGAGGAATACATGAACAATATTCTGCTGAAGTACGACCAATCCACCGCAATTCTCACCGTCAACAGGCCTGCGAGCCTGAACGCGCTCAATCTTTCAACCATACGCGAGCTTAAAGAATGCGTTTCCGCTTTGCTTAATAAGGGCGGCATCCGCGCGTTCATCCTGACCGGCGCGGGGGAAAAGGCGTTTGTCGCGGGGGCGGATACCAAGGAGCTTGAAACGCTCGGCCCGGAGCAGGCAAAACAGCTTTCGGAGCTTGGCAGCCGCGTGTTCCAGAGCATACACACACTGCCGTTCCCTACGATTGCCGCGGTCAACGGCTACGCGCTGGGGGGCGGCTGCGAGTTGGCTTTGGCCTGTGATATCCGCATCGCGTCCGAAAAAGCGGTGTTCGGGCTGCCGGAAACCTCCATAGGCATATGCCCCGGCTGGGGCGGCACGCAAAGGCTCGCGCGCATCGTGGGCTATGCGCGGGCCGCGCAGATGGTATTCAGCGGCAATTCCGTAAAGGCGGACGAAGCGCTGCAAATAGGGCTGGTCAACCATGTAGTCCCGGCAGGGGAGCTGCTGGACTTTGCGGGGAAGCTTGCGACGAAAATCGCCATGAACGCGCCTTTGGGAACAGCGTATGCCAAGTCCGCCATGCAGGCGGGGCTGGACGTCAGTTTGGAAGAAGGTCTGCGCCTTGAGACGGAGCAGTTTGCAAAACTGTTTGAAACCGAGGATAAAACAAATGGCCTGCACGCGTTCAACAGTAGGGAAAAGTACAACTATAAAGGAAAGTGAGGACGATATGCGGGACGAGAATATCTGTATCGTCGGCGCGGGCACGATGGGCTGGTCCATTGCGCAGACATTTGTGGAGGCCGGTTTTTTTGTAACGCTGTGTGACAGGGAACTGACCTTTGCAGAAGCGGGCCGCAGGAATATCGAAAAATCGCTGAGCAGGCTTGTGCAGAAGGGCAGACTGGGCGAAAAGGAAGCCAAAGAAGCGTATGCGCGTGTATCCGCCGGGCTCATTGAGGACGCCAAGGATTGCACGTTCGCTGTGGAGGCCGTATTTGAAAATTTGGAAGTAAAATGCGACGTGCTCAAAAAGCTGGAGAGCAGTTTGCCGGCGGGCGCCGTGTTTGCCAGCAACACTTCCTCGCTTTCCATTACGCAGCTTTCTAATTCCCTGCAAAACCCGGCGCGTTTTGCCGGCATGCATTTTTTCAACCCGCCTACCGTGATGAAGCTTGTGGAAATCATCGGCGGCGAGCATACGGATGAGGCGACCATAGGCCGTATCGCCGATGTGACGGAACGGCTGGGCAAAGTGGCCGTCCGGGTAAAGGAAGGGCCGGGCTTTATCGTGAACCGCATTTTGATCCCCATGATCAACGAGGCGGTCGGCATTTACAGCGAAGGCCTGGCCTCCAGGGAGGATATCGACAACGCAATGAAGTACGGCGCGAACCACCCCATAGGCCCGCTTGCGCTGGCCGATCTCGTGGGGCTCGATATCTGCCTTGCGATTATGGAGGTGCTTCACAGCGAGACCGGGGACCCGAAATACCGTCCGCATCCGTATTTAAAGAAGATGGTGCGCGCGGGCTACTTGGGCAAAAAGAGCAAAAAGGGGTTTTATAAATACGAATAAAACGAGAACCACTAAAGTGAGAATTTTTGAGTATTAGAGGTAAATTGATACCTATAAAGTAATTGTAATAAGTTTTAACATTTCAGGTATCGTGATCATGTTGTGCCACATGATTTCATACACCATGACCGGTAGTTTTATATCGGAAGGCTACGCTCCAAAGAGCACAACGTCAAGGCATACTCCCTATTGTAAAAGAATAAGCGCAAATGCAAAATATCCGTCGATGCCCTGCATTCGTTTATAGTATTAAAAAGTATTTCGGGTCGCATCAGTAGTGCCATATCAATTCTTAACGCCATCCTAAGGATGGCGGTTTTCGTGCGCCAATTAGGAAATATTTGTTGAATTATATGAACTACATACTTTTAGAAGCCCCGCCGCACAAAGCGGTGGGGCATATATGAAAGAACTGCTCATGCATGAAGGTACATGGGCAGATAGAGGTAGTATGAAATGACCTCCGGCGGATCAACCGAGGTCAGGTGGAAATGTGCTTCAAATTTTACCCCTGCTTCTTTGGCAAGGTGATAAATACATTGGCTGTCCTTACCGCCTGAAAAGGCAAGAAAATAGCCATCGGGTGGCTCAAATGCTTTGATACGCTCGACGGCTATTTGGACCTTATCAATTACGCCGAACAGGGTTTGCTCCTGTAACATATATATCGTGACTCCTTTCTTGGTGTATGCGCCAAAAAAGAAAAAAGGGCGCGGTCTGAAAACCAACGCCCTTGCTTCTCTATAAAAAATAATCAGAAAAACAACTCTGTCATAATTGGGAAAATTCTTTGCGGCTGATGAAAAAGTTTTGAGAGGGAGAGTAAAAGAATACAATCAAGTCCCGGATGGGGTTCCTGAGCTTATGAAATGTCCAAAGTTCCCTCTGGGATGGCTTTGGCATAGGGGGCTCTATAAATACAAGTGCTTTGCACGTCACGTCCATATAGCGGCCCAGATTGCAGGCCGTACTAGAATTCAGTAAACATCAATTTTGAATTAGCCGCTATATATCCATCAATCACCCGGCGATAACATTCCTGCGCCTAAATCCAAGCAACCCTAAATATGTTAATACGGCAGAAATCACTATCATCACTATGAGCGTCGTTACTGATACCGGCAAACCGGGATATACCCTTGCAAACGGAGAAAGCAGGAAGAACAAATCGTTACTGACGATATGCATTTCCCACATAAATTCCAACACCAAAAGAGCGGCGAACACGCTCCATCC
>JAFABA010000151.1 GCA_023426265.1 Bacillota bacterium
ACGTCGTCGCCAATCTCCGTGGTTTCCCCAATGACCACGCCGCTGCCGTGGTCAATGAACAACCGCCTGCCGATTGTTGCGCCCGGATGAATCTCGATGCCGGTAAAAAACCTGCTCCATTCGGAAATCAGGCGCGCCAACAGCTTCCATCCGTGCTTATAGAAAAAGTGCGCGACACGGTGCGAGCGGACGGCGTGAAAGCCGGGGTAGCACAACATGACCTCCAGCGCGGTGCGGGCGGCCGGGTCACGGTCTAAAACGCACTTGATATCGCTGCGCAATGTCTGAAACATACAAAACCCTCATTTCAGATTGTTTAACAGGGAAAATAAAAAACACATCCTCGTCTTCTCAAAGACGGATGTGTTCCGCGGTTCCACTTTGCTTGCGAGCTTAGGCAACTTGCCTGTAAGCGCGCCGCTTATTGCGCCTTAACGCGGCATACGTCCCGCGATACTTGGGGAAAATCCCCCGTTGTCGCAGGCAGCTCCAGAAACGCACTTCCCCGAAACCAAGACACAGGCAGGCTCTCAGCCGTTTTCGTCCTGCCCTCTCTTTGCGCCGGTTGCCGGGTACTCTTTTTCCATCATGGCTTTGTAATAGTGTACTGTATGCAAAAGCAGGCTGTCAAGTGCCCCTGCATTGGGTAAAACCATGGCGGAAAAAGTGCGTACGGCATACTTTATCATCGCAACGCTTTGAGGGCCTGACCCTCCGGCAAGTAAACATTCTGTGACAACGGGCAAAAAACGCCGCCCGTATTTGCCTTGCGACCCGGTTGTGGTATAATAGCCGCAAGCGGCTACTATACTTATTCTTATGCGCGTGCGGTTTTCGCCTACGGCGAGCGCACATGCGCTATTATACCATATCCGCTTCGCTGCTATGGTATAATGCACCCAAACACCCTCGCGCAAAGCGGGCATTTTTGGAGAGATCATGGATAAAATTCGCGCCTTTTTCATCCGAACAGGAGAAAGCATAGAAAAACTATGGTATGCCATCCGGCAGGCGGTATCGCCCGGCGGCAAAAAGCCGCGTCCTGCCATGGATGATGATCTTTTTTCGCAGCAGGAGCAGACGCGGCGGTTTGCGCCGCTCAATCCGCGAGACGGGGAAGATACCCGGCTGTTCCGCGGTTTAGACGAGCATGCCGAGGAAGCGCATGAAAACGAGCCTTTGTTTATGGAACGCGTTCGCAAACGTCCTTTTGTATTGAGCGTATTTTTTGCCACGCTTCATTGTATTGTGATTGGCGGGGTGCTTCTTGGCCTTGCTTTCCTTGGGGCCGGTATCGGCGTCGCGAAAGCCTATGTGGAGACCACGCCCACCATCGACCGCGCGCAGCTGACTAAGTCGGACCGTACCTCCTACATTTACGATAAGGACGGCCAGCTCATCACCACCTTCGCGAATCTGGAATACCGGGACTGGGTGGATATTGAGCAGATACCGGAAATGCTGCAAAACGCGTTTGTTGCGGTGGAGGACGTCCGCTTCTACCGGCACTCCGGCATAGATATCAAGCGTTTGTTCTCGGCGGCGCTCGAGATATTAGGCAACAGCAACGCCTCCGGCGGCAGCACTATCACGCAGCAGCTTATTAAAAGAAAAATTGTGGGCGACGAACGCAACTACAAGCGCAAGGTCCAGGAAGGCTATCTCGCGCTTGAGCTTGAAAAGGAAATCAGCAAACAGGATATCCTGGAGGCTTACCTCAACGATATCCATCTTGGCGGATCCAATTACGGCGTAAAGACCGCCGCCAAGGATTATTTCGGCAAGGAGCTCGACCAGCTCACCATCCGAGAGTGCGCCATGCTTGCGGGGCTTACGCAGAACCCGTATAAGTACGATCCGCGCAAGAACATGTATACGCGCGGCCCGGAATACTGGGAGGCCACGCAGAGCCGCACGGATACGGTGCTCGAACGCATGTACGAGGCCGGATTTATCACATTGGAGCAATACCAGGCAGCGCTCAAGGAAGAAGTCCATATCGTGGAGGTTTCCACACAGAACCAGCTCTACGATATGCCGTATTTTGTGGAATACGCCATACGCGATGTCGTCAAGCACCTGCTTGCGCAGCGGGGCCTGCCAGAGACCAACGCCAACCTGAGCGCAGTGGAGAACGAACTGAGGACCAGCGGCTACCACATCTACACCACAGTGGACCGGGATATCCAGAATACCGTGCAGGAAACGCTGGCGAACTGGGACAATTACCCGCAGCTGAAAGATCCCAAAGCGGGCCAAACGGTAGAAACGCTCTCTGACGGCACCGTGATTGAGACCGTGCAGCCACAGGCTGCGGCCGTGGTATTTGATTACCACACGGGCGAGCTGCGCGCCATCATCGGCGGCCGCAACAGCCCCACCATCCGCAAGGGCACCAACCGCGCCTCACAGAGCTATCTGGAGGTCGGTTCCTCCATCAAACCGCTGGCGGTATACGGCCCGGCGATGGACGCGGGAGCTTCCCCCGCGACCATCATCGCCAACCTGCCGCAGCGCATCGACGGCTGGGGCGGCGAGATCGGTTATCCGTATATCGGGGATGCGAAATACATCGGGCCCGTCACTATACGGCGCGGCATCGTTTCCTCCTTGAACGTCGTTGCAGCGCGCACGCTCTTTGAGCGGGTGCAGCCCGAAGTCGGCAAGAAATATTTGGAGAGCCTTGGCGCAAACGCGGCCAAGATCAACGCGGACGGCCCCGGCCTTGCTTTAGGCACCTCCGGCTTGACCGTCATACAGATGACGGCGGCATACGGCGCGATCGCCGCAGGCGGCGAATACAAGGAACCGCTCTCGTTTACCCGCGTGGTGGACGACAACGGCAATGTTATTTTGGACGCAAACGCCGTGCGGGACACGCACCGCGTCTATAAAGAAAGCACGGCGTATATGCTGATCGATATACTTACCGACGCCGTGCGCAGCGGCACGGGTACCGCGGCGAAGATCAACGGCATGACGGTCGCGGGCAAGACCGGTACCAACTCGGACTACCGCAGCGTATACTTTGCGGGCATCACGCCCTACTATACCTCCGCTGTGTGGATCGGGCACGATTACCCCAAAAACGTCCTCAAAGATAAAGCCTCGGGCGGCAAATACGCCGCGCAGCTGTGGCAGGCGTATATGAAAAAACTGCACGAGGGCCTTCCGGACAAAAGTATCATGGATGTTTCCCCGGCAGAGCTTGGCCTTGTGAAGAAGCGGGTGTGCTCGGTTTCCGGCCTACTCGCGACCGAGGCCTGCGAGCATGACAGCGCCGGGCATTTGCCGGTGACGGATTGGTTCCTGGAGGAAAACGCGCCGACACAGACCTGTGACGTGCATGCGGCGGTGACCGTCTGCAGCGAAAGCGGGCAGATCGCCGGCCCCTACTGCCCCACTGAAACCGTGGTATCGGGCGCGCAGGTGCTGGTGCGTCCGGGCTCGTATTACGATCAGTTTACGGATGAAGTGCTCATGCAGGGCATACCGAACGCGGTAAGAACCACGCTGACGCTGGAACAGTACAATGAAAGCATAGCGTACTCCGAGGGGATCTGCACGCTGCATACGGGAACCGGGCAGAATATCAACGAGCTCAGGCAGCTCGCGGGCTCGCTCAGGCAGGAAATATTGGATCTGATCGCCTCCAATACGCTCAGTGCGGGAGACGTATCCATCCTTACGCAGAAGGCGGACAAGCTGTATATGACATCGAACAGCAGCAGCACGCAGTCCATCTCCTATGCCATACAGGATGCGCAGCAGGAGCTTGCGCGCGTGCGCGGCGTATCAACGCCGACGACTACCCCGGCATCAGAAACGTCGCCGGAAGGCACGTCCACGCCATGACGGGAGAATTAAGCGCCCTTTATGAAAGGGAACGCGCCCGCCTGAGCCCGCTTTCCAATACGGATGCACCCGCCGGAATGCATGGGTCCCCCGTGTTCGGACAAGGGCCAAGTAAGCCGTACTTAGTGCTCATCGGCGAAGCGCCGGGTGCGGAGGAGACCAAAGCGGGCCGTCCGTTTGTAGGCAAGGCGGGCAAACAATTGGACGAGCTGTTGGAGCTTGCGCATATCCCCCGTGGGGACGTGTTTATCACAAACGCCGTCAAGTACCGCCCGGTAACGGTTTCGGAGCGTTCCGTGCGCAACCGTACGCCGGATAAAAACGAGATTATGGCCTCCCTGCCGCTGCTGCGCGAGGAGCTGATGCTGCTTCATCCCGCGTGCATCGCTACATTGGGCAATGTGCCGCTTTTTGCCGTATTGACGCTGTGCAACATGGGCAAGGGGACGATCGGCGCCCTGCACGGGAAGCCTATGGATGTGGAGCTTGAGACGATGCGAACCATACTCTTTCCGCTTTACCATCCGGCAGGGGTGATATACAACCGCTCCCTGCTTTCTATTTGCGAGGAGGATGCTAAGGCGCTTGGCCGCGTCTGCGCTGTGAACAAACGGTGAAATCTGGTAATTCTCTGCCCGCCCAATAACGGGTATGCTATAATCATTGGGAGATAACGTAGCAGAAGCACAAAGGCTGCTGAAAAATACAGGTACGAAGGATTGTCAGGTATGAAAAACCGCCTCGTCGCCGCCGCTTTGCTGTTCGCCTTGCTGTTGGGGTTATTTACCGGCACGGCCACGGCGCATGCGCGCGAATTCGGGCGGGTCACCGCCCAGGACGTCCGGCTCAGGAGCGAGCCGAATACCGAATCCGCCGTGCTCGCCCAGCTTCCGCTGGGAACAGAGGTGGAAGTACTCGACGAGGATGCGGGCTGGTACCGCGTGCTCTATAATGATACGGTGGGTTATTTGCGGCAGGATTACATATTTGTAAACGCCGTGGGCAGCCGCGCCGGCTACGTGCTGGAGGACGGCGTCAAGCTGCGCGGCGGCCCCGGGCAATCCGCCTATGTGGTGACGGAGCTTGCGGCAAGCCAGGGCGTAAAGGTCAAGCAGATGGTCGGGGACTGGTATTTTGTAGTGGCCGGGGACAACGTCGGCTACATCCACCGAAATTATCTGTTGATGACGCAGGCCACCAATACCGCCAGCAACATGCTCAAGGTAGGCATGGAAGGCCAGGAGGTCAAGCGCATGCAGACGGAGCTCTGTGACAGGGGCTTTCTCGGGAAGGTGGATGTCACCGGCAGCTACGGCGCAAAAACACGCGGGGCCGTGGCGGAATTCCAAAAAGCGAACGAGCTTGCTGCTGACGGCGTTGCCGGGGCCACGACTCTGGAAGCGCTGTATGATATCAACAACAAAGTCACCAGGGCGAACGCCACCGCCACACAGGTCAAGGGCAGCGTCGAGATGCTTGACTGGTTCAAGGGCGGCGACGAGTGGCTCTACAAGGGCGCGAAGTTCACCATAATCGACGTCAAGACGGGGCTTTCCTTCCAGGCGCGCAGGTTCGGCGGCTGGTACCATGCGGACAGCGAACCCGTCACCGCCTCGGATACCGCCATTATGAAAAAGATCGCGGGCGGCGAATGGAGCTGGGACCGTCGGGCGATATGGGTCAGCTTCCGGGGCAAGTATGTCGCGGCCAGCATGCACTGCATGCCGCACATGGCGAACCCGACCGCCAGCAACAATTTCCCCGGGCATTTTTGCGTACACCTGTTAAACTCCAAGGTACACGAAACAAGCAAGCCCTGTCCGCGGCACCAGGCTATGGTGCAGGCGGCCTACCGCGCGGGCAGAGCCTAATTTCAGCATGGAGGAAATGCATGAAAATATTGGTTGCCGATGACGATCAGATCGTACACGAGGCGCTGGGCATTTATTTAAAAGCCGAAGGCTATGAGCCGGTGGACGTTTACGACGGGGAAGCCGCCATCGCCGCGGTGGGGCCGGAGATCGCGCTGTGCGTGCTGGATATCATGATGCCCGGCCGCTCGGGCATAGAGGTATGCAAGGAGATCAGAAAAACCTCGCACCTGCCCATTATCATGCTGACCGCAAAGGGCGAGGAAGTGGACCGCATCGTGGGCCTGGAACTGGGCGCGGACGATTATATCGTAAAACCCTTCAGCCCCCGCGAGGTGGTCGCCCGCATCAAGGCGGTGCTGCGGCGCACGCAGGAGCAGCAGGACGGGGACGACGGCGCCCTCACATTCAACGGCCTCGCCATAGACTTAAAGAGCTATACCGTCGCTTTGCGCGGCGAGCAGGTCGTCTGCACGCCCAAAGAAATAGAGATTCTGCACATGCTCGCTTCCAACCCCGGCCAGGTGTTCACGCGGGAGCAGCTGTTGAACCGCGTATGGGGGTATGATTTTGCCGGGGAAACCCGCACGGTGGATACGCACATCAAGCGCATCCGCGCCAAGCTCGACAACGAAGGCCTGGGCTGGAGCATCAAGACCATCTACGGCGTCGGGTATAAGTTCGAGGTGGATTGAGGAAGTAAAAGCGGTTGCATAGCGGGCGTTGCCGCCCTGTATTTCAGGGGCTTTGCCCCCGAACCCCCACCCAAGGGACACGTCCCTTGGGAATCCCTTTTATCGGAAACGCCCCATGGGACGTTTCCGGGGTTGGGTTCTTAGGGTCGTTACGGCCCTAAGCGGGAGTTTGAGGGCAGAGCCCTCAACGTACCCCGACGAATCCGTTTGGCATAAAGATGTGAAAGGATTACCCATGCGGAGCATTTTCCTCTGGCGCATGCTGATGATGCTGGCCTTAACGGTGCTTGTCGCCTCCGTGCTGACCACGGGAGGCTACATGTATTTGAGCCGTGACGCGTACACATCCATCATGCTGACGGAGCTGACGCCCAAGGCGGAGGCGGTGAGCCAGCTTTTAACGGAATACAACGAAGGCAATGTGGAAAAGGAAACGTTCTCCCGCCTGGCGGACGGCCTGATGCGCGCTTCGGACGTGACGGGCATTGTGACGGACGCAAGCGGCGCGCCGCTTTACCATACTGTTGCGCTGGACAAGGCGCCGCAGCTGTATTTGGATCTTTTAACCCTCGAGCTTCAAAAGGCGCTTAACGGCGAGACCACCCGGCACGACGATATCCGTACGCCGGACGGGCGGCTTGCGCTGTCCATCTGCATCCCGGTGAAGGACGCAAACGGCAACGTCACGGGCAGCGTGTTTTTGTTAAAGTCTGAGGAGGAAATCAATACTACAACCGAACGGCTCAACCGATCCCTGCTGATGGTGGTGGCGGTGGTGCTGCCCATCATGCTGGTGGCCTCCTCGTTCGGTGTACGCCGCCTTGCGGAGCCGCTGCATGAAATGGCAGGCGTCGCCATAGAGATGAGCCAGGGCAATTTCAAGATTCGCGCCAACGAAAAAGAAGTGGGCGAGGTCGGCATGCTTGCGCGCGCGCTCAACCAGATGTGCGATACGCTTTCCCAGACCATTTATCAGCTGCGCGCGGAAAAGAGCCAGCTCAACCAGCTATTATACAGCTTTTCGGAGGGCATCGCCGCGATGGACAGCGTGGGCGTGCTCACGCACTACAATCCGGCGCTGATGCGCATGTTCGGCTCGGTGCGCGTGAATTCCCGCATTGAACTTATCCCGGACCCTGCCATATGGGACGCATTTGACGAGGTCTACCGCAATGGGGAAACGCAGAATATGCGTTACCAGCTGCCGGGGGATAAGATGCTGTGGATCACGATCTCCCCCGTTGTCACGGAGCAGGGCGAACGCACGGGCGTGGTGGGGCTCTTTAAGGATATGACGGAGATGGAGCGGCTGGAGCGCACGCGGCGCGAGTATGTCGCGAACGTCAGCCATGAATTGAGGACCCCGCTTACCGCCGTGCGCGGGCTATTGGAACCTCTCGCCGACGGCATGGTCAAGGACGAGGCGGACCGGCAGCGGTATTACCGCATCATGCTTAAGGAAGTGGTGCGCCTTTCCCGCCTCATTACGGATATGCTGCAGCTTTCCCGCCTGCAGGCGGGCACCGAGTATATGGAACTGACGGAGGTGGATATCAACGAGATACTTGAGGATGTCCGCCAAAGCTATCTCAAGGAAGCGACGCAGCGCGGCATTACGCTGCTTGTGGACGCGCCCAGGCTTCCGCACGTGGTGACCGACCCGGACCGCGTGGAACAGGTGCTCGTCATCCTCATAGACAACGCCATGCGCTACACGCCGGAGGGCGGCACCATCACGCTGTATGGCGAGGATGGCGTGCGCGTCAACATCTGCGTAAAGGACACCGGCTGCGGCATCCCGGAAAAAGACATTCCCCATGTGTTCGACCGTTTCTACAAGGTAGACAAATCCCGCAAGGAAGGCGGCACGGGCCTGGGCCTTTCCATTGCGCGCAACATCATATCCAAGCTTGGGGAGTTAATCGCCGTGGAAAGCAAGGAAGGGGAAGGCACAACGTTCCGCTTCACGCTCAAGAAATATGTCAGCAACGCGATCGCGCTTGGACCCGCGACGGAGGAATACGACGTCTCTTCCGATTCGGGCTCGCTGCCGCCCATCATACTGGCGCATGGGCTGCAGGAGGACGCCGCCAATGTGGACGCGCCCTACGAGGTGCTGCCGCAGGAAAAGCGGCAGGAGAAGCGCACCGAGCGCCGCAGGCCAAGAAGCAGGCTGTAACATCAATAACGAATATGGCTGTACTCTGTGATGGAGACAGCCTTTTTTATTCCAATACTGCACCGAACGCCTTTATGGATATGGTACTATTAAGAAATATTTGTGCATCTATGTTAATCGGGAGGCGCTAAATGCTTAGAAGGGTGATAATAATTGCAGTTTTCCTCTTAACTTTTTTAAGTGGATGTTCCGCCGATGGCCCTGTATCTGTGATAGATCAGGATGAAAATTTGAGCTTGGAACTTGTCCTGCCGAAAAGCAAGTATCAAGAAGATGAAGAAATTATCTGTAAAGCTGTTTTGACCTATATTGGAGAAGATCAAACATTTGAATTTTCAACGGGCGATCCGGCCGTCATGTTTGCAATCGACGGAGGTGAGTATTCAAGGGCGATCTTGACCTTATCCAGAGAGACGTGCTTCTTCCCCAAAAAATCGAAAGAAGCACGCCGGTTGAATATCCATTTAAAAAATACACGGGAACACATCTGGATTCCGACGAAGACGCCGTTAAATTCTGGAGAAAATTTCTTGCGCGGGAACAACTGGTTCTAGCACCAGGCAAATACGAGATTATCGCAAAAGTGCATTATAGACCATTATCAAAAGATGATAATCCTTCAGTTTTAACGGTAAGGCATAAAATACAAGTTCAATAGAAAAGTAAAAGAGCACAAGCTGATCCTTACGGCATTTCTTATCCGCCTGATTTCCTGCCTATATACAAACGGCATAATTTGTCCGCCGCCACATACCTTGTACTAGAGTAACTTCCTCAAATCTAGCCGGTGTCTATGCGGATCTTTTACCGACCCGCGTTGCCTTATCCGCGCAGCGTAGCGCTGCTACGCGGCGCTTCTTCGGCTTAGCGGGACGGCAAAATCTCTCGCATATCCATCAGCTATCTTTTCGTCAGTTGCTCTATACACGGACAGGACAAGGGGGAAGAGGGTATGGAATTTCGGCGGAAAAGGCGGAGAAGGCGTTATGCCGCGCCAGAAGGCGGGGGTGCGGGCAAAGCGATATTGGCTCTTATTGTGATCGCCGCGGTGGTGTACCTGGTCAGCGCCTCGGCTGTGGGCACCTGGGTCGCGCAAAATGTGGTGGCGCCCGTGTTCACGTGGGTGGACGGCCAGCTCAAAGGAACTCCCGCTGCGGCCACGCCGGATGGTATCGTGCAGGCGCCGGAAGAGACGCAGGGTGGAACCATCGCACAGGGCAACACCGTAACGGGGGAGGTGGAATTGCCCGCCATGGAATGCTTCGCACTGCAAATGGGCGTATTCAGCACGGAGGTCAACGCGAAAGCTGAGGCGGAAACGCTCCAAAAACGGGGTGCGGGCGGCTATGTGATGGAAGACGCGGGGAAATACCGCGTGCTTGCCGCTGCATATACCAATCGCGAAAGCCTCGACCAGGTACGCGAGCAACTGAAGGCGGATGGCCTGGACAGCGCGCTCTATACGTTCCTGGCGCCCATGAGCACGCTCCGCGTCACGGCGACGGAAGCGCAGTTGGAACGCATAAAAAATGGCTTTGCCGCGCTCAACACCCTGCAGAAGGCGGCGGCGGAGGCCTCCCTGGCATTCGATAAGGAACAGCAGAAGCCGGAGGACGGAAAAACCAAAGCCGCGGCGCTGCTTACGGAGCTGAAAACCGCCAAGGATGTGTTCCTTGCGGAAGGCGCGGGAGGCAACCCGGTATTGTCGGCAATGGAGGCATGCTTTACAAAATATGAGGACGCGCTTGCAGAGCTTTCCAATTATGACACCGAAAGTTTTATAGATTTTTCATCCAAAATGAAGTACACTCATCTATATATCGCACACGCCTATGCGACGCTCGCGCAGCAGGTATCCGCTATGGCGTGAATCTCTCCACCGGAGGATATGGATGAAAATTGCCAGGGTGGCGGAATTGTTGAACGCACGCGTGTTGTGCGGCGCCGAGCAACTTGAGCGCGAAGTGACTTCCGCCTTTGGCGCGGATCTGATGAGCGACGTGCTGGCGTTTATGGACGCCGAAACGCTGCTGCTGACGGGCTTGGTGAACGCCCACGTCATCCGTACCGCGGAAGTATTGGAACTCCCCTGCGTGGTGTTTGTATCCGGAAAAATGGTGGAAGAGGATATCCTGGAGCGCGCCAAGGCGCAGAACATTGTGCTGCTGAGTACGGCCTTTTCGCTCTATGAGTGCTGCGGCATGCTTTATAGCGCGGGGCTGACAGGCTGCAAAAGAGGATAGATATGGGCGCGGCGTTTGTACAGACATTTTCTGTCGCCCATGGGGAATTCGACACGGCGGGCGACGCCTCGAGCAAGATCAAAGCTGTTTTGAAAAAGCTCGGCATTTCTTCAAAAGTGATTCGCGATGTTGCGATTGCCGCTTTTGAATCCGAGATGAATCTGATTATCCATTCCATCGGCGGAACCATGCGGCTGGAAGTCACTCCGCAGGAAATCGTATTGATCAGCGAGGACGGCGGCCCGGGGATCGCAGACATCGGGCTTGCGCTGACGGAAGGCTATTCCACCGCTCCCGAAAGCGTACGCAATCTTGGTTTTGGCGCGGGCATGGGTTTGCCCAACATCCGGCGGCATTCGCACAGCTTCCATATCGAAAGCGAATTGGGCAAAGGCACGCGCATTGAGGCGAAGTACTATTTGAACGGAGCTTCCGGCACAACGTAATCACGGAGGGTCTTATGTTGTACAAGCATTCGGTCCGTGTGGACCGCAGAAAATGCGTCGGCTGCACCAACTGCATCAAGAACTGCCCCACGGAGGCCATCCGCGTTCAGCGGGGGAAAGCGGTCATCATCGACGAACGGTGCATCGACTGCGGGGAGTGCCTGCGTGCCTGCCCCCACCATGCCATGACGGCGGTGACCACGCCGCTTGGCGAACTCAACCTGTTCAAATACAATATCGTCGTACCCTGCGCGCCCATCTACTCCCAATTCCGTTTGCAGGGCGACCTCGGGGATCTGTTCGAAGCGCTGTACGCCCTGGGGTTCGACGCGATTTATGAGGAAGCGCGCGGCGCCGAAATCGAGGCGGAGGCGCTCAGGCTTTATTTTCGCTCCGGCGAGGCGAACTTCCCCGTGATCTCCTGTAATTGCCCGGTCATACCGCGCCTTGTCACCACCATGTTCCCAAATCTCATAGACAACCTTTCGCCGTTTGTTTCTGCCGCTGAAATTTCTGCGCGCGTAGCGAAAACCGAGTTCTGCAAAAAAATGGGCGTCCCGCGCGAGACCGTGGGCTGCTATTATATTTCCCCCTGCGCTGCGCGCATGACCAATATCAAAAGCCCGCTCGGCATTGAAAAAAGCGAGGTCAACGGCGTGTTTTCGCTGCTGGACCTTTACGCGCTGCTGCTTGAGCATATGGGCGAGGGCGGCGCGCACCGTGAGGTCGCGTTCCCCGCGGGCGCGTACGGCATGGGCACCGCTGTGGTGGGGGGATTAAGCTCCGCGGTTGGCACCGAACATTACCTCGCGGTGGACGGCATCTACAACGTTATACAGTGCCTGGAGGAAATCGACAACGACCGCCTCAAAAAGCTGCAGCTTGTGGAGGCTTCCGCCTGCGTGGGCGGCTGCGTGGGGGGGCCGCTGCTTTTTGAAAACCAGTTCGTGGCCAAAAACCGCAACCGCAGGCTCGCGAACGCGTTTCCCCGCACGGACCTTGAGCGGGACCCGCATGTGCAGGAATATGTGAATTCCCCTATCATCCGGTACAGCAGGCCCTTTGAGCCGCGCAGCATCATGAAGCTTTCGGACGATGTGAACGAAGCCATGCGCATGATGGACCGGATGGAGGCCATTGTAAAAAACCTGCCGGGCTTAGACTGCGGCTCCTGCGGCTCCCCGAGCTGCCGGACGCTGGCGGAGGATATCGTGCGCGGGCAGGCGGTGGAAATGGACTGTATCTTCAAATTGCGGGATAAACTACGCATATTGGCGCAGGAAATGGCCGACCTCGCAAGTGCGGAAAAGCGCGGCTGAACGGCCGTGTTGGGTTGATGATAATTGCTCCATTAACAGAAAAGGAGGAACACTATGC
Organism: Bacillota bacterium; assembly: GCA_023426265.1. GTDB lineage: Bacteria > Bacillota > Clostridia > Christensenellales > CAG-138 > JAEYLA01. Next base: position 12,667 of record JAFABA010000151.1, read on the forward strand.
TGGTTTCGGAATTAAAAACCCTGCTTGATGCGCGCCTGGCGCAGCCCTGCCCGGATACAGAGGTGCGCGCGGGCTATGCCTGTGACCTGCTGAGCTGGGTCATGGCAAAGGGCGTATCCGGCTGCGCCTGGGTAACGGTGCAGACGCATATGAATGTGGTCGCGGTGGCCACGCTGCATGAAATGGCCTGCATCATCCACCCCGAAGGCATTTCGCCCGAACCCGCTTCCCTGGAAAAAGCGGCGCAGGAAGGCATTGCCGTATTGCTGAGCGACAAAACGACGTTCGAAATCTGCCATCTCATGGCGGCCTCGGGCATCCCTTCGGTGTAATGCTCCCCCAACGAAATCTTGAAACGTCTTGGCGGTCTATTTCCCGCCATACTGCGTCAAAAATGCTCGCAATACCCCTTCGGGTATTCCTGCGCATTTTTCTTGCGAAGGCCCGCAGGTCAAGTGTCCGTAGGCGTCTCCCGCCGAAGGACCTGGCGACAAATATCCTCGCCAATCTGAATTCACTATTTCATTGGAGGAGCATAGCGCTATGATCAAGCTGGCTGCGGATCTCCATATCCATTCCTGTCTTTCTCCCTGCGCTTCCCCGGAGATGACGCCGAACAACATCGTCAACATGGCATACCTAAAGGGCTTGCAGGCTATTTCCGTATGCGATCACAACTGCGCGCGCAATCTTCCGGCTGTGAAGATTGTGGCGGACGCGCGCGGCCTCATCTTCATTCCCGGTATCGAGGTGGAAACGCGCGAGGAAGTGCATGTGCTCACGCTGTTCCCTTCGCTCGAACCCGCCATGGAGTTTGGAGAATGGGTGTATAATAGCCTGCCGAATATTGAAAACCGCCCGTCCTTCTTTGGCGAGCAGCTGATTATGGACGAAGAAGATAAGGTTATCGGTACGGAAACGCGCCTGTTGCTTCAGTCCACCACCCGCTCGATCGACGAGGTGGTATCCCGCTGCCGTGAATTCGGCGGCGTGCCCATACCTGCGCATATCAACCGCAGCGCAAACTCCCTCTTGCACATCCTCGGTTTCATTCCGCCCAACCTTGCGCTTACCTCCATAGAGGTCTGCGCACAGTTTACGCTGGTAGGCGTAGAGATTTCCCGCTATCATGTGCTCTATGATTCGGACGCGCATACGTTGGGGGGCATATCGGAACCCAACCATTTCCTATCCGCCTGCGAGCAATCCGCAAAGGGCATTTTAGACCACCTCGCAAAGCGGAAGTAGACTTGCCGAAAAAGTACCTTGCGGTACTTTTTCGAGGATTACAGGAACAACCTGTGCCTGCGGCATGGGTGCAACGTTCCTGCAAGGAAAGCCTTGCGGCGCAGGGCTTTCCGCCGCCACCGCGCTGCCGTTGACGGCGATTGGAAGCCTCCGGGAGCCGGAGCTGTGAGCGCTGCCAGCGGCAGATGAAGCGGGGTTGAGGCTGATGCCAAGGGCAGCAAACGGTCCAGTGAACCGTTTGAAAGCCGAAACGGGTATACGCTTGGCGGATACCCCGGGCACGAAAAGGCCAGTGAGGCCCTCGGCGGGGTACGCCTCGTGCACTAGGCCTGCGGGCCGTCGCAAGGGAGCACCGACCGTAAGGGAAAGGTGCGGCCATTGCGAACTGCGAAGCGGCCCCCGAACCCCAAGGGGTTATCGACATGTGGAATCAAGTTCCTGTATACAAAAATACAATGTATAAAAATTCGAGCAGGGCGTGGGCAGGCAAACTCCGCGCCCTTTGATTTCGCTTGAATTTTAGGGTGCTTATAAATATTCCATAAAAAAACGGAACATCACAACCTGTGGCAACTTGCAAGAACAAAACATACATAGTATAATTATGCATAGAATTACCCTGTGTATGGCTGCCGTTATGAAGAAGCCCTCTTCCGGCTATACAAAAAAACTGATACACTAAAGGGAAATCGGCTTCAAAGCCTAGTTGACCCAGGGAGGAACATATGATCACACTCACAACGCATGGCGTTTATTTGAAGGATGGCGTACCCGTTCCGGGCGGCGAAGGATTTTCCGCGCCAGAGTTCGCGCGGGAACGGACCATATCAAGCGCCATATTGCGTGCCCATAACGTTTCAAATAAGCAGGGGAAGCTCAATATCCGGTTTGACAAGCTGATCTCCCACGATATCACATACGTGGGCATCATCCAGACGGCGCGGGGCTCGGGTCTAAAATCCTTTCCCGTGCCCTACGCCATGACCAACTGCCACAACTCCCTTTGCGCGGTGGGCGGCACCATCAACGAGGATGATCACGTGTTCGGCCTTTCCGCCGCAAAGAAATTCGGCGGCATCTACGTGCCCGCAAATCTCAGCGTCATTCACATGTACGCCCGCGAGGAAATGACGGCCTGCGGCAGCATGATACTGGGTTCGGACAGCCACACCCGCTACGGCGCCATCGGCACCATGGGCGTGGGCGAAGGTGGGCCGGAGATTGTCAAGCAGCTTCTTAAAAATACTTATGATGTGGACACCCCCGAGGTGGTGCTCGTCTATCTGACGGGCGCGCCCCAAAAAGGCGTGGGCCCGCACGATGTCGCGCTCGCCCTTGTCGGGGCGACGTTTGCAAACGGCTTCCTAAAAAACAAGGTGCTCGAGTTCGTGGGCCCCGGCATCAAAAACCTGTCCGTTGAGTACCGCAACGGCATCGACGTGATGACCACGGAAACCACCTGCCTCTCCTCCATCTGGGAGACGGATGAGCGTGTGGCGGAATATTACCGCATACAGGGCAGACCCGAAGCTTATAAAGAACTAAAGCCCGGCGAGTGTGCTTATTACGACAGCATGATCGAAATAGACCTGAGCAAGGTAGAGTGCATGATCGCGCTACCCTTCCACCCTGCCAACACCATGACCATCAACGACCTCAACCGCAACCTTTATGACGCCCTCCACGGCATCGAGCGGGAGGCCGCTCAGCAGTTTGGCGGTAAAATCAAGATGGACCTTGTCTCCAAAATCAAGGATGGCATGCTCTTGGCGGATCAGGGCGTCATCGCGGGCTGCGCGGGCGGTCTGTTTGAAAACATCGCGGACGCCGCAGCCATATTGGAGGGCGCGGACGCCGGCAACGGTTATTTCTCGCTCTCGGTCTATCCTGGCTCCATGCCTGTCAATCTGGAGCTTTCTAAAGCCGGCGTGCTGACAAAGCTTATTGAGGCGGGCGCCGTCATCAAGCCCGCGTTCTGCGGCCCCTGCTTTGGCGCGGGAGATGTGCCTGCCAACAACGGCTTCTCCATCCGTCACACCACGCGCAACTTCCCCAACCGGGAAGGAAGCAAGCCCAACCAGGGCCAGCTCGCGGCGGTGGCGCTGATGGATGCGCGCTCCATCGCGGCCACGGCGAAGAACAAGGGCGCGCTGACGGCGGCGACGGAACTCGATCCCGAACCCGCGAAAGAGACCTACCAATATGACCCCGGCATTTATAAAAAACGCGTGTACAACGGCTTTCAACATCCCCAGCCGGAGGAAGAGCTGCGCCTTGGGCCCAACATCACGGATTGGCCCAAGATGTACCCGCTTACGAAAAACCTGCTGCTGGAATTGACCGCGGTGATCCACGACCCCGTCACCACCACGGACGAACTGATTCCTTCCGGCGAGACCTCCTCCTATCGCTCCAACCCGCAGAGACTCGCGGAGTACACGCTTTCGCGCCGCTGCCCGGAGTATGTGGGCTTATGTAAAGGCGTGCAGGCGCTGGAAGCGGAGCGCCGCGCGGGCGGGAAGCCGGGAAAGGTGGTAAATGCTCTCACGGCTGTCGGGGCGGAAGCGGAACTTTCCGATACCGCGTTCGGTTCCATGCTGTTTGCAAACAAACCCGGGGACGGTTCCGCGCGCGAACAGGCGGCCTCCTGCCAGAAGGTGCTGGGCGGGTATGCTAACATCTGCTACGAGTTCGCAACCAAGCGCTACCGCAGCAACTGCATCAACTGGGGCATCCTGCCCTTTACGCTGCCGGAAGGGGCTCAATTCCCCTATGCGGTGGGCGATCTTGTCTTTGTGCCGGATATCCGGGAAGCCATCTCCACGGGCAAAGAAGAGATTCCGGCCAAAGTCATCAAACAGGACGGCGGGGTGGAGGAACTTACGCTTTATGTCAAAAACCTGACCGAGGATGAAAAAACCATCATACTTGAAGGCTGCCTGATGAACTATTACGCCGCGAAATTGCGGGATAAATAAGGGGAACCGATATGCCTGAAAAGATTCAAATGACCACGCCGCTCGTGGAAATGGACGGCGACGAAATGACTCGCATCATCTGGCAGATGATCAAGGACGAACTGTTGCTGCCTTTCGTGGATTTAAAGACCGAATATTACGACCTCGGCCTCACGTACCGCGACGAAACGAGCGACCAGGTCACGGTGGACGCGGGCAACGCCATATTGCAATACGGCGTGGGCGTGAAGTGCGCCACCATCACGCCGAACAAACAGCGCGTGAGCGAATACGGCCTCAAGGAAATGTGGAAAAGCCCCAACGGCACCATCCGCGCTATTTTGGACGGTACGGTGTTCCGCACGCCCATATTGATCGACAGCATCAAACCCGTGGTCAAAAACTGGAGGCTCCCCATCACGATCGCCCGCCACGCCTACGGCGACGTGTATAAATCCACGGAATACCGCGTACCGGGAAAAGGCAAGGCGGAGCTTGTGTTCACCGGCGAAAACGGGGAAAGCTTCCGCCAGACCGTCTATGATTTTGAATGTCCCGGCGTGCTGCAGGGCATGTTCAACAAGGATACTTCCATCAAATCCTTTGCGCATGCCTGCTTCCAATACGCGCTCGCCACCAGGCAGGATCTCTGGTTCGCCACCAAGGACACCATATCCAAGCAGTACGACCAGACATTCAAGCTGCTGTTCGAAGAGATTTATGAAAAAGAGTACGCGGCACAGTTCAAAGAGGCGGGCATCGAATATTTTTATACCCTCATCGACGACGCCGTGGCCCGCGTGATCCGTAGCGAAGGCGGCTTTATCTGGGCGTGCAAGAATTACGACGGGGACGTCATGAGCGACATGGTATCCACCGCTTTCGGCTCTTTGGCCATGATGACCTCCGTGCTCGTGAGTCCCGACGGCAAATTTGAATACGAGGCAGCCCACGGCACCGTGACCCGGCATTATTATAAATACCTTGCCGGGGAGGAGACCTCCACCAACCCCATCGCCACCATATTCGCCTGGAGCGGCGCGTTAAAAAAGCGCGGTGAACTCGATGGGTTAAACAACCTTGTCGCATTCGCAAACAAACTGGAAGCGGCAAGCCTGAAAACCTTCGATGATGGCGTAATGACAAAAGACCTTGTTGGGCTTGTGGAGCGCGAAAAGCCCAAAGCCGTGGATACGCTTTCCTTCATCCGCGCCATACGGGAGCGTTTGGAAGCGGCACTGTAAAGGAATATAAATGATAATAAAGGGCAGGATGGCAATTTGCCGTCCTGCTCTTTTTGGGGGATATCCAAGGGTCGCCCCTTGGGCGGGGGAGGGGGCAAAAGCCCCCATGTCGTATTCGCTTATTTTACGGTAATGACGGTGGTTGCGGTCAGCGTGAGCCTCTGATTGCCGGGGTTGGTCGCATAGTTCATCTGCGCGCTGATTTGGTACTTGCCCGCGGGAAGCCTGAGCGTGTTGGTGGAAAAGTACTCCTTTTCAAACGCGTCGCTCGCCTCATCGCTGAGGCTGCCGCTCTTGACAAATCCGTAGGTCAAAGGCTTCGTCTTGGTGAGTGTGGTTTCCGCAAATTCCTCGGTGGTGAAGTACTCGCCGTTGAAGAGCTTGTTGCCGCTGATGGACTTGATGGGGAAGTACACAAGCTGGCGGGTGCCGTAGACCTTGAGTGTATCGCGGCTGCCGATGTTCTTGACGACCGCGTAGCAATCGATGGGCTCGTTGACCTTGTATGTGCTCTTGCTGAGCACAAGCTGGAGCCGCACGTTGCCGCCCTCGGCGGTGGCTTTCACAGGGTTGCTGAAATCCGGCTGCTGTTTTGCAAGGTACTGGGAATAAACATAGCCTACCTTGCCGTGGAACAGTACTTTGGACCAGTCGCCGGAAGCGCCGAGGTACTGCACCGTCTCACCCTTATTCAGGTAGCCGATCGCCGGGTATTTTACGCTGTTGGGGCCGGTGCGGACATTGACGGCAGTGGTGGCGACGCGGTACTGGGCGGGAGCGGGGTCGTCGTCGCCGCCGGTGGAAGGCTTAACAAGATATTGGCTGTATACAAAACCGACTTTGCCTTTATACAAAACCTTGGACCAGTCTCCGGAAGCGCCGAGGTACTGCACCATTTCGCCCTTGCTGAGATATCCGATCGCGGAATAATTCGTGCTGGGACCTGTGCGGACATTGACGTTGGTGGTCGCGACGCGGTATTGGTTGGGAGCGGGAGCGGGGTCGTCGCCGCCGCCTGTGGTGGGCCTGGTAAGATAGCTGCTGTATACAAAGCCGATATCGCCTTTATAGAGAACCATGGCCCAGTTGCCGGAATCGCCGAGATACTGTACGGCTTCGCCTTTTTTCAGGGAACCGATTATGGGATATTTCCCACTGTCCGGGCCGGTGCGGACGTTGACGGGCTCCGTGGCGGAACGGTAGTACTTGGGAGTCTGGCTTAAGGGGTTCATTAAATACTTGCTGAATACGTAGCCCGTGGTGCCTTTGAAGGCGATTTTGGTCCAATCACCCGACTGGCTGACGAAAGAGACGAGTTCTCCTTTGACCAGGTAGCCTATGGCGGGGTACTTGGTGCTGTTGGGGCCGGTACGGACGTTGACGTTGGTGGTCGCGATCCGGTATCCGGAGGTCTGCGTGGTCGCGGCCAGAGCGGGCACGGCCAGAAGCAGCAGCATGGTTGCGGTGAGTACAGCCGCGATCAGTTTCTTAAGCATTTTTATACCTCCTGTGTGTAGTATCACTGTATTGGAAACGCTGTTGGGCCCGGATTCGTTGCAATGTAGTTGAATCCATGTCAGGGAGAAACTGTATAATCGTGCCGCGGCATGGAACGCGCCCGTTTCCTTATTAAGAAAAGCAAAATCCAAATAACGTAGAAAAACCCGCATCGGACTGTTTGACAAGCGCCCGTCTGCGTGATAAACTGTTTCGGTGAGCCGCTCCGTGCCGGTATTTTAACATGGGCGTAAACCCGGGCCGGGCATGGGCGAGACTGGTAAGAGGAGGAAGACGCTATGTATGCAATCATTCAGACGGGCGGCAAGCAGTACAAGGTGCAGGCGGGCGACGAGATTCTCGTAGAGAAGCTTTCCGCGGAACCCGGCGCCGAAGTCAGCTTTGACGTTCTGTTGGTTTCCGGCGATGCCGGTATTACCGTGGGCAAACCGGTTGTGGAAGGCGTTACGGCCAAGGCCAAGGTCATCGAGCATGGCAAGGGCAAGAAGGTCATCGCGTTCAAGTATAAGCCCAAGAAGAATTCCAGCAGCAGGCAGGGCCATCGCCAGCCCTACACCAAGGTAGAGATTCTCTCTATCGGGTAAGAAATCGGGTAAGAATATGGTTAGGGTTTGTATGCTCTGTCAAAACCGCATACTCGTCGGTTTTGAAGCAAGCGGGCACGCAGGCTATGGCGAAGAAGGAAACGATATCGTGTGCAGCGCCGTTTCGGCGCTCACGCAGACGATCGCCTTCGGGCTGAAGGAACGGTTACAACTGCCGGTAGGGCTCTCCATAGAGGAAGGATACCTTTACTGCATACTCGGGCAGGAATGCACGGATGCGCAGTTGGAGCAGGCGTCCATATTGCTGGATACGCTGCACCTGGGGTTAAAGAGCATGGAAGCGTCCTACGGCGAATACCTCAGCATTACGGAAAGGGAGGTGTAGAGTATGTTTATGATGAATCTCCAGTTGTTCGCGCATAAAAAGGGCGTGGGCAGCTCGCGTAACGGCCGTGACAGTGAATCGAAGCGCCTGGGGCCCAAGCGCGCGGACGGGCAGTTCGTTCTCGCGGGCAACATTTTGGTCCGCCAGCGCGGCACGCACATTCATCCGGGCAATAACGTCGGCAAGGGCAAGGACGATACCTTGTTCGCTATGGTAGACGGCGTTGTGCGTTTTGAGCGCAAGGACAAGGAACGCAAGCAGGTGAGCGTTTACCCGCAAGAGGCTGCTGCGCAATAACTCGTGATTTCAACCAATGGGGGACGAAAGGCAACGCCTTTCGTCCCTTTTCTGTTGCTTTGGTTCAGTCCGGCCCCCTTTCTACCGATTATATATACGAAAATGATTATCTATTCTGGCTCATAAAAAGGCCGGATGACCTGGGGGAACTATGTCTGAATTCAATCGTAGCTTTGTCAATTTGTATGATCTTTTGATCTGCCTCACCAACGCGGAGGATCTCGTAAGCCCCGAGCTTCGCTACCACCACCAGCAGGTGGCATACCTCGCGTACAAAATCGCGGAACGCGTGGGGATACCTGAGCGCGAGAGGAAGAATCTGATGCTCGCAGGGCTACTGCACGATATCGGCGCGCTGTCCACCAACGAGCGGCTGGAGCTTTTGGAAGACGAACCGCCTACGGCAAGCTCGCACGCGTTTCGCGGGGCACAGCTGCTGGAGGGGTTCGAGCCGCTCTCCCGGGCTGCGGAAATCATAAAATACCACCACCTGAGCTGGAACCATGGTCAGGGAAGGTCCTATATGGGCCGGGAGGTCAGCCTGTTAAGCCATATCCTGCACCTGGCGGATCGGGTTTGTGTGCTGGTCAACAAGCAGGAAAACGTCTTAGGCCAGGTGCAGCGCATCCGGGAAACCATTCTGCTAAAAAAAGGAAGCATGTTTGCACCCAAACTTGTGGAGGCATTTTTGCGGCTGAGCGTGGAGGAGTACGTGTGGCTGGATATCTCCTACGACCCGCTCTTGTACATTCTGCCGGAGATCGTGCAGTTTGACACGGTAGAAATGGATATGGAGCAGGTGATCGACCTGACCGCCATATTTTCAAAAATCATAGATTACAGGAGCCCCTTCACCGCCACGCATTCCGCGGGCGTCGCGGCAATTTCGGAGAAGCTTGCGGAGCTTGCCGGTTTTTCCGGGGACGAATGCAGGATGATGCGCGTGGCGGGGAACCTCCACGATCTTGGGAAAATCGCGGTCAGAAGCGCGGTATTGGAAAAGCAGGACAGGCTCAACGCGGAGGAGTTCAACGAAATCCGCAGCCACACGTTCTATACCTTCCGGCTGCTGCAGGCCATCAAGGGGTTTGAAACCATCAACAGGTGGGCGTCCTTCCACCATGAAAAGCTCAACGGCAAAGGATACCCCTTCCACCTGAAGGACAACGAGATTCCCTTAGGCTCGCGCATTATGGCTGTGGCGGATATCTTTACCGCGATTACGGAGGATAGGGCGTACCGAAAAGGAATGTCGCCCGAGCAAACGGTGCGCGTGTTGAAGCAAATGGCGACCGACGGGTCCATTTGTCCTTATGCCGTGTCCCTTGCGCTTGATCATTTCGATATGCTCAACACGCTCCGCATGAAGGTACAGGCGGAAGCGGGGCTGGATTACAAAAAAACCGTGCAATCCGTGTCCTAATAGAAAAAACAATACGTTGTGCCTGATTTTGACACGGGTATGTACAATTATGACAACCTCCGCGCGTCTGTTGTGTTGCGGCCGGGGGCATACTATAATTTCCGTAAGGCAACGGGAGTTGCACCCCTGCGGTCCTAGGGCCCCAAGGTACGCCATTGCTTCGTTGCCGACGCTCGCCGTGGCATGGCGCTATGGCGACTGACGATGACAAAAAAATGCGCCAAATCAGCAGCTTTGAGGCGTAGGGGTTCACCTTTCCTTGCCTTAAGTTGAAAAGGAGGATTTTGTATGCAAAAAGCGCCGCACATCCTGATATGCGATGATCAGAAGATCATCCATGAGACGCTGGGCATTTACCTGGAGAGTGAAGGGTTCACCTATGCTTCCGCGTTTGACGGCATACAGGCGCTCAGCATGGCGGAAACCGAAAAACCAAGTTTGATCATACTGGACCTCATGATGCCCGGAAAATCCGGCGTGGAGGTCTGCCGGACGCTCAGGATGACGAGCCGCGTCCCCATTATCATGCTCACCGCAAAAGGGGAGGAGATCGACCGGGTGCTGGGCCTGGAACTCGGCGCCGACGATTATATCGTAAAACCCTTCTCCACGCGCGAGGTGGTGGCCCGCGTCAAGGCGGTGCTGCGCCGCATGAAGGAGCAGCAGGATACGCCGCCGCAAACGCTGCGGTTTGACAAGCTGGAAATCAACGTTGGCAGCTACGACGTACGCTATGAAGGAAAGCCTGTTCCCCTCACGCCCAAAGAGGTGGAGATTTTACACCTACTCGCCTCCCATCCGGGGCGGGTATACGACCGCGAACAGATACTCTCCATCATCTGGGGATACGACTATTTCGGGGACACGCGGGCGGTGGATACGCAGATCAAGCGCATCCGCCAAAAGCTCCCGCAGGAAGGCGTGGCCTGGGGCATCCGGACGGTATACGGTGTGGGTTACAAATTTGAGGCCGGGCAATGAAAAGCGCATTCCTCAAAAAGATACTGCTGTTCTTGCTGCTGACGCTTTTGATTTCCTCGCTGCTTACGGCGGTTGTGTTCACCTATACGAGCCGCAACGTGTTCGCGAACATGAAAGCGCGGGATATGGTGCCGGCCGCTTTGTATATCAGCGATATCGTGGCCCAGTATCAGCGCGGGGAGATCAGTCCATGGGCATTTGAGCGCCTGCTCAATACCGACCAAACGATTTGGGACGCTTCGGTGCTGATATTTGACAAAGCGGGCAACCTGCTTGCGCGCACGCGGGGGGCGGATATTGATCGCATGATTGATGCGCTTTCCGCCTACCTGCCCGACATGCTCTCCGGCAAGTCCGGTGTGCTCCGCCTTGTCACCGCCAAGCTTGGCATTGTCGTGGGCGCGCCCGTTTCGGGCGTGGACGCGGAGGTGACGGGCGCGGTGTTCTTAACAAAGCCGCTCAATGAAGTGAATGCCGCTTTAAGCGGCCTTAACAGCGCGCTTTTGATCAGCCTGCTGATCGTTTCCGTCGCCACCATACTGCCCGCCTATTTTGTATCGCGTAGCCTGTCCAGGCCGCTTTTGCAGATGTCGCAGGCGGCGCGCGCCATGGCCTTTGGGGATTATACCGTAAAGGCGTATGAAAAGGGCGACGACGAAATCGGCGTACTGGGAAGATCGTTAAACGAGCTTTCCGCCGCGCTCGCAAAGACCATAGGGGATCTCGTTCTGGAGCGTAACCGCCTCAGAAACGTGCTCGATGGGCTCAAGGAAGGTATTGTCGCGGTGGATGAAACGGGTTACGTCACACACTGCAACCCGTCCGCGGAACGGCTGCTGCGCACGGACGCGGGGAATACGCAAAGCGCGCTTTCCCGCTTGGAAGCGCTATGGCCTGAGATCGGCGCGCTGATGCGGGCGGGGGATACCGCCTCACGTACGGTCACCGCGGAAGGCGTGCAGCTCCGCGTTACCGTCACCCAGCTTGCGGGGCAGCAGGAAAAACGGGCGGGCGCCGTCACCATGATACAGGATGTGACGGAGGAAATGCGGCTGGAGCAGACGCGCAAGGACTATGTGGCCAATGTCAGCCATGAGCTGCGCACGCCCATCGCCTCCATCCGGAGTTTGGCGGACGCGCTCAACGACGGGCTGGTAAAAACGGAAGAGGACAAAGCCCGCTATTACGGCTATATCCTGCGGGAAAGCATGCGGCTTTCCCGGCTGATCAACGACCTGTTGGAGCTTTCCCGGCTGCAGTCCGGCGGCGTGGCGCTGGAAAAGCGCGCGTTCCAGTTGAAGCC
>JAFABA010000046.1 GCA_023426265.1 Bacillota bacterium
ATGGCACTACCGCATACATCCTGAAACAGGCCGGCATATGTATTATTGACGAGCTTGAGAATAATAACGCCTATGTGGCGTTGGAAGCATGCGGCGGGCTCATTAAAACCGGTCCAACCGGTACGAATGTGAATGACATAGCTGTCCTGCCCATAAAAAGACAATGCGATGGAATACTATCGGGGGATTTCTTTATATTTACCCGTGTGGATTGCCGTAACCATTGAATTTTGCATTGAAAACTATGCTTGACATGCTTGAGTTATGGATACTTTATCATCCACATTTAGAAAAATAAGTATAAATACGTGTTTATGAAATAATTAAAATAAGGCGTTGACAACCCTTTGGTTTTGTGGCATGATGACTCTATCCTAAATAATTAGCCTTAATTCAGAACTCCAATTACGATTTTTTCATTGATCGTTTGCACTTAATTATATAATCAGCTTGTTGGTTAAAATTTTTTGTTCAATATCTACACGTGTTTATATCAAGAAAATAAAAGATGGAGTGGGAAATCAGCATGCAAATGAAAATTGAACATCTAAAGTTTACCATGAATACAAAACTCTTTCCTATTATTGGCTGCCCTATGGGGCAAAGCAGCGCTTCTTACGCCTACAATCCTTTGTTCGCAGCCAACGGGATCGATGAGATTATGTGGCCGGTGGAAATACCTGTCGGCAGTCTGGGCGATTTCATGTCGGCGTTCAAAACGCTGGGGATGAAGCACTTCAGCCTGACGATGCCCCACAAATCCGCGATCATTCCCTACCTCGACGAGGTGGACGAATACTCCAGAATTTTTAATTCCGTAAACATCGTCAAGGTTGACGAAAATGGCAGGACCGTAGGAACGGGAATGGATGGCAAGGGTAATATGGCCGCCATTAAAAAAGCCGACGTCGACGTAAAGGGGATGCATGTGTTTATCCTTGGCGCGGGCAGCATCGTCGGGGTCATACTTTTGCAGCTTGCCAAGGAGGGCGCACGCAAGGTTACGCTTGTGAATCGTTCCATAGCGCGCGCGCATGCGCTTGTGCAGACGGTACGCCGCTACACCGATATGGAGATTGAATGCCTGCCCTTTACGAATGAGAACATGGATAAAACCGCCGCCGTATGTGACTTTTTCATGCAGTCTACGCCGCTGGGACTGTACGGCTTCCCCGAGGACCATACGTACCTGGGCTTTATGGAGAAACTGCGCCCGGATGCTGTGGTAATGGAGAACATTGTGAACCCGCCGATGACGGCGCCTGCCAAACGCGCGAAGGAGCTCAATCTCAAAACCATTTACGGCGTGGACATGATGATCGGCCAGCTCGGCGAGATATTTGAATTCTGTTATGGATACCGGCCTAAGGACGAACATCTGGAAGCCGCAAAGAGGAATGTCTACAAGTACTTCGGCATTGAGGAGTAGCGGACGGCTATCAGACAGCATTCCCTGGCAACTCAATATATCCCTATTAACAACATCGTTTCAGGAGGAACTACCACATGGCGAAAAAGATCTACAAGGCATGCCAAACGTTACTGGATGTATGCGCACAGTGCAAAAAGGATGAGAAAATTCTGATCGTTACAGACCCAAATAGCCTGCACATCGCACAGGCGCTGTGGGATGCCGCAGAGGACTATCCGAACCGGAGCATGATCATGATGCCCACGCAAACCATGCATGGGCAAGAGCCCACCGCGTTGGTGGCGGCTTCTATGATGGCCGCGGATGTGATTTTCCGCCCCACCACATTCTCCATTTCAAGCACCGAGGCAAAACGAAACGCCTGCGCGAACGGCGCCCGCGACCTGAACTGCTCGGATTACGACATGAGGATGCTCGAATCCGGCGGCCTATATGCGGATTTTGAAGCAATGGGTCCCATTATGGATAAGGTCGCCGTGCTGCTGGAGGGCGACGAAGTCCGTATTACCACGCCGATCGGCACGAACTTTGTCGCGAACATTACCGGCCGTAAGAGCCTGCCCCAATATGGCAGAAGCATCAACCCCGGCCAGTCTTCCTCTCCCCCGGATATTGAGTGCGCGATCGGCGGAAACGCCGGTACCGCCAACGGCGTCGTATACATAGACGGCAGCATTCCCCATCCGCGCCTGGGGCTTATTCAGGAGCCTATCCGCATCGAGATCAAGGAAAGCCGCGTGGTGGATATTTCCGGCGGCGAGGAGGCTGAAACGCTCAAGGATGTTCTGGCCAGCTTCAACGATCCCAAAGCGTATCACGTCGGGGAAATCGGCATCGGCATGAATCCGGCCTGCGAGCTGACCGGCAGGATGCTGGAGGATGAAGGCTGCTACGGAACCGTGCACTTCGGTTTTGGCGATGACCGCGGGTTCCAGGGGACGAACTCCTGCCCGCTGCATCTCGACCTGGTCTTCCGTGCGCCCACGCTTACCGTTGACGGTAAAGTGCTTTTGGACAATGGAAAGCTTACGGTGGAATAGGCGCCCAAATAGAAACAACAAGGAGGAACGTGTTATGAATCCGAACGATTACCCACAGGGGATACTGTTTTCACCCGAACTCCAGCAACAGGTTCGGGACCGTTTTTGCAATGTGGATGCGGATAGCTATGGAAAGCGGATCTTTTTTGAGAACTCCGGCGGCGCGCTCCGCTTAAAATCCTGCCTGCAGGCGGCGCTGGATGTGGACTCTCATCCCGATTGCCCTGGCCGCCACCAGGCGCAGGCGTCCATACAGGAACAGGCCGTCAAGAAGGGCTATGAGGATATTCGCATCATATTGAACACGCAGAAAGGCTCTATCGCAACCTATCTGTCCGCTTCTCAGGTCATGTTCAATATCGTGGGCGCGATCGCGGAGAATATCCCGGGCAGCAATATGGTGGTATCGGTGCTGGAGCATCCTTCAGGGTTTGATTCTGTAGAGTATTACGCCAAGAAGACCGGCCGTGAACTGCGCATTCTGCAAAGCAACCCCGCTACCGGCGGCATCGATGTGGAAGAGGTTATCAAGAAGGTAGATCAGAATACCGTGTTGCTTAGCTGCATGTATTCCTGCAACATCACCGGAGCGGTAAACGACATCCCCGCAATGGTCGAGGCGGCCAGGAAAATCAAGCCTGATCTCTATATCGTGGTGGACGCCGTACAGCATGCGCCGCATAGCCTGATTGACTTGAGCAAGCTGGATATCGATGCAGTGGATTTCGCTCCTTACAAGTTCTTCGGCATGCGTGGGTCCGGCGTGGGCTGGGTTTCGGATCGGTGCGCCGTACTGCCGCATAACCGGATACTCGGGTATAGCGAGGACACCTGGGAGCTGGGGAGCACGGCGCCGCATCAGTTCGCAGGCTATACCGCCATCGTAGATCATGTGTGCTGGATCGGTTCCCAGTTTATTAAAAGCGAGGACAGAAGGACGCTTTTTGAAGAAGGGATGCACCGCATCGAATTGCAGGAGCGCGCATTGCTGCACCGTGCGCTGGAAGGGCATGACGGGCTGCCCGGCTTGCGCGATATCAAAAACGTCAAGGTTCAGTGCGACAACCCGGATTTGACCCAGCGCGATTTTATTTTGCCCATTACGTTTGACAATCTGGATGTCACCTCGGCAGTCAAAGAGTACGTAAAACGCGGCGTCTATGTATTTGAACGCAAATCTCCCAGCCACTATTCCAAACGCATCGTAGAATCCTTTGGGCTTGACGGCGTGATCCGTGTCTCTCCCATCCACTGCAACTCTCCTGAAGAAATCGACGATTTCCTGAAGGCAACCATTGAAATAGCTGCCATTCCCGAATGAGAACCGGAATTGTAATGCCTGGCATTACAAATAATAAATAGAGCGGAGGAGAAAGTGTGATGAAGAAATTTTTAAGCCTGGTACTTGTTGTTGCAATGCTGATTTCCTTGGTAGGATGTGCAACGGTATCTCAGGAATCGCCCACCCCGTCTCCCGCGACGAATGGTTCAACGGAGAATACGCCCACGGCGGGAGAGCCTCCCAAAGAGGTGGAAACGGTCAGGATCGGTTTGATGGTTCCCCTGACGGGCACGCAGACGCAGGCCGGCGTCGAGGTGCAGGCGCTGGCGCAGTTATTTGAGGATGCAATCAACAATGTGGTGGACGTCAACCTCCCATTCCACGACGTTGAGGGCCTTCCCAATCTGGGCGGAGCGAAGGTGGAGTTTGTAGTAGGCGACTTAAGCAGCCCGGATATCGCAATGGCCGAGGCGGAACGTTTGATTACGGAAGAAGGGGTCATCGGCCTTGCCGGCAACTTCTCCAGCGCTTCTACTAAGACTGCGATGGTTGCCGCGGAAAAATACGGCGCTATTGTTCTCTCCGAAGGTACGTCCGAATCCCTGACTCAGGCGGGCTATAAGTATTATGGTCGTACTTATCCCGGCGACGATACGTTTATCCGGGATACGTTCGAGTACATCAAGACCCTGAATGAAACCAAAGGAGCAAATATTAAAACCGTTGCGCTTATCTGCGAGGACTCCGAATTTGGCATGAACATCGGGCAGACCGAGCGCAAGTGGGCCGCCGAATATGGCTTTACAATCGTGGAGGATATCTCCTACAGCGCGAGTGCGTCCAATGTTACCTCGGAAGTGCTCCGCCTCAAAAAGGCCGATGCCGATGCGGTTATTATGAGCTCCTACATTGCGGATGCGCTGCTGCTCATGTCCACCTTGAAAGAGCAGAACTACTTTCCCAGAATGCTGATTGGTCAGCGCGGCGGGTTTGCCTCCTCCGACTTTATGAAAAATCTTGGCGCCGACTCCGACTATTGCTTCTCTACCGCCCGCTGGAACACCGACTTCAAGAGCGAGATCTCGCAGGAACTGGCCGAACTGTATCAAACCCAGTATTCCGGTGGTATCCCCCTGATCGGCGACGTGCTGGCTTCTGCCTGGGATGCTTACATGCTCGCAATTATTGCCAACCAGGCCGGCAGCACCGACCCGGACGCCATGCGCGCTGAAATGGCTAAGGGCATTACGATTGATCCCGCGCAGGATCCCACGGGCCTTCCCGGATATAAGTATGCGGACAATGGCCAGAATACTGAAACGACGGCGATTATGGTCCAGATGAAGGATGGCAAATACCATACCGTTTTCCCCTCGGCCGTTGCATCTGCTGAAGGCGTTTATCCTGCCCCCAACTGGGATGCGCGTTAAACTTCCTGAAAACAAAACACCTTTCTATTTCTATATGTAAGCGGTACGACGCAGGAGTTCAACGGCCCCTGAGTTGTTGAACTCCTGTGTGTAATCCCGGCATTTAAGACCAGTTAATAGGGGAGGAGCAAGATTCGAATGCTTTTACAGGTGATATTTGAAGGACTGGTCATGGGGACAATTTACGCATTGATTGCCATGGGCATCGCACTCGTTTGGGGTGTCATGAATATTCTAAGTTTTTCTCAGGGCGAGTTCATGATGCTTGCCATGTATCTTGCGTTTTATTGCAATCTTTGGCTTGGCTTGGATCCAATCGCATCGCTTCCGATCATAATGGTGCTGATGTTTTTCTTCGGCGTCGTCACGTATAAAACACTGATCAGCAAGGCCCTGAAAGGCCCGATACTTTCCCAGAGGCTGATTACCTTTGCCCTAGGTATGGTTTTGACAAATGCCGTTCTGATGCTGGTGGGCGGACAATATAAAAATGTGCCAGATTTGATGTTTTCAGGGTCGGTGGATCTTGGAGTCTTGATGGTCAGCAAGCAGAAGCTGGTTCCGCTTGCTGTATCGGTCGTTGTAACCGGGCTGTTGTTCCTGTTTATGAACAAAACAAAAGCGGGCAAGGCTATCCGCGCAACGTCTCAGGATAAAGAAGCGGCCGGCCTGATGGGCATTAACACAGAAAAGGCATATACGATCGCGTTTGGCATCTCCGCGGCCATCGCTGGCGCAGCGGGATGTGCGCTTTCTTATTACTACTACATATCTCCTTCTGTAGGCGCTCCGTTCCTGATATTTGGGTTTATTGCCGTTTGCCTGGGCGGATTTGGGAGCATTGGCGGGG
>JAFABA010000207.1 GCA_023426265.1 Bacillota bacterium
TCCTGCGCCGCGTTGCAGGGGGGCAAGGCGTCTTCCGTTTTTTTCTTCGGCTCCAAATTCAGCTTTACCTGCACCGGCTCCTCAAAGGGCAGCGCCTCCGGCACAGGCTTTTTGGGGGTGCGCAAAGGCGTTGCCGCAAAATCGTCCGGCTCAAAGGGCGGGAAATCGTCCATATCCTCTTCCACCGCAAACGGGGCGGGGGAGGCTGGCTGCATTAACGGGGGAATCAGCGGATCCTGTACCTCCATAGGCTGCGCTTTCTTTTGCAGCGGCCCTCCCATGGGCATAAAGCTCGGGCCGGGCTCTTCTATTTTCGCGGGCCTGCGCGCAGGCCTTGCAGGCTTATGGAAACGGGGGGCGGGGACCGCCTCTTCTTCGTCTATCGTCGCCGTATACAGCTCGCGCCTCGCCGCATGCGCCTGGGCGACCTGCTGGAACCCTTCCTTTACTTTGGTGGTGACCTGCTGGCCGGTCACACGCAGGGAGATGCTTGTGACCAATAGGATGATAATCAATATCCCCGCGATCAGGAAAATGTACGAGCCTGCCTCGCCCGTTAAAAGCAGCAGCGGGTAGGAAAGCAGAGCGCCTATGGCGCCGCCACCGGAAAGCTGCCCGGTGCCGTACGTGTAGGCGTCCCGCACATAGGTGAAGAAAGGAGTATCTCCCAGTACGGGCCGGGCGATGACATGCAGAAGCGCCAGCACAAGCCATATGCCGGTGAACACAAGGAACGTCCTGCCCTTTCTGGGTTTCTGGTCCGCAATGGCGATCAATGCGACGCCGCCTATGAGGCAGGCGGGCGGGAACGCATATGCAAACAGGCCGCCCAGCCCATAGGAAACGGACCGGATGGCCTCGCCAATGAGCCCGGCCTGTCCGAAATAAATGCAGGCGCCCAAGAAGACGCCGACGGCGGCGAGCGCCACGCCCCAAATTTCGCGGCGGGACTGTTCTGCCTCCTTGCGTTTTTTCGGCCTTCTCTTTGCCAAAGCCGCACCTCCATATGTATTGCACCGCTCGTGTATTAAGCGGCAATGCCGCGCATAAAAACTCAACTTATTATACCGCATTCAAAAGCGGCGTGCAAACACGGCAATAGGCCAGGATAACGGCATCTGCATATTCATTCCTAAATTACGTTTGTAGGGACACCGTCCCCGGCGTCCCACGTTTTGGCAATTTGCGGGCCGATGAGGGCATCGGCCCCTACATTTTTCCCTATTCAAAAAACAAATGTGCCCTGACGCTTGAACCGAGGGATAGCGTTCGAATATTATTCTGTATATGTATCTTCACGATGATTTGTAGGGGACGCCGCCCTCGGCGTCCCGCGGGGGCTGTGTTGAGATCCCCACACCCCCGAGGAGGTAGGACTACAAACAATGGCGTATATATATTGACGCAACTATTCCGTGTGCTATAATGGCGAAAGTGTGTGCTATTTTAGAGAAGATGTCGATTTTTACAGGAAGCGGGAGGATCGTTTCACCGTGCGGTTTCTGAAGGGTTTTACCGGGATGCTTAAAAAGGAGTTTTCGGGCTACACTGCTACGACTTTGGGGAAAGATGTGCTGGCGGGGGTGACTGTGGCTGCGGTCGCATTGCCCCTCGCTTTGGCTTTTGGGGTCAGCAGCGGCGCTTCCGCGGCTGCGGGCTTAGTCACCGCCATACTGGCCGGGCTTGTGATCGGCTCGCTGTCCGGCGCTTCATACCAGATTTCGGGGCCGACCGGGGCCATGACGGCGATATTGGTGTCCCTCGTGGCGCAATACGGCCTGAACGGCGTGTTTTTAGCGTGCCTCCTGTCCGGTGTTATGCTGATACTCGCGGGCGTGTTCAAGCTGGGGGATATCGTTTCCTTTATTCCGCTGCCCGTCATCACCGGCTTTACCTCCGGCATCGCCGTCATCATCGCGCTGGGGCAGGTCAACAACTTAACAGGGCTTGTTTCCGCAGGCGAAGAGACGATAGAACGCATCGTCAGCTACTTTACGCTGCCGCAAGCATTCAACCCGGCGGCACTTATCATGGGCGTCGCCGTGATACTGTTTATGGCGTTCTACCCCAAAAAGTGGGCCAAGGTCTGCCCGGCTTCGCTTGTCGCCATCATACTGGCGACCGGAGCGAACCTGCTGCTGCGCCTTCCTGTCGCAAGCGTGGGGGAAATTCCGCAGACGCTGCTGCTGGGGGAGCGGCTTACGCTTTCCGGCATTTCATTTAGGCAAATTCAGGGCCTTATCATGCCCGCGTTCAGCATCGCGGCGCTGGGAATGATCGAAAGCCTGCTTTGCGGCGCGAGCGCCGGGCGTATGAAAAACGAAAAGCTCAATGCCTCCCAGGAACTCATTGCCCAGGGCATCGGCAATGTGGTACTGCCGTTCTTTGGCGGGGTACCCGCGACTGCGGCAATCGCGCGCACCAGCGTCGCCATCAAGGCGGGCGGGCAAACGCGGCTGACCGGAATCATCCATTCGGCCGTCCTGCTGCTCTCCATGTTCGCGCTTGCTGGGGTGATGTCCGCTATCCCGTTGTGCGCTTTGGCCGGGGTGCTGATCATGACAGCCTGGCGCATGAACGAGTGGCATGCCATAAAAGAGATATTCAAAAGGCGCATTACAAGCGCCATTCTCCAGTTCTTTATCACCATGGCCTGCACGGTGGTATTCGATCTGACCATAGCCATCGTCATCGGCGTGCTGTTCTCGGTGATGACGTTTGTGATCAAGGTTTCCAACATGCAGGTGACCGTAAGCGACGTTATACCGGCCAAGCTTCCCAGGCAGGCCGCGTTTACCGAAAAGCTATCCCGCACGGGCGTGGTGTATATCACGGGGCCATTGTACTTTGGGTCGGTTCGCCGCCTGGAAGATGCGCTCGAGGTGCTTTCCGGCAAGGAGCAGATCATATTCTCGCTGCGCGGCGTACCGCTTGCGGACCTCTCCGGCGTGCAGGCCTTGCAGGAAATCTGCCTGCGGCTTACAGAGAACAATACAGCGGTTTATTTTGCGAGCCTCCAGCCTCCGGTCAAGGAGATATTCGAGAAACTGGAGCTGATCGGCAAAATAGGAGAGGACCATTTCTATTGGAGCACGGACCAGGCGCTCGAAAAGCTCGCCGCATAAAGCATCGAAAAAGGGGCCGCGTTGCGGCCCTTAGCTCATCAGCCCTTTATCGTCATCCTGAGCGAAGCGAAGGATCTTGAAGACCCTATCCTATTGAGAATTTATAGCGAGAGTTAGATTCTTTACCTTCGGCTCAGAATGACAAATGATGGTGACAGACTGAAGGGCCGCATTTGCGGCCCTTTTGCTATTCCCTTGTCTTGCTGTAGATCAGATGCGGCATATCCTTGCCATGATAATGCTTCACAAATTCCCGCTCCACCCGCATACCCAGCCGCTCGGCCACCCTGCGGGAAGGGAGGTTTTCCGGGCGGATTTCCGCTATGACCTTTTCTGCGTGAAGTACGGTAAACGCATACTCCATGCAGGCGGCGGCGCCCTCCGTCGCATATCCTTTGCCCCAGTATTCCTTTTTCAGGATATAGCCAAGTCCCGTATAGGGCACGTCCTCCACCGCCTCGACGATGGGGCCGATCACGCCCACAAACGCACCGGTTTCCTTTTCAATCGCGGCAAAATGGGCAAAGCCATTGTCCTGATAACGGGCGAACGTCCGCTCCATCCAGCTG